>NZ_JBYIVZ010000024.1:0-147570 GCF_057710365.1 Streptomyces sp. bgisy027
GGGGGGGGGGACCTCCCCCCCCCCCCCCCCCCGCTCCTGGGCGCGTGCGGTGGGTGGCGATTTCTCGTCGTCCGCCGCGCCGCGGGGCCTCCGCAGCCGCTCCAGGAGACGGTCGCGCTCGGGGATCATCCGGTCGTCCGTGGTGTAGTTGCGGTGGCCGTTGATCGGCGGGAAGACCGGGTGCCGCGCCCTCGGTCAGAAGGCGCCGAACGCCCAGGCAGACCGGCTTTCTGACGCATCTCAGGGCGCAGGGCCAGGGTGCGGAGGGCGAACGGCATGAGGGCCACGAGGGCCGCGAGCAGCGGGACACTCGCGGTACCCAGCAGGTCGTAGAGCAGGCTGCGCGCAGCCATCTCCGGTTTGCGCAGGCCCTTGACCCGGTCGAAGAGGACGATCCAGACCACGATCGCGAGCGCCGTAAGCCCGGTCACCCAGTTCGTTGACAGCGGTCGGACCGTCACGCAATGGAGTCTTGCGATGAGAAAATCTCACCCTCCGTACATGGTGGGCTCAGGTGAGCGGCGGCCCGGGCTCGGGGTTCGGCACCGGCTCCGGTCCCGGCGGGATCGGCGACGGGGAAGGGTCCGGGGGCTGGGGCGGAGGCGGACTCGGTGGCGCCGGCGGGGGCGGCCCCGGCGGGGGCGGGGGACCCGGGGGCGGTGGCGGTCCGGGCGGAGGCGGTGCGGGTGGCTCGGGAGCCGGCGCGGGCTCCGGCGGCGGAACCGGGTGCGGTTCGGGGTGCGGCGGCTCCGGATACGGCGGTTCCGGGCCCGGGGTCGGTCCCGGATGGACCGGGTCCGGATACGGGTTGGTCATGGCGTCCTCCAGCAGTCCGTGACATCGGCTCTGGACTACTCCCCCGCGTACCCGAGGGCCGCGCCACCAGTCACTCACCCGCGTCAACGACGGCGGCCAAGTGGGCCCGTCAGGACCAGTGTCGTCCTTCCCGGACCCGCCCGGGAACGGCCCGCTCGGAACCGCCCGTGTCAGAACCGCTCGGGGTGCGCCCGCAGCCAGTCCTTGGCCGCCTCCAGCAGCGCCGGGTCGGCGGCCGGGGCCTCGTCAGGGTGGCGTTCGGCCCACTTCACGACGTACGGGCACAGCGGCGCGACGACGACTCCCTCGCGCGCCGCCATGCCGTACAGCTCACGCGCCAGCGAACCCGCGATGCCCTTCCCCTCGTGGGCCGGTTCGACGATGGTGTGGACGGGGACGAGGGCGCGTGCCGGGGACTCCAGGACGAAGTACTCGATGTGGCCGGTGACTTCGTCGCCCTTCAGAGCCTCCAGGCGGCCCGCCGCACGGTCGTCGCGGATCTCGATCTCGCTCATGGCACGCTCCCTGGTCCGTCTTCCGTCTGCTGCCGCGGCGGTCAGGCCACCGGCACGGCCTGCGGGCTGCGCTCCTGGTCGGAACCCGGCACCGGCTCGGAGGGGTCGGCGCCCAGGGACACGATCCGGTTGGCGCCGTCCACGTGCACGACCCGCGGTTCGAACTCCCGCGCCTCGGCGTCGGCCATCTGAGCGTAACTGATGATGATCACGAGGTCGCCGGGGTGGACGAGATGGGCGGCGGCCCCGTTGATCCCGACGACTCCAGAGCCACGCTCGCCCTCGATGACGTAGGTCTCCAGGCGGGCGCCGTTGGTGATGTCGACGATGTGGACGAGCTCACCGGGCAGCAGGTCGGCGGCGTCGAGCAGATCCGCGTCGATGGTCACCGATCCCACGTAGTGCAGGTCGGCCTGGGTGACGGTGGCGCGGTGGATCTTGGACTTGAACAGAGTACGCAGCACTTTGGACTCCTGAAGGACGGCTCCCTGCCTGCTTTGTGCAGGTCAAGGGCGTTGTTCACTGTACCCCGGCACGCGTCGAAGTCGACGATTGTGAGGAATATCGCTCCGGTCTGGCGAGAAGGGTCTCCGCAGCGCAGCCAAGAGGCCCGCGCCCGTTGTCCACCAGGGAATTGGGAGATGGCTGCATCCCGCGAGCCGCATCGGCGCGGCCCGGACGTGTCGCCCGGCGAGGTCGGCTTGTTCGGCTGTTTCGGCTGTTTCGGCTGTTTCGGCTTGTTCAGCCCTGACTGCTCGGCTCAGGGTTCACCCCCGTTCCGCTCGGTGGATCGCGGTGTCCTCCGAGTCGACGGTGCCTCGGGCGCAGGTCCGGACCCCGGTCCCCTCGGTCACTCCGGCCCGGTCGGCCTGCGTGAGGCCGCCATCGCCCCGGCCACGTCGGCCAGCGGCCGCAGCCGGTAGGTGTAGGAGTAGTCGCGGCTCGGGAACAGCTTGTACCGGTCGTGGGTGTGGGCGCCCCAGCTGTTGTCGCCGCCCAGGCCCATCTGCCGGTGGTTCACGCGCAGGACGACCTCCTCGCGCGGGGCGAGCTGGTACTCGTGGCGTACGCCGGACGACAGGTCCTCCGGGGTGAAGTGCGAGGCGTTGACCTCCAGCAGGGGCTCCCCGGAGACGAGGAGGCCGCTGCCCGAGGTGTCGGTCAGGGCGATCCAGCGGACGTCGGTCTTGTTGCCGTTCTCCTGGGGCCGGATGTACGGGGTCCACTGCTCGGAGACGGTGCCGGAGTACACGCCCACGTCGGTGCCGTCGTGGCGGTCGACGTAGTTCTCCTCGGGCCCGCGGCCGTAGTAGCGCAGCCGCTCGAAGCGTCCGGGCAGGTGCAGCAGCGTGCCGACCTCCGGGATGTAGGGCAGTGACGCGGCGCCCGGGTGCAGCGTGTTGTCGACCTTGATCTCGCCGTTGCCGAACACCGTGTAGGTGGTGGTGTACGTCGACTCGACGGCCGTCGGCAGGGCGCCGGCGACCTTGATCTCGACGGCCCTGTCCCCCAGGGGGCGCGTGCTGACCTCCGTCACCCTCCGGTCGGTGCCCGCGTCGCGCCAGGTCTGGTTGCGGGTGTGCTGGCCGTTGCCACGGTCGTTCTCCGTGGGCGCCCGCCAGAAGTTCGGCACGGGGCCCGAGGTGATGAGCCGGGTGCCCCGGGCCTCGTAGGAGGTGATGGTCCCGGTGCTCTTGTCGACGGTGACGGAGAAGTCCTTGCCCTTGACCGTGACGGCCTTCTCCCCGTCGGTGTGCTGCAGCACGGGCACGCTCGCCAGTGGTGCGGGCGTCAGTGCCGGGACGTCGGCGTCGAGGGGCAGTTGCTGCCTGGCCACCTCGAAGCCGGCCTTCGCCCACGGGGTGGAGTCCTTGGTGGTGAAGGACAGTTCGAGGAAGTACTCGGTGCCCGGTGCCGGGTCCGCCGGCAGCCGGACCGGCACCGTGATGTCCTTGCTGCTCAGCGGCGGGACGTCCAGCTGGGTGCGGGTCAGCTTCCCGCGCCGGACCACCTCGCCGTCGGCGACCAGCTCCCAACAGCCGTCGAACTCACGGAGGTTGGTGAACAGATACTCGTTGGTGAGGGTGATCGCCGATCCGGGAGCGAGTATGTCACCGGAGGCGGGCGTCGCCTGGACGGCCTGGTAGATCCGTTTGATCTCGGCCGCCTTGCCGGTGTGGCGGCGGTCGGCGGTGACGATGCCGTCGGCGTTGGAGGTGCCGTCGTTGGGGTTGTCGCCCCAGTCGCCGCCGTATGGGAAGAACGTTTTCTGGCGGGGCCGCTTCTCGGTGAGGCCGGCGGTGGCCGCGTCGAACCAGAACCGTACGCCTTCGTCGCCGGGACCGCGGCCGTCGGAGCCGAGTTCGGCGGCGCTCAGCGCACGCGCGTACACGCGTGCCCGGCGGATCGTGCCGCTGAACTCCCGGGTGGGGTTGTCGACATCGGTGGCCAGCGAGAGCGGGGCGGTGTTGGGGGCGGGCCTGCGCGTGGTCGTCCGGGTGGCCTTCTCGGCGCCGTCGACATGGAGGGTCAGCGTGCCGGCGTCCGCGTCGAAGACACCGGCGATGTGGTGCTCGTTGCCGGTCCAGTCGTCCGGGAGCGCCCAGGTCGCGGTGATCCACTGGCCGCCGCCGTAGATGAAGAACTCCAGGTTGCGGTCCGACTGCTTGAGCGCGTACTGGGTGTCGCCCTTGACGAGGATCGGCTGGTGGTAGCCGGTGTGGTGCGGGGTGATCCAGGCTTCCAGGGTGAGCGAGCCGGTGAGGTCGAGGCGGGCGTCGCGGGGGAAGACCGTGGCGCCGGAGACGCCCTTGGCGCGGTCGAAGGTGCCGCTGGCGGTGAGGACCTCGCCGCGCAGTGCGTCGGGCCCGGACTCGGTGAGGATCTTGCGGACCGGCACGGGCCAGCTCAGCGACTGGTCGACGAAGTCCCAGATCCAGCCGCCCTGGAGGACGTCGTAGCGGCGGACGATGTCCCAGTACTCCTTGAAGTTGCCGTTGGAGTTCCCCATCGCGTGCGCGTACTCGATCATCACGTACGGCCGGGTGTCGGCGGTGTCCTTCGCACGCTGTTCGACGCGGGAGGGGCTGTCGTACATCTCCGAGCGGATGTCGCTGATCGCCGGCCGGTCGTCGCCCTCGTACTGGACGACGCGCGTCGTGTCGTAGGACTTGATCCAGTCGTGCATGGCGACGAAGGTGCTGCCACCGCCCGCCTCGTTGCCGAGCGACCAGACGACCACCGAGGCGTGGTTCTTGTCGCGGTGGACCATGGCCTGGGCGCGGGCGACGCACGCCTTGGTCCAGTCGGCGTGGTCGCCGGGGTACTCGCCGCGGATGCCGTGGGTCTCGAGGTTGGTCTCGTCGACGAGGTAGAGGCCGTACTCGTCCGCGAGTTCGTACCACAGCGGGTTGTTGGGGTAGTGCGAGGTGCGGACGGAGTTCATGTTCATCCGCTTGATGATCTCGATGTCCGTGACCATGTGGTCGCGGGTGAGTGCCATGCCGCTGTCGGGGTGCATCTCGTGCCGGTTGGTGCCGCGGAACGAGACGGGCTTGCCGTTGATCCGCATCAGGCCGTCCTTCAGCGCGAACTCGCGCAGGCCGACGCGGTGCGAGAGGGTCTCGGTGACCTTGCCGGCGGGATCGCGCAGGCGCAGTACGGCGGTGTAGAGGTTCGGGTGCTCGGCGGACCACAACCGGGGCGCGGGCACGGCCCTGCTCGCCCGGACGGTCACGTCCTCACCGGCGGGGGCGGAGGCGAGGTCGACGGGCTGCTGGAGCGGTCTGGGCCAGACGGGATGGCCGGCGGGGTCGTACAACTGCGTCTCGACGCGGTAGCCGCCCTCGCCCCGCCCGTCGTACGCGCGCACGCTCGCGGTCACGGTCAGCTCGGCGGCCGTGCAGTCGTCGCTGAGCGGGGTGTCCAGCTTGAAGTCGCGCAGATGGACGGCCGGTGTGGAGTAGAGGTGGACCGAGCGGAAGATGCCGCTCAGCCGGATCATGTCCTGGTCCTCCAGCCAGTCCCCGTCGGAGAAGCGGTAGACCTCCACGGCGATCTGGTTGGTGCCGGGCCGCAGGTGCTCGGTGATGTCGTACTCGGCGGGGGTGAAGGAGTCCTCGGCGTATCCGACCAGCTCCCCGTTGATCCACACGTAGTGCGCGGACTTGACGCCCTCGAAGTGCAGGAAGGTCCGGCGTCCCGCCCAGCCGCGCGGCACGGTGAAGGTGCGCCGGTACTGCCCCACCGGGTTGAAGCGGGTGGGCGCGGCCGGGGGCTGCGCCTCCTCGCCGAGGCCGTTCGGCCCCCACCAGGGGTAGGTGATGTTGACGAAGATCGGGCGGTCGTAGCCGTGCATCTGCCACACCGAGGGGACCGGGACGGTGTCCCAGTCGCTGTCGTCGACGTCGGTGCGGTGGAAGTCGGCGTCCCGGTCGTCGGGCCGGTCGGCATAGGCGAACTTCCATGTGCCGTCGAGGCTCAGGCGGTACGGCGAGCGGGTGCGGTCGGCGGCCAGCGCCTGGGCCACGTCGGCGTACGGCATGAGCGTGGTGTGCGGTGGCTGGGTGCCGATCCGGAAGACGTCGATGTGGCCGTTCCACTCCGGGGTGCCGGCCGCCGTCGCGGTCCCCTCGGCCGCGTGCACCGTGGCGGACGACCCGGAGACGGCGAGCGCGGCGAGCAGGGCGGCTCCGCCCTCCAGCAGACGGCGGCGGCTGACCGGCATGCCCGGCGAGCGGGACGGGCCGGTGGGGGACGCGGGAGAGAGCGGCATCGACGGTGGCCTTCCTCGGGACGACAGTGCGGCGCTGCACGGCTTGAGGGAGCGTCAGATCGTGTGCGGTGCTGTTCGGAAACCCAACGCACACTAAGTTGAGAACACAGGGGAAGCAATGAGGCTGTCGATGTTTGTGTGTTCCTGATGGGTACGGCCGACGACCTTGGCCGATTCCGCCCCCTCGGCCGCCGGCCGCACCGCGCCCTACGCCACCACCTCGACGTCCGCGATCCCGCCGGACCGCTCCTCGAACTGGGTGCGGTACAGCTCGGCATAACGTCCCTCGGCCGCCAGCAGCTCCTCGTGCGTGCCCCGTTCGACGATCCGGCCGGCCTCGACCACCAGGATCAGGTCCGCCGCCCGCACGGTCGACAGCCGGTGCGCGATCACGACCGCCGTCCTGCCCTCCAGGGCCTCGGCGAGCGCCTCCTGGACGGCGGCCTCGGAGGTGTTGTCGAGGTGGGCGGTGGCCTCGTCGAGGATGACGACGCGCTGGCCGGCCAGCAGCAGCCGGGCGATGGTCATGCGCTGGCGCTCACCGCCGGAGAGCCGGTAGCCGCGCTCGCCGACCACGGTGTCGAGGCCGTCCGGCAGGGACCGTACGAGTTCGTCGAGGCGGGACCGGTACAGGGCGTCCCAGAGTTCGGCGTCGGTCGCCGAGGGCCGGGCGAGCAGCAGGTTGGCGCGGACGGTGTCGTGGAAGAGGTGGCCGTCCTGGGTGACCATGCCGAGCGTGTCGCGCAGGGACTCGGCGCTCAGGTCGCGGACGTCGACGCCGCCGACGCGTACGGCGCCCTCGTCGACGTCGTAGAGCCGCGGGAGAAGCTGGGCGACGGTCGACTTGCCGGCGCCGGACGAGCCGACGAGGGCGACGGTCTGCCCGGGTTCGGCGCGGAAGGAGATGCCGTGCAGCACCTCGGCGCCGCCGCGCGTGTCGAGGGTGGCCACCTCCTCCAGGGAGGCGAGGGAGACCTTGTCGGCGGACGGGTAGCCGAAGCGGACGTCGTCGAACTCCACCGCCACCGGGCCCTCGGGGACCCGCCGTGCGTCCGGCTTCTCCTCGATGAGGGGCCTCAGGTCGAGCACCTCGAAGACGCGCTCGAAGCTGACGAGGGCGCTCATGACCTCCACGCGGGCGCCGGCGAGCGCGGTGAGCGGCGCGTACATGCGGGTCAGCAGCAGCGCCAGCGCGACGACGTCGCCCGGCTCCAGGGTGCCGCGCAGGGCGAACCAGCCGCCGAGGCCGTAGACCAGGGCGAGGGCCAGGGCGGACACCAGGGTGAGCGCGGTGATGAACACCGACTGGGCGGTGGCCGTCCGCACGCCGATGTCCGCGACCCGCCGGGCCCGGTCCGCGAACTCCTGCGACTCCTCCTGCGGACGCCCGAAGAGCTTGACGAGCGTGGCGCCGGGGGCCGAGAAGCGCTCGGTCATCCGGGTGCCCATCGCCGCGTTGAGCGCGGCAGCCTCCCGCTGCATCCCGGCCATGCGGTGGCCCATGCGCCGGGCCGGGATCACGAACACCGGGAGCAGGACCAGGGCGAGCAGGGTGATCTGCCAGGACAGGGTGAGCATGACGACGAGGGTGAGCACCAGCGTGACGAGGTTGCTGACCACGCCGGAGAGCGTGTTGCTGAAGGCCCGCTGGGCGCCGATCACGTCGTTGTTGAGACGGGAGACCAGCGCTCCCGTACGAGTACGTGTGAAGAACGCGACCGGCATGCGCTGCACATGATCGAACACAGCCGTCCGCAGATCGAGGATGAGACCCTCGCCGAGGGCCGCCGACAGGCGCCGCGCGAGGATCCCGAGCGCCGCCTCGGCGACCGCGATCAGGGCGATCAGCAGGGCGAGGCGGACGACGGCGGCCTCGTCGCCACCCGTCACGATCGCGTCGACGATGTGTCCGGCCAGAACGGGGGTCGCGACGGCGAGCAGTGCGGTCAGCACCCCCAGCACGACGAAGAGCGCGATCCTGCGGCGGTGCGGGCGGGCGAAGGCGCCGATGCGGCGCAGCGTGGCGCGGGCGAACGGGCGGCGCTCCCGCTCCGCGTTCATGACGCTGTGCAGCTGGGTCCAGGCTGTGGTCTCCATGCTCATGGGAGGAAACGTAGGACCTCAAGCAACGTTGAGGTCAATATCGCCGCCTTCGTGAGGACCGGTGTCCGTCCGCAGCCGGTCCGTAAGACGCCGTCTGCGCTTCCGCAACCCGCCGTTGTCGCGGCACGGAAAACCTCTCCCGATGTGACCGCTGTACGACTCCACGCGCAACGCCTGCTCCGGCGCGTCCCGATCCGCCGGATACTGGTCCTGCTACCGCTCGCCCTCGTCGTCCTGGTCGCGGTGCGGCACCGGACCGTGCTCGCCGAGGGCATCGGGCATCTGGCGACGGCCAAGTGGCCGTGGCTCCTCGCCGCGGCCGGCGCCACCTGCCTGACGTGGGTGGCGGCGGCGGTGACCCGGCAGGGAGCCGTGGTCGACCGGCTGCCCAGGCTGCGGCTGCTCGTCACGCAGTTCGCGGCGGGCTCGGCCAACCATCTGCTGCCCACCGGGCTGGGTGCGAGCGCGGTGAACCTGCGCTTCATGACGGTGTGCGGGCTGCCGCTCGCGCGCTCCTCGGCGGCGCTGGCGCTGTATCTGCTGGCGGAGAGCGTGGCCCGGGTCGGGCTGCTGGCCGCGCTGCTCATCGCCTTCCCGCACGCGCTCCAGCCGGGGCCGCTGCTGCCCGACGGGGCATGGGGTCCGCTGCTGCTGGTCGTCGGCGCGGTGGTGGTCGTGGTGGTCGCCCTCTTCGCCCTGGTCCGCAAGCTGCGCACCGCCGTGCTGTCGTTCCTGGGCACGGCGCTGGGCGAGGCGCGCTCGGTGCACACCCGCCCCTCGCGCGCGCTGGCGCTGTGGGGCGGCTCGATCGCCTTTCCGGCGCTTCAGGCGGCCGGGCTGGTGCTGGTCGGGATGGCGCTGGGCCTGGACGTGCCGCCTGCGCACATGGCCCTCGCGTATCTCGCGGCGACCGTGGCCGTCGCGCTCGTGCCGACGCCCGGCGGCCTCGGCTCGGTCGAGGCGGCGCTGATCGTGGCGCTGGTGGCGGCCGGCGGCCCGGTCGCGGTGGCGACCGCGGTGGTGCTGGCGTACCGGATCATCACGGTGTGGCTGCCGCTGCTGCCGGGGGCGCTGACGCTCGGGGCGCTGGTGCGCTTCAAGGTCATCTGAGCGACGCTTCCGCTGGAAGGCCAAGTGACCGGTAACTAACGTACGGGGTCCGACCAGAGGAGGGCCCCGCCATGCCGGTCCGTATCGAGCGCCAGGGACACGTCACCACCGTCGTCCTCTCCCGCCCCGAGGTCCGCAACGCGGTCGACGGGCCGACGGCCGTCGAACTCGCGGACGCCTTCCGGGAGTTCGACGCGGACGACGAGGCGCGGGTGGCGGTGCTGTGGGGCGAGGGCGGCACCTTCTGCGCGGGCGCCGACCTCAAGGCGCTCGGCACCGGGCGGGGCAACCGGGTGGCCGAGGAGGGCGACGGCCCGATGGGACCGACGCGGCTGCGGCTGTCGAAGCCGGTCGTCGCGGCGATCGCCGGGCACGCGGTGGCGGGCGGGCTGGAACTCGCCCTGTGGTGCGATCTGCGGGTCGCCGAGGAGGACGCCGTCTTCGGGGTGTTCTGCCGCCGCTGGGGCGTGCCGCTGATCGACGGCGGCACGGTACGGCTGCCCCGGCTGATCGGCACGAGCCGCGCGCTGGACATGATCCTGACGGGGCGGCCGGTCGCCGCCCGCGAGGCCCACGCCATGGGGCTCGCCAACCGCGTGGTGCCCAGCGGACGCGCCCGCGCCGAGGCGGAGGAACTCGCCGCCGTGATCGCCGGGTTCCCCCAGGCGTGCCTGCGCTCCGACCGCGCCTCCGTGCTCGAGCAGGACGGGCTGGACGAGGCGGCGGCGATGCGCGGTGAACTGGCCCACGGCACGGGCGTGCTGGCCGAGAGCATGCAGGGTGCGGCCCGCTTCGCCTCCGGCGCCGGCCGGCACGGTTCGTTCACGGACATGTGACGGGGCCGCGGGGACCGGCACCGGCACCGGCACCGGCACCGGCGGGTCGCGGGTCGCGGGGCCCGCGACCCGGGTGACCGTCGGAGCGCGCACCGCTGTGTGCGACCCGTGTGCCGCCCCCGCGCATCAAGCGAGCCCCGGCGTGCGGCCGTTCGGACCTCCGCGGAGACGGCGGTCCGGGAGAGAATGCCCGAAAGCGGTCGACGAGGCCGCCCGGCCGACGCTCCCTGTACGAACACGTGTACCCGATACGGCAGGATGAGCCCTCGTGCCGGTCACGGGGGACGGGTGACCGGCACGACGGCACATCGCGGAATCGAGCAGGTGACAAGGTGACGAGACTTCACATCCGGCCGTCGGCGGATGGATTCGCCGCAGTTCTTCTCCCCGGAGGTGACCGGTGAACCGAGCGCTCACCGTGGACGACCTGGTCATCGCCGGGATCGCGCTGGCCGCGGGCCTGCTCGCGGCCTTCCTGCTGCGGATGCTGATGCGCTGGCTGCGGGGGCACGCCGACCGCACCCGCTGGAGCGGCGACGACCTCATCGTGGACGTGCTGCGGACCGTGCTGCCGTGGTCGGCGTTCCTCGGTGGTGCGGCGTCCGCGGGCGCGGCGCTGCCGCTGACCAGGACGGTCCAGCACAACGTCAACCAGGCGCTGACCGTGCTGCTCATCTTCGTCGTGACGATGGCGGCGGCCCGCGGGATCGCCGGGGTGATGCGTTCGGTCACGCAGTCCCGTCCCGGCGTCGCCGGCTCGGCCACGATCTTCGTGAACATCACCCGGATCCTGGTGCTCGCCATCGGTTTCCTGGTGGTGCTCCAGACGCTGGGCATCTCCATAGCCCCCCTGCTCACCGCCCTGGGCGTCGGTGGTCTGGCGGTCGCGCTCGCCCTTCAGGACACCCTCGCCAACCTTTTCGCGGGCATCCACATCCTCGCCTCCAAGACCGTCCAGCCCGGCGACTACATCCGGCTGAGCAGCGGCGAGGAAGGCTACGTCGAGGACATCAACTGGCGCCAGACGACCGTGCGGGCGCTCTCCAACAACCTGATCGTCATCCCCAACGGCGAGCTCGCGAAGTCGAACATGACCAACTTCATGCGTCCCGAGCAGGAGTTGACGATCCTCGTCCAGGTCGGCGTCGCCTACGACAGCGACCTGGACCATGTCGAGCTCGTGACCAACGAGGTCATCGGCGAGGTGATGGCCGAGGTCGAGGGTGCCCTCCCGGACCACGAGCCGATCATCCGCTTCCACACCTTCGGCGACTCCCGGATCGGCTTCACCGTGATCCTGGGCGTCGGCGAGTTCAGCGACCAGTACCGGATCAAGCACGAGTTCATCAAGCGCCTGCACCGGCGCTACCGCAGGGAGGGCATCAGCATCCCGGCGCCCACCCGCACGGTCGCGATCCAGCAGGGCACGGTGTCGATCCCGCAGCAGCGCATTCCCGGTGAGGCGGACGAGGTGACCCCCGTCTGCCTCGACTGACCTGCCCGGACGTCCCTACAGGGTGGCCGAGTTGTCGTGCGAGCGGCTGCGCCTGCGGCTGTGCGGCGCGGCGAGCGCCGGGTCCACCGGCGTGACCGTCCAGTCCGGGTGCCCCGGCATCCGCGGCGTCTTCGTGCCGTACAGCCAGTCCCGGAGGAATCCGGACAGATCCTGACCGGAGACCTCCGAGGCGACGGCGATGTAGTCGGCCGTCGACGCCGAGGAGTTGCGGTACCGGTCGAGGAAGGCGCGCTCCAGCGCGTTGAAGGCGCTCTCGCCGACGAGGTTGCGCAGCGCGTACAGGACCAGCACGCCGCCGAGGTAGCGCTGGCCGTCGAACAGGTTGGCCGCGTCGGGCGCGGCGACCGGTCCGGAGTCGCGCCGCCACTGGTCGCCCAGGGCATAGGTGTTCTTCATCCGGGCTTCCAGGGTGGTCAGGCCCAGGGAGTCCGGCCAGCCGCGCTCGTAGCGGTAGAGCAGCCCGTAGAAGTCGGCGTGGCCCTCGTTGATCCACAGGTCGGCCCAGCCGACGGGGCTGACGCTGTTGCCGAAGTAGGAGTGGACCAGCTCGTGCATCATGTGCGAGCCGATCTTCGGCTCCGCCTGGAGCAGATAGTTCGGCTTGTAGATGGTCAGGGTCTGGCTCTCCAGACCGGTGAAGTCGAAGGCGTTCGGGGCGTCGGAGTTGCAGGGCAGCAGGCCGTACGTCTCGAAGGGGAAGGCCCCGAGCCGCGCCTCCAGCCACTCGACCAGGTTCGGCGTCAGCGCGAGCGCCGGTTCCAGTGCCTCGGCGCGCGCGACCGGGACGACGTCGCGCAGCGGGAGGCCGTGCGGGCCCTGCCGCTCCTTGATCACGTAGTCGCCGACCGTGATCTGCACCAGTTCGGTGGCCATGGGCTCGCGGGAGCGGTACGTGTACGCGCTACGTCCGCCGGACAGGCTCTCGGTGCGTTCCAGCAGGCCGGTGGCCACGCCGCGCAGGCCGCCCGGGACGGTGATGCGGAACGTGAAGTCGGCCTTGTCGGAGGGGTGGTCGTTGCACGGGAAGACGGTGTGCGCCAGGTTCGGCTGGCAGCAGACCGCGAACCCGTCCAGCGTGTCGACCCAGCCGGTGTACGGCTGCGGAATACGGCGCGGGTCCGCCGAGTACTCGACGCACACGGTCACCCAGGACTTGTTCGGCAGCGTCCGTGCGGGCGTGATGCGCAGCTTCTCGGCCACCTGCTCGTACGTCGCCGTGCGGCCGCCGACACGGACGGAGCGGATGTCGAGGCCGAGGCAGTCGAGGGAGAAGCGGGACAGCGCCTGGGTGGTGCGGATCTTCAGGGTCGCGGTGGCGTCGACCAGCCGCGTCGTGGCGTCGTAGGAGAAGTCGAGGTGGTAGGCCGAGACGCGGTAGCCGTCATTGCCGAGAGCCGGGTAGACGCTGTCACCGAGCGTCTCGGGACCCGGTGTGCCGGCGGTCCTGGCGGCCGGCGTCCCCGTGCGCGCCGGTGCCGCGTGGGCGGAGGGAGCGGCCGCCAGGGCCGCCGCGGTGCCGATCAGGGCGGCCGCGGGGGCCGTCACTCTGCTGCGATATCTCATGGTCCGCTTTCGCTGGGGCGGCCGGGTGGTCAGGACCGGCCTCCGGATCGGTGTTGATCTCCCTACATGACTGTTCGATCAGCTGATCCGGTTGCCCGGAGGCCCTGCATCCGTTTGCGCGGATGCACGATCTCGGCAGACATACCGCACCGGTGTGCGGACCCCTGTCGAGTACGGGTCGATCACGAGATATCTTGATGTCGAGCAATGTTGCAGACGTGGAGCGGAGCACCCGGTGACTGACTCGACCATCATCTATACGCACACTGACGAGGCCCCGGCCCTGGCGACGTATTCCTTCCTGCCGGTGGTCCAGGCGTACGCCTCGCAGGCGGGTGTCGCCGTGGAGACGCGCGACATCTCGCTGGCCGGCCGCATCATCGCGGTGTTCCCGGAGTACCTGACCGAGGACCAGCGCATCCCGGACGCCCTGCACGAGCTGGGCGAGCTGGCCAAGACTCCGGCGGCCAACATCATCAAGCTGCCGAACATCTCGGCGTCGATCCCGCAGCTCAAGGCCGCCGTCGCCGAGCTCCAGGGCCAGGGCTACGCGCTGCCGAACTACCCGGACGACCCGAAGACCGACGAGGAGCGGGAGATCCAGGCCCGTTACGACAAGGTCAAGGGCTCCGCCGTGAACCCGGTCCTGCGTGAGGGCAACTCCGACCGCCGCGCCCCCGCCTCGGTCAAGAACTACGCCAAGACCCACCCGCACCGCATGGGCGCCTGGACCGCCGAGTCCAAGACCAACGTGGCGACGATGGGCCGGAACGACTTCCGCTCCACCGAGAAGTCCGTCGTGCTCTCCGAGGCCGGCGCGCTGAGGATCGAGCACGTCGCCGCGGACGGCTCGACCACGGTGCTGCGCGAGTCCGTACCGGTCCTCGCCGGTGAGGTCGTCGACGCCTCCGTGCTGCACGTGGCCCAGCTGCGTGAGTTCCTCACCGCGCAGATCGCCGAGGCCAAGGCCCAGGGCGTGCTGTTCTCGGTGCACCTCAAGGCGACGATGATGAAGGTCTCCGACCCGATCATCTTCGGTCACGTGGTGCGCGCGTTCTTCCCGAAGACCTTCGAGCGGTACGGCGCCGCGCTCGCCGCCGCCGGCCTGTCCCCGAACGACGGTCTGGGCGGCATCTACAAGGGCCTGGAGGCCCTGCCCGAGGGCGCCGCGATCAAGGCGTCGTTCGACGCGGAGCTCGCCGAGGGCCCGGCCCTGGCGATGGTCGACTCCGACAAGGGCATCACCAACCTGCACGTGCCGTCCGACGTGATCGTCGATGCCTCGATGCCGGCCATGATCCGCACCTCGGGCCACATGTGGGGCCCGGACGGCCAGGAGGCGGACACCCTCGCGGTGCTGCCGGACTCGTCGTACGCCGGTGTCTACCAGGTCGTCGTCGACGACTGCCGTGCCAACGGCGCCTACGACCCGTCGACCATGGGCTCGGTCCCGAACGTCGGCCTGATGGCGCAGAAGGCCGAGGAGTACGGCTCCCACGACAAGACCTTCGAGATCAAGGCGGCCGGTACGGTCCGTCTGGTCGACCAGGCCGGCAACGTCCTCATCGAGCAGCCGGTCGCCGAGGGCGACATCTTCCGCGCCTGCCAGACCAAGGACGCGCCGATCAAGGACTGGGTGAAGCTGGCCGTCACCCGCGCCCGCGCCACCGGCGACCCGGCCGTGTTCTGGCTGGACGAGACCCGCGCGCACGACGCCAACCTGATCGCCAAGGTCAACGCGTACCTGTCGGAGCACGACACCGAGGGCCTGGACATCCGCGTCCTCTCCCCGGTCGACGCCACCAAGCTGTCGGTGGAGCGCATCCGCCGCGGCGAGGACACCATCTCGGTGACCGGCAACGTCCTGCGCGACTACCTCACCGACCTGTTCCCGATCCTGGAGCTGGGCACCAGCGCCAAGATGCTGTCGGTCGTCCCGCTGATGGCGGGCGGCGGCCTGTTCGAGACCGGCGCCGGCGGCTCCGCGCCGAAGCACGTGCAGCAGCTGGTCAAGGAGGACTACCTGCGCTGGGACTCCCTCGGTGAGTTCTTCGCGCTGGTGCCCTCCCTGGAGCAGTACGCGACCGCGACCGGCAACACCCGGGCGAAGGTCCTCGCCGACACCCTCGACCGCGCCACGGCGACCTTCCTCAACGAGGACAAGTCCCCGACCCGTCGCGTCGGCGGCATCGACAACCGCGGCAGCCACTTCTACCTGTCCCTGTACTGGGCGCAGGAGCTGGCCAAGCAGACCGACGACGCCGAGCTGGCGAAGGCCTTCGCGCCGCTCGCCGAGTCGCTCACGGCGAACGAGCAGAAGATCGTCGACGAGCTGAACGCCGTCCAGGGCAAGCCGGCCGAGATCGGCGGCTACTACCAGCCCGACCCGGCCAAGGCCGCCGCGGTGATGCGCCCGTCGGCCACTTGGAACGAGGCACTCGCGTCCCTGAGCTGACGCGGCTGCCCCTTTCAGGGGCCCGGAGGCCCGACAGGACCTCTTGAGCGAACCTCCGCCCCGGCCGAGCACCGCCCGGCCGGGGCGGAGCCATGCGCACGGGCTACCGGGGCGGCACGAGTTCCAGTCCGAGGAAGCGCGCCAGGTCCTCGATCCAGCAGCTCGGTGACATTGCGGTGGTTGCTCCAGCCGCTGGACCGCCACGGCAGCTCGCAGGTGTCGGGCAGTTCGCGGGAGGGCAGCGGTCCCGCCGCGCCGAGCCGGTCGAGGATGTCCCGGCGGCAGGCGTCGTTGGCGGCGACCCAGGTGCCGTGGTACTCGCGCCAGGACGTCGGTGTCCCTCGCTCCGGCCACTCGGCCGTCTCCTCGCGGTAGAGCGCGAGATCCTCGGCGGGCCGGAACATCGCCCGCAGCTCCGGCGGCGTCCGGCCCGCCGGCCCCGCTGTCAGGCCGGCCGTCGTGTATCCCGAGGCGCCGAGCCGGCTCCAGGCCACGAGGTCGGCGCTGGGCGCGACGGCGGCGGCGGGGTCGATCTGGAGCAGGGTCAGCCGCCGTACGACGTCCGGCAGCCCGTCCGGCCGGGTGGCGTCCAGCAGTCGGGCACGCACGGCGATCCGGCGGGCGTCGGACCGCGACACTCGTGGACGGTCATCGGCGTCACCAGTCCCGGGTGGCGATCAGTTCTTCCGCATCGGCGTCCACGAAACCGTAGGCGCCGGCCACGAACCAGAAGTCCTCGGCTATCTCCTCACGGGCCACGGTCTCGATCTCACTGCCCGCGGCCCAGAACTCGTCCTGGAGGGCGTTGAACTCGTCGGTGGCGGCATGGGTGAGCGGGTACAGCTCGGCCAGGCCGGCGGGCCGCTCGGCCTCGATGCGCTCGCACAGCCGCAGCAGGATGTCCTTGCCCCGGTCCACCACCGCGTCGGGGTAGTAGTCGTCCCTGTACAGCGCCTTGAAGAACGGGTGGGCGATCACCTGCTCGTTGCTGATGGTCATGCTGTGATGGTGCACCACGCCACTGACAACGCCCCAGGGAGCAGCCGTCATGACCTCCGCCGCGCCGTCCTTCGAACTCCTCTCCGGCGCTGAGGACTCCCCCGTCATCCTGCACGTGCCGCACTCCGCGCGGGAGATCCCGCCTGCGGTCCGTGCCGGGATCCTGCTGGACGACCGGGCACTGGAGCGGGAGTTGGACCACATCGTCGACGCGCACACCGCGGAGCTGGCGGAGGCGGCGGCCGGGATGGCGGAGAGCAGACCGTGGCGGTTCGTGAATCGGCTGGCCCGGCTGGTCGTCGACCCGGAGCGGTTCCCCGACGAGCGGGAGGAGATGCTCGCCGTGGGGATGGGCGCCGTGTACACGCGGACCACGCATCTCGCGCAGCTGCGGGCCGCCGACCGGGACCCCGAACCGCTCATCGAGCGGTACTTCCGGCCGTACGCGCGGGCCATGACGGACGCCGTGGCCGACCGGCTCGCCGCCACCGGCCGGGCCGTGCTCATCGACGTGCACTCCTATCCGACCGCTCCGCTCCCCTACGAGCTGCACGGCGGGGGCCCGCGGCCCCCGGTCTGCCTGGGCACCGACTCCTTCCACACGCCCGCGAAGCTGCTCGCCGCGGCACGTGAGGCGTTCGCCGAGTGCGGGGAGACCGGCCTGGACAGCCCGTTCAGCGGCACGTACGTGCCGCTGGAGTTCTACGGCACCGAGCCCCGGGTCTCCGCCCTGATGGTCGAGATCCGCCGGGACACGTACATGGCGGAGCCGGGCGGTCCGGCGGGCCCCGGACTCACCCGGCTCTCGCGGGCGTTGGCGACGCTGGTGGACGCCGCCGCACGTTGATCAGGCCCGCAGCCACTCCGTGACGACGACCTCCCCACCGGTCCGCAGCCGCAGGGCGAACGGTCCGCTGGGCGGGGCGTCGCTGGTGAAGCGGCCCATGTCGTCGGCGTCGACCGGGGTGGCCGTCTGCGGGCCGCCGAGCACCTCGATCCGCGCCTGCTGCGGGGGCAGCACCTGCCCCATCAGCCCCTGCGCGGTGACCTCCACGTCGACGGTCACCTCACCCGCGCGGAAGGTCAGCATCCGCGGCACATCCGTCGCGCCCCTGACCGCAATGGCGTCCTCGACCGAGTCGAAGGTCAGCTCCGCGATCCGGGCGTCGAGGTCGTGCAGCGCGAACGCCTCGACGGCGAGCTGGCACAACTGGGCCGGTACCGGGTCCAGAATGCTCGCGGCCCGGCGGAGTTCCTCCTCCAGCAGCTCGATGTCGAAACCGTCGTCGCCGGAGGATCCCTCGCCCGTCATGTCGTCGTGCATGTCGTCGTTCACTGCGCCCCCCGCGCGTCGAGTCGGGCCCGCAGCCGGCGCAGGCAGCGCTGCCGCAGCGGTCCGATGCTGCCCACGGCGATGCCCAGTGCGGCGGACACCTCCTGGTAGCTGGGCGGCGGTGAAGCCATCAGCACGCGCAGCAACTGGCGGCAGCGCTCGCCGAGTTCCTCGAACTCCTGCCACATCCAGCGGATGCGTTCGGACTCGGCGGCGGCCTCCTCCGAGTCCAGCACCGACTGTTCGGGCGTACGGTCCTCGCTCACCCGGTCGAGCAGCTGGGGATCGTTCGTCACGGTCAGTCGCCTCAAGCTCTTGAGCACCTTCAGACACTCGTGCCGTGCGGTGCTCGCCAGCCATGAGCCGGCCTTCTCGGGTTCCCTGATGCGCCCCAGGTGCTGCGCGAAGCGGAACCAGACGGTCTGGTAGACCTCATGGGCGTCGGCGTCACTCAGGCGGTGAGCGCGCACGACGGACCACACCAGTGGGCTCAGCCCTTCCACGAGCGCCTTCCAGGCCGCCGCGTCGCCGTCTACGGCGGACTGGACCAACGCGCCGACATCTGCACGGTCCACAGCCCCACCCCTCGTGTACGGCAAGTCATCGTACGCCGCGGAGGGGATGGTTCCGACCCTCATGACCGAGGAGCCGGGGGCAGGACGGGCACAGGACGCCAGGTCCCGGGGCGAAGCGCCGCCACGTGCGCCCCCCGCACCTCCGCGTAACCGGAGTTCGCGGCGAGCATCTTGTACCGGGCGACCCGCGGGTCGCTCTCCTGCTGCGCGCTCATGTGCGCCGCGATCAGACCCGCCACCAGCGGGGTGGCGAACGAGGTGCCGCTCCAGTGCGCGAGCCCCTCGAACATCACCTGGTCGGGCTTGGCGGCGCCGCCCTGCTCGCTCAGCACGCCGGTGTGGCGCGGGGACACACAGGTGCAGGCGTAGCCGAAGCCGTACCGGCAGGTGTCGTAGGTGGAGTGCTGGTAGGTGTACGGCATCGGTGCGTCGAAGCCGGTGAGGACGCCGGTGAGGCGCTCGCCGGGCGCGTACACCTTCACCCAGGGGCCGTGGTTGCTGAAGCAGGCGCCGAACTCGCCGTCGCCGCGCAGCGCGCCGACCGACAGCACGACGTCCTGGTAGTCGGGCAGATCGGCGTAGGCGGCGGGCCAGAAGGGCGTGGCGCTGCCGTTGTTGCCGGCCGCGGCGACGAGCAGGGTGCGCTGGTCGCGCAGCTCCCGCATGAACGCCTCGATGCCGAGCAGGCCGTCGGTGCGGCCGTTGGAGGTGCCGGCGGAGAGGCTGAGGACGTCGGGCCAGCCGCCCGCGTCGACGGCCTCGAAGAGCTTCTCGCCGAACTCGGACTCCAGGATGGCGCCCGCGTCGTTCAGGGAGTTGCGGACGGTGATGCCCGTGTTGGGCGCGACGGCGGCGACGAGCCCGGCGATGAACGTGCCGTGGCCGACGTACTGCTGGAGCACGCCGTCGTCGTCGCACTCCTTGATCTGAGGGTCGCCGTCGGTGTGGGCCAGCAGCGGGGAGGACCGGAAGTCGTGCATGAGCCCGGTGTCGACGACCAGGACGCCGATCGCACTGTCCGCGTCGTAAGTGCCCTCGGCCGGGGCCGGGTTGAGTCCGTCGGCCTGCGCGACGGGCGCGGGCTCGTCGCCGGGACAGGAGTTGACCGCGATCGACACCAGGTGGTTGCGGCTGACCAGCCGGCGCCCGGTCCGGCCCTCCGACTCCCGCAGGGCGCGCAGGGCGTGCGCGACGGGGCGGTCGCCCGCGCGGTCGCCCTCGCCGGGGTCGCCGACCTGGATGCGGGTGATGCCCGAGCGGTTGGTCTGCGGGCCCGCCCGGCGCACATGGTCCTGCACCAGGTCGGGCTCGGCGGTGAAGTGCGCGCGCACGGTGTCCTCGACGACGCGGGCGTCCTCGCCGTCACGGACCAGGACGTAGCCCTTCTCGTAGATGAACTCCGCGGAGTCGTCCGGTCCCATCGCGAGGGGGACGTCGGGCATGGAGCGCTGGATCTGCTCGAACTGCTCGTGGAATCGCTGTGGTGCCATGGCGTGTCCTCCCGCTGAGGCGACGGTCGTCAAATTGAGCCACGTGGTCGCTGATTGATACAGCGCCAAACCCGTGTGGCACGGTTCCGGGGCAACTACCATCCGTGGAGTGACAGCGGGAAGCGAATCGGTTCTCGAACTGCTGCCGATGGTGTTCGCCGCCCCGAACGACGCTCTGGCGCGGGCGGAGGGGCTGCTCGACGCCGATCCCTCGCCCTTGCACGCCTCCGTCGCCCACCAGGTGATCGGCATCTGGCAGCGGGACTGGGGCGACATGCGGATCGCCCTGCACCATCTGCGGCGCGCCCGGGATCTCGCGGCACGGGCGGATTCCGCCGACCGGGAGGCGGACGTCCTGGCGGCGCTCGGGGTCGCGTTGGTGCATGCGGGGCGCACACAGCAGGGGCTGGCCGCGCTGGAGCGCGGGATCGAGCGCGGCAGCGGACACACGCGTGCCCGGGTGCTGTTCCGGCGCGCCTACGCCCGCTGGGTCCTCGGCCACCACCGGGAGGCGCTGGAGGACGTACGCCGGGCCATTCCGGTGCTGCGGCAGGTGGACGACGTCATCTGGACGGCGCGGGCGCTGACGCTGCGCGCGACCGTGCATCTGGCGCTCGGCGCGGTGGACCGGGCGGACGCCGACTTCACGGCGGCCGTCGTCCTGTGGGACACCACGGGCCAGGAGCACGACAAGGCGGACGCGGTGGAGAGCCAGGGCCTGGCGGCATTCCGGTCGGGCGACATCCCTGCGGCGCTGCGGCTGCTGGACGAGGCGGAGGAGCGCTACGCCAAGCTCGGCACGCCGACGTTCATGCTGAGCATCCGCCGCTGCGAGGTGCTGATGGCGGCCGGGCTGGCGCCGGAGGCGCTGGCCGAGGCGGACGCGGCGATCGCCGTGCTCGACGGCATCGGCGGCCAGTCCACCCGCAAGGCGGAGCTGCTGCTGGCCGCGGCGCGTGCCGCGCGGCTGGCGGGCGACGCGCACACCGCGATAGCACGTGCCGACATGGCCGTGCGGCTCTTCGCCGGGCAGCGGCGCAGCTGGTGGGAGACGCACGCCCGGCTGGTCCTGATCGAGGCGCGGGTGGCCGCGGGGCGCAGTTCGGGGCGGCTGGTGGCCGACACGGCGGCGGTCGCCGACCGGCTGGCCTCCTTCGGCGCGCCGGCCGCGCCGGAGGCCTCGCTGCTCGCCGGCCGGATCGCGCTCGGGCTCGGCTGGACGGCGGACGCGGAGCGGCATCTGGCCGTCGCCGCCCGCAGCCGGCACAACGGGCCGCCGCTGGCGCGGATGACGGGCTGGGCCGCGCAGGCGCTGCGGGCACGGGCGGCAGGGTCCGGGCGCGGTGTCCTGGAGGCGTGCCGGCGCGGCCTGGACGTGCTCGACGCGCACCGGATGACACTGGGCGCCTCGGAGCTGAGGGCCCGGGCCACCGCGCAGGGCGCCGAACTGGCCGCTCTGGCCCAGCAGGCCAGCCTCGACTCCGGCAGCCCGCGCCGGCTGCTGGTGTGGAGCGAGCGCTGGCGGGCCACCGCGCTGTCGACGCCGCCGACCCGGCCGCCGGCCGACCCGGAGCTGCTGAGCGACCTGACCGCGTTCCGGGAGATCGCGGCGCGTGCCGAGGAGGCCCGCAGCGAGGCGCGTCCGGTGCCGGTCCTGGAGCGCGAACAGCGGCGCCTGGAGCGGGAGATCCGGTCCCGGACGCTGCATCTGCGGGGCGACACACCGGGCGACGGTCACCGCTTCGACCCGGGCCGGCTGCTTCAGCGGCTGGGCGACGACGTACGGCTGGTCGAACTCGCCGTGCTGGACGGGCGGGTGCAGGTGCTGCTGTGCGGGCAGGGTCGGGTGCGCCGCTTCGAGGCCGGGCTGCTGGCGGAGGCGGAGACCGAGGCCGAGCACGTGCAGGCCGGGCTGCGGCGGCTGGCCCACCCGGGCGCGGAGGCACGGCTGCCGGTGGTGGAGGCGGCGGGGCGGCGGCTGGAGGAGCTGCTGCTCGGCCCCGCGGCGGCGCATCTCGGCGACGGTCCCGTGGTGGTCGTACCGCCCGCCCGGCTGCACCGGGTGCCGTGGGCGCTGCTGCCGTCGCTGCGGGAGCGGGTGCTCAGCGTGTCGCCGTCGGCGAGCGGCTGGCTGCGCGCCCGGGAGACCGAGCCGCCGCCGGGCGGCCGCCAGGTCCTGGTGCGCGGGCCGGGACTTGCGACCGGCGGCGCCGAGGTGCCGCATCTGGCGGGCCGGTACGGCGGTGCCGTCGTCCTGGAGCACGCCGACGCGCGGGCGGCGCAGGTGCTGGAGGAACTCGACGGTGCCGCGCTGGCCCATATCGCCGCTCATGGCACGTTCCGTGCGGACGGTCCGCTGTTCTCGTCGCTGCGGATGGCCGACGGGCCGCTGATCGTGCACGACTTCGAGCGCCTGGACCGCAGCCCGTACCGCATCATCCTGTCCTGCTGCGACACCGCACGCTTCGCCTCCGTCGGCGCCGACGAACTGCTCGGCCTGGTCACCGCGCTGCTGCCGCTCGGCACGGCGGGCGTGGTGGCGTGCACCGCGCCCGTCAACGACGCCGCCGTGGTGCCGCTGATGCTCGCGCTGCACAAGGGACTCAGCGAGGGCCTGTCCCTCGCCGAGGCGCTGCGCGACGCGCGGGCGGCGCTGCCGGGCGACGCGCTGCATCGGGCCACGGGGTGGGCGTTCTCGGCATTCGGAGCGGCCTGACCCGTTCTTCGGCCCCGACCCGGTCGACCGGCTCACGCCGGCTGTGCGTCCGGCTGTTCCACCAGCCACGGCAGGGCCCCGCGGTCGCTGGCGCCGAGGCGGGCGTAGGCGCTGTAGAGGTGGTTGCCGACGGTACGCACGGACAGGGTGAGCTTCTCGGCGATCTGCCGGTTGCTCAGGCCCGTGGCGGCCAGGGTGACGATCTGCCGCTGCCGGGAGGTCAGTTCGCCGAGGACGAGACCGGACAGCGCCGGGGTGCGGGCGCCCTGGCAGCGGCGGGCCAGCGCCACGGCACGCGTGCGTGAGGTGCGGGCGGCGCGCGGGTCGCGGTGCGCCCGTACGGCCTGGGCGTGCGCCTCGGCCGCGAAGAGCAGGAAGCCGCGCTCCTGGAGCTGCCGGGCCACCTGATCCAGCGCGGCACCGTCGGCGCGCGCGAGCGCGTCGGCGTGCTCCGCGAAGACACCCGTCAGGCGGCCCGCGGCGCGCTCGGGGTCCCCGAGGCGCACGGCGTCGTACGCGTCGCCGCCGACCGCCCCGGCCGTTCCGCCGATCGCCCCGCCGTCGCCACCGCGAGCCCCGGCCGCCGCACCGGCGTCGCCGCCGAGCGCTGCGGGCCGGGTGACCGCCCCACCCCCGTGGGGGCGGCCACCCAGGATCTCGTGCGCGGCCGTCGCATCGCCCGACTGCGCCTCGGCGAGGGCGAGTTCGCGACGGCAGGACGGCTCGTCGGCGCCGGCCCACAGCCCCTCCCGCGCCCAGGCAGCCGCCTCCCGCAGCTCACCGCGCAGTCGCGCGAACCGGGCCCGTACGGCCGCGTATCCGGCCGGCAACCGCGCGCCCTCCGCGACCAGCCACTCCCCCACCGGCGCCGGCACCGCCCGTACGTCCGCCCGCTCGATACGGCGGCTCAGCGCGGCCAGCTCGGCGTCGAGGGCGGGGCGGCACTGTTCGGGCGTACGGGACAGGCGCCTCGCCCGCAGCCGGCCGGCCGCGGCCCGCAGCACCGGGCCGTGCAGGGGGTGGGCGAGGCGGACCGCGCCCCGGTCGTCGACCTGGACCAGTGCGTCGGCCTCCAGGTGTTCCAGGGAACGCAGTTCGAGCCGGTCCCCCTCCAGGTCCAGCGGCAACGGCTCGGCGAAGGCGAGGCGTTCGAGGATCTCGCGCTGCTCGGGGCAGGTGCGGTCGAGGACGTGCGCGGTGCGCTCGCGCACGGTCGGGGTCATCGGCACCGGGCCGCGCCACGCCCACTCCTGGGTGTCCTCGACAGGGGTGAGCAGCCCGCGTTCGCGTAGCGCGCCCGTCAGGTCGCGCATCAGCCGCAGGTCGCCCCGGCACAGGCGGTGCAGCCGGTTGACGGTGAGCGGGTCGAGGCCGGCGCCCGCCGCTTCCGCGGCCAGCAGCCGGGCGGTGTCCTCGCGGGGCAGCGGCTGAAGGGTGAGGCGGGGCAGGAGGTCGCCGGTCCACAGCCGGGAGATCGCGCCGGGTGCGGGGGCGCCGTCGGTGGTGACGACCAGGAGCCGGGTGCGTCCGTGCACGGCCAGCTGGTGGACGAGGGCGGCCGAGGCGTCGTCGAGCAGATGGGCGTCGTCGACCAGCAGCAGCCGTACGCCGGACAGATACTGAAAGGCGCCGTGCAGGGAGGCCGTCTCGGGGACGAGGTGCGCGAACGCGGCGAAGCGGATACGGCGGGTCTCGGGGGTGCCGGCCACCCGGGCGCAGTCGGTGCCGCGGGCTGCCTCGGTGACGAGGCGGGTCTTGCCGCTGCCGGCCTGACCGGTGATCACGATGCCCTGCCGGCCGGCGGCCAAGGCCCCGCGGACCAGCTCCAGTTCGTCCTCCCGGCCGGTGAACGGCCAGGGCATTTCCAGGGTCTTCGGGTCGCGTACGTAGGTCGTCACGGAAATAGGAGCGCGGTGACTCACTTCTGATACACGGGTACTTGAGTAGCCTTCGACTCAGGCGCCGGCGGCGGGCTCACGGCAACCTGTCCGCATGACCGCTCGCTACTGCTCCCTCGCGCAGCAGCCGGCGCCCGCGTTCGCGCCGGGCCTGGCCGCCGAGCGGCTCAGTGCGCTCATCGGCGGACGCCGCATGTGGGTCAACGGAACGGTGCTGCATTACCACTTCTTCGACCGGGACTCCGACGGATCCTCGATCCCGGACCCCGAGACCGGGGAGAGCCGGCACGTCTCGTGGGTCGGCAGCAAGGAGCAGCGCGAAGTCGTGCGTGAGTGCTTCCAGGAGTGGCAGGGGCTGGGGATCGGGCTGTCGTTCGTGGAGGTGGGCGACCGGTCGGAGGCCGAACTGCGCATCGGGTTCCAGCTCGGCGACGGCTCCTGGTCGACCGTCGGCAAGGACGCGCTCCAGGTCGGCCTGAACGAGCGCACCATGAACTTCGGCTGGGACCTCACGGTGCCCGGGGAGCGCGGGACGGCCCTGCACGAGATCGGGCACGCGCTCGGCATGCTGCACGAGCACCAGAGCCCGTTCGCCGGGATCCACTGGGACGACGAGGCCGTGTACGCCGATCTGGCCGGCCCGCCGAACTTCTGGAGCCGGGACAAGACGTTCTTCAACATCCTGCGCAAGCTGGACGCGAACGAGGTCAACGGTTCCGTCTGGGACCCTCAGTCGATCATGGAGTACCCGTTCTCGGGAGGGCTGATCCTGGAGCCGGAGCAGTACCGCGGGGGGCTGAATCCACCGGGTGTACTGTCCCGGGCCGACAAGGATTTCGTCCGCCGCTGGTACCCGCCGGCCCAGGCGCCGGGACCGCGCGAGCTGGTGCCCTTCCGTTCGGTTCCGTTGCGGCTGGGCCCGGCGGAGCAGGCCGACTTCGTCGTCGAGCCGCCGGAGACGCGCGAGTACACGGTGGGCACCTTCGGCGACAGCGACACCGTCGTCGTGGTCTTTGAGGAGCGCGACGGGCAGCCGCGCTACCTCACCGCCCAGGACGACGGCGGCACCCCGCACAACGCCACGCTCAAGGCGCGCCTCGTCAAGGGCCGCCGCTATTTCGTCCGGGTACGCCTCTATACCGGCTGGGGGTCGGGGGAGACAGCGGTCATGTGCTGGTGACGGCACGGATCCGCTGACTGCACGGACGCGACAGTCCACAGTCCGGCGCCGGGGAAAGTGGGCGGGACGCCACCTTCGGGGGAGGGTGACGTCCCGCCCACGCCGCGTTCCCGCCCGGCCGCAGGGCCACGTCACTTCACGACGCGACCCGTTCGTCGCGCACCTCGTCCGGGTGCGCCGGGCCGAGGTGGTCGCGCGGGGTCGTGCCCTCGTACTCGGTGCGGAAGACGCCCCGTTCCCGGGAGACGGCGGCCCTTCCGTACAATTTGAACCCGAACGAAAAGCGCCTGTTGCCCGTCCGACACCGTCTGTCCGACGTCTCGGCCAAAGGAGAGTTCCATGCCCGGCCAACGATCGATCACCGCCGCCGAGCAGCTGGCCGAGGCCAAGCTCGGCGGTATCCCGCTGCACCGGGACCAGATGGCCGTGGTCGCCAACATCTATCGCGCGGCCTCGACGGTCCGGCAGCACCTGGAGAACTCCGTGCTGCGCGGGGCCGATCTGACCTGGACGGCGTTCGTGGTGCTGTGGGTGGTCTGGGTGTGGGGCGAGTCGGAGACCCGGCATGTCGCGGAGGAGGCCGGGATCTCCAAGGGGACGCTCACGGGCGTGGCTCGGACGCTGGAGGGGCGGGGGCTGGTGAAGCGGGCCGGGCACCCCGGTGACGGCAGGCTCGTGCTGCTCAGCCTCACCGAGGAGGGCGAGGAGCTGATGCGCCGGCTGTTCCCTGCCTTCAACGAGGAGGAGGCCTTCGTCGCCGGGCAGCTCAGCGACGAGGAGTGCCGCACTGTCGCGGAGGGGCTGCGGCGGGTGGTGATCCAGGTCGAGGAGCAGGGCGAGGAACGCCGCCTCGCCCTGCTCGACGGCGCCGAACCGGCACCTCGCCGCAGCGGACGGCGGGCCAGGACCGACGGCTGAGGGCCTCCTCGCTCAGCGCCGCTCGCGTGCCGCCCCCACCAGGGCGTCGAAGAGCGACTGCTGTGCCGGGTCGCGGTCGGCCGTGTCCTCGGGGTGCCACTGCACCGCCGTGCACCACCCCCGCGCGCCGGGGAGTTCGAGACCCTCCACCGTTCCGTCGGCGGCCCGGGCGGTGATCGTGAGGCCGCTGCCGAGGCGGTCCACGCGCTGGTGGTGGTAGCAGGAGGCCTCCGCCTTCTCCGCGCCGAGGGCACGTTCCAGCAGGGTGCCGCGCTCGACCGCCACCGGATGCACGAGGTGCCGGTGCTCGCGTTCGGGGCCGCCCATGTCCTGCTCCAGCGTGCCGCCGAGGGCGACGTTCACGGTCTGCAGCCCGCGGCAGACCGCCAGCAGGGGGATGCCCAGGTCCACCGCGCGCCGCGCGACTTCGAGGTCGAAGGAGTCCTGGAGGTCGTCGACGTCGTAGACGGTCGCGTGGGTGTCGGCGGCGCCGTAGCGGTGCGGGGCGAGGTCACCGCCGCCGGGGAGCAGGACGCCGTCGAAGCGGGCGAGGCGGTCCGCCACATCCGCTTCCGCGGGGTCGGCCGGGTGGATGCCCGCCGGTTCGCCGCCCGCTCGCCACACCGCCTCGATCAGGGCGCGGGCGTTGGCCTCGGCGGCGTACCGCAGGGCCGAGGTGGTGGCGGAGAAGCGTGCGGGGACGGCGATCAGGGGACGGGTCACAGCTGGATCCAGACCGTCTTGAGCTCGGTGTACTTCTCCAGGGCGTGCGCGGACTTGTCGCGGCCGTTCCCGGACTGCTTCATCCCGCCGAAGGGGACGGTCAGGTCGCCCTCCTCGTAGCAGTTGACCCAGACCGTGCCGGCCTTCAGGGCACGCGAGGCACGGTGGGCGGTGGACAGGTCGGAGGTCCACAAGCCGGCGGCGAGGCCGTACTCGGTGGCGTTGGCCAGCCGTACCGCCTCGTCCAGGTCGTCGAAGGCGAGCACGGACAGGACGGGGCCGAAGATCTCCTCACGGGCCAGCCGCATCGTCGGCGCGACCCCGTCGAAGACGGTCGGCTCCAGGTAGGTGCCGCCGGTCCCGGCGAGGACGCGCTCACCGCCGGTCCGCAGCCGCGCGCCCTCCTCCCGGCCGGTCCCGATGTGTCCGAGGACGCGGCCGAGGTGGGCCTCGCCGACCAGGGCGCCCATCTCGGTGGCCGGGTCCAGCGGGTCGCCGATCCGCAGCTCGCGGGCCCGGCGCACGACGGCCTCGGTGACGCGTTCGGCGACGGAGGAGTGCACCAGGAGCCGGGAGGGCGCCGTGCACATCTCACCCTGGTTGAAGAAGATGCCCCAGGCCGCGGTGGCGGCGGCCCGGTCCAGGTCGGGGGCGTCGGGCAGGACGATGTTCGGTGACTTGCCGCCGAGTTCGAGCCAGACGCGCTTGAGGTTGGAGTCGGCCGCGTAGCGCAGGAAGTGCCGGCCGACGGCGGTGGAGCCGGTGAAGGCCAGGACGTCGACGCCGGGGTGGAGCCCCAGGGCCCGTCCGGCGACGGGGCCCTCGCCGTTCACCACGTTGAGCACACCCGGCGGCAGTCCCGCCTCGGTGGCCAGACGGCCGAGCAGGAGGGCGGACAGCGGGGAGTTCTCCGACGGCTTCAGTACGACCGTGCAGCCCGCGGCGAGCGCCGGGGCGACCTTCCAGCCGGCGAGCGTCAGGGGGAAGTTCCAGGGCACGACCGCGCCGACGACACCGGCCGGTTCCCGGGTGACCAGGGCGAGGGCGTCGGGGGCGGTGTGCGGGGACTCGTCGGTGAGCTTGTCGGCGAGCTGGCCGTACCAGCGGAAGGTGTTGATGGCGGCGCGCAGCTCGATGTCGTGGGCGTCGGTGACGGGCTTGCCCATCTCCAGGCTGACGGTCAGGGCCAGTTCCGCGCGCCGCTCCTGCAGCAGGTCGGCGATCCGCAGCAGCACATGACCGCGCTCCACGGGCGCCAGGCGCGGCCAGGGCCCGGTGTCGAAGGCGCGCCGGGCGGCGGCGACGGCCGCGTCCACCTCGGCGGCGCCCCCGTCGGCGACCTGCGCCAGCACCTGCCCGTCCCGGGGCGATACGGCCGCGAAGGCCGCTCCCCCGCCCGGCTCGTCGGCGCCGTCGATGTGATGGGCACCAGACAGGTGCAGGGTCTTGGCGCGACGCAGCCACTCTTCGTGGGTGACGGCCGGCATGCGAGGACCTCCAGGTGACGTGCGATCTCGAAGAAGAAGACGGTCGGGGCCGGGCGCCGCCGGGCGCTCACCGCCGTCCGGTCGGCGGCTCCTCGGCCCCGACCGGACGACAGGCGTGGCCTGCGGGCCTATGTGCGGGCCGGGCGCGTCAGGCGGCCGGTGACGACGCCGAGCACCAGGACGGCCGGGACCGCCGCCTGGAGCCACAGGGCCGTGGTCCGGTCGCCGCCGATGAGCGTCGTGAAGTTCTCGACGATCAGCCAGATCGCCCCGGCGATCCCCACGGCACCCAGCAGCGGGGCGACCAGCGTGTTCCACGGCCGCGTGTCGAGGCGCTCGCGCCGGAAGAAGGCGACGACCGAGACCGAGGTCAGGAAGTACAGGAGCATGATCGCCAGTACGGCGATGCCGCTGCCCCACGAGAACAGGGTGAGCACCGGGTCCTTGCCGGCCAGGGCGAACGGGATCACCAGCAGGGCGGCGATCGCCGTCTGCACGAAGCCCGCGACACCGGGCGAGTGCCGGCGGTTGACCGCCGACACCCCGCGCGGCAGGAGTCCCTCACGGCTGAGCGAGAACAGATAGCGGTTGGCCGAGTTGTGGAAGGCCAGGATGCCGGCGAAAAGCGAGGTGGCCAGCAGGATCGGCAGCACGTCGTTGACCCAGGTGCCGAACTGGGCGGCGATCGGCGCGAAGACGAAGGCCGTCGAGTCACCGCCCTGAAGCGCCTTGCCCGCGGCGCCGGCCGCCTGCGAGGCGCCGTAGGAGGAGATCAGCATCCAGGAGGCGAAGGCGAAGAAGCCGGTGACGAGGGCGACGGCCGCGTACGTCGCACGGGGCACCGTTCTGCGGGGCTCGCGGGCCTCCTCGCCGTAGATCGCGGTGGCCTCGAAGCCGATCATCGACGCGACGGCGAACATCAGCGCCACGCCCGGCGCCCCGTCCAGGGCCGCGCCCGGCGAGAAGGTGTCCGCGAAGCCGAGGCCCTCGGGCCCGCCGCCCTTGGCGAAGGTGACGGCGGCGAAGGCGCTGAGGATGCTGAACTCGGCCAGTACGAAGACGGCCAGCACCTTCGCGCCCATCTCGATGCCCAGGGCACCGAGGACCTGCACGATCGCCATCGTGACCAGGGCACACACCCACCAGGGCACGTCGATGCCGGCGTAGTGCGCCAGCAGCCCGTTCACGGTGGCGCCGTACAGGCCGTACATGGCGGCCTGGATCGCGCAGTACGCGAAGAGGGCGATGCCCGCGCTGCCGTGGCCGAGGTCCCGGCCGAGCCCTTTGCCGATGTACCGGTAGAAGGCCCCGGCGTCCACCACGTGCCGGCCCATGGCGACGAAGCCGACCGAGAACAGCAGGGTGATCAGACCGGCCGCGAGATAGGCGGCCGGGGCCCCGACGCCGTTTCCGATGGCCACGGCGATGGGGACGGCGCCCGCGACGCCGGTGAGCGGCGCCTGGGCGGAGAGGACGAAGAAGAGGATGCCCAGCACGCCGAGAGAGTTGGGCTTGAGCTTGCCTGCGGTGGAGGCGTCGGGCGCGGTCTGGTTCGGGACCGCCGTCTGACTGTCCACTCGGATCACCTGCCAGGGGAAAGGAGGATTTCGTTTCAGGCCAAACGAGTTGCCCCATGGTGGGCTGGAACTATCCGTTTGGCAAGGGGGTGGCGCCGAGAATTGCCGCGACAACGTGAAAGGACCCCGGGCCACGGGTGCCCGGGGTCCTTGAAGGTGCAGGTCAGCCGTCGTTCTCCGGCGCCTCGTGGCCGTCGGCCGCGAGCAGTCGGAGCAGCCCGCGCAGCTCCTCGATCGCGGCGTCGGTGGTCCCGGGTTCACCGAAGACGAGCTGGTGCAGCACGAGCCCGTCCAGAGCGGCGAAGATCAGCCGGGTCAGCGGTTGCCCGGCGTCCTCGGGGAGCATCCGGGACAGCTCGCGCCGGGTGGCGTCGAAGTAGTCGTCGTACAGGGCACGGATCTGCGGCAGCAGCTCCGGGCGGCGCCGGGCCTCCAGCAGCAGCTCGTACTGGAAGGCCTGGATGTCCGGGTCGGCGATGACCATGTCGGAGACGCCCACCGAGAAGTCGGCGACCTTGCCGGTGCCCGGTTCGAGCGCGCTGACGTTCAGCGAGGTGCGGATCGCGTGCGCGAGGGCCTCCTCGATCAGCGCGTCGCGCGAGCCGAAGTGGTGGACGACCAGGCCGTGCGTGGTACCGGCCTCCTGGGCGACCGCCCGGTAGGTGAGCTTGCGCAGCCCGCCGCGCGCCACGACCCGCACCGCGGCGTTGAGCAGGGCCTCACGGCCCTCGCCGTAGTTCATGCGCCGGCGCGGCTTGCGGTCCCCCTCGGTGGTCCCGGGGGCCTTGGAGCCCGTGGCACGGCCCGGGCCGCCCGTCGGCCTCTCGGATCGCTCGGGTCCCTCGGCGGATGCGGTCATGTTCGCGACCTTACCCGCCGGGTCCGGCGCCGCCGTGCGCACGGTCAGCGCCTGGGCGGCCGGAGGCCGCGGAACTCCCAGTCGCCGCCGAGCGCCGTGGACAGCACCTCCTCGGACTCGGTCGGCTGGGCGCCCACGTCGGTGCGGACCGGGGTCGGGCCGGTGACGACGTGGTTGGTGAGCCTGCCGAGACCCTCGACCTCGACCTCGACGACGTCGCCGGGCCGGACGGGGCGGGAGTTGGCCGGAGTGCCGGACAGGAGCACGTCGCCCGGGTACAGGGTGATGGTGCGGGCGATGTCGGCGACGAGGTAGTGCATGTCCCACTTCATCTCGTCGGTCGAACCGTCCTGCACCACCTCGCCGTTGACGTACGTCCGCAGCCGCTTGCCGTGGAAGTCCCAGTCCGTGACCAGGCCGGGACCGAGCGGGCAGAGGGTGTCGGAGCCCTTGACCCGGAGCATGGAGCCCGCGTCGGTGTCGCGGAAGTCGTGCAGCCCGTAGTCGTTGGCGATCGTGTAGCCGGCGATGTACTCCCCCGCCTCCGCCGGGGAGACGTTCCGCGCGGTCCGTCCGATCACGATGGCGACCTCGCCCTCGTAGTTGAGCCACTTGCAGCCGTCGGGGCGGACGATCGCGCCCATGTGGGAGTTGAGGGAGGAGGTCGGCTTGTGGAAGTAGGTCGGGGTGTCCGGAAGGTCGATCCGGAACTCCTCGACCCGGCTGCGGTGGTTGAGGTGGACGGCGACGACCTTGGACGGCACGACCGGGGGCAGGTGCTGGGCGTCCTCGGTCTTGACGCGGCGGCCGTCTCCGGCGACGAGTTCGTCCCCGTCGACGGTGACCTGGACGGCGGCGCCGTCGAGGAGGACGCGGCGGTATTCGGGCATGACAGCCTTCCTAGAAGCGACGGTGCGGGTTGTGGGGCGCGGCGGGCCCGGATGCGGACGCTTCCGTGCCGGTCCAGCCGTCGGCGGGACGGTCGAACCACAGATGGACCTGGCCGGTGCCGATGGAGTTCTCGTACTCGCCGTACTGGCGGGCCCTGGCGACGCAGGACTGTTCGCCGAGGGCGCCGGCCATCATCAGGTAGTGGAAGAACTTCGCCTCGGGCTTGTACTTCCAGAACTCGTCCATGGTGTCGAGGACCTTGTCGTGGCGGCCCTCCTTGAACCAGGCGATGCGCTCGTGGTCGGCCGCGCGGGCCTCGGGAGTGAAGATGTGGACCGGGTCGCTGGCCTCGTGGTCGCGCAGTTCGCGCAGCGGCCAGAAGGTGTGCGACAGGGCGCCGGAGGCGATGAGCAGGACGCGGCGGCCCGGGGTGGCGGCGATGCCGTCGGCCAGGGCCCGGCCGAGCCGCAGATGGTCCTCCATGTCGCCGGTCTGGCAGACGCCGATGGTGACCCACCGCTTGTCCGGCAGCCCCTCCCCGAGGAACTTCCAGAGGTTGATGGTGGCGTAGTAGATCGGCAGGTACTCGTCCTCGATCGCGGTGATCCAGGTGCCGTGCCCGCCCGCGAACTTCTCGACGTTGCGGGCCAGTTCGGGATCGCCCGGGAAGTCGTACGGCATCCGGCACATGCCGCGCGGCAGTTCCTCGGAGGTGAAGAGACCGGCGCGGCGCTGCTGCGCGGTGACGACGAACTCGACCGTGGTCGCCCAGTGCGAGTCGAGGACGACGACCGTGTCGTAGTCGTCCCGCTCGAAGACCTCGGCGCGGAGCTCCTTCAGGCCGGTGACGAGGGTGATCTCCCTGCCCTCGTTCAGCTCCAGCCGGTCGGCCTCCGGCAGCACGACGGTGGGGACGTGGGCGAGCAGCCCCGCCCCGACGATCTCACCCATGGTTCCGGCTCCATCCCTTCGGGGCGGTGACGGTGTTCTTCAGGTCGCAGTAGAAGTCGAAGCTCCAGGTGCCGCCCTCGCGTCCGACGCCGGACTGGCGGGAGCCGCCGAAGGGGGCCCGGAGGTCGCGCACGAAGAAGCAGTTGACCCAGACGGTGCCCGCGACGAGCCGCGCGGTGACGCGTTCGGCGCGCTCGGGGTCGCCGGTGGCGAGGGTGGCGGCGAGCCCGAAGCGGGTGTCGTTGGCGAGGCGTACGGCCTCGTCCTCGTCGGCGAAGGTCTGGAGGGTGAGGACCGGCCCGAAGACCTCCTCCTGCACGATCTCGGAGTCCTGGGCGACATCGGTGAGCAAGGTCGGCGCGTAGAACTGCCCGTCCAGGCGCTCCCCGCCGACGACCGCACGGGCCCCTGCCTCGACGGCCCGCCGCACGAACCCGTCGATCTTCTCCAGCTGGCGGGGGTGGATGTTGGGCCCGATGTCGGTGGCCTCGTCGCGCGGGTCGCCCTGCGTCAGCGCACGCGCCTTGTCCGCGAAGCGCCGGGTGAACTCCTCGGCGACGGACTCCTCCACCAGGATGCGGGTGGCGGCGAGACAGACCTGCCCGGCGTTGTCGTACTGCTCCACGGCGAGGTCGACCGCGAGGTCCAGGTCGGCGTCGGCGAACACCAGCAGCGGTGACTTGCCGCCGAGTTCGAGGCTGAGCGGGGTGAGGTTCGCGGCGGCGGACGCGGCGATCCGCCTGGCGGTGGGGACCGAGCCGGTGAAGCTGATCCGGCGCACGTCCGGGTGCGAGGTGAGGGTGTCGCCGATCTCGGAGCCGTGGCCCTGGACGACGTTGAGGACACCGGCGGGCAGGCCGGCCGCGGCGGCGATGTCGGCGAGGAGGGAGGCGGTCAGCGGGGACCACTCGGCGGGCTTGAGGACGACGGTGTCGCCCGCCGCGAGCGCCGGGGCGACCTTCCACGTGGCCAGCATGAGCGGGGCGTTCCACGGGGTGATCAGCACGCAGGGCCCGGCCGGGTCCCACGAGACGTGGTTGGTGTGCCCGCGCGTCTCGAAGTCCTCGTGGTCGAGGGTGAGCAACCAGTCCGCGAAGAAGCGGAAGTTGTGCGCGACCCGGGGCATCACGCCCCGGCGGTGCGAGCGGAGCAGGGCGCCGTTGTCGGTGGTCTCGACGGCGGCGAGCTCTTCGATCCGCTTCTCGACCCCGTCGGCGATGGCGTGCAGGATGCGGGCGCGCTCGGCACGGGGGGTGGCCGCCCAGGCGGGAAACGCCTCACGGGCGGCGGCGACGGCGGCTTCGGCTTCGGCGGGGCCACCACGGGCGATCTCGCCGATGACGCTGCCGTCGATGGGGGAACTGTCGGTGAAGGTGGCACCGGAGGCGACACGCTTGCCGCCGATCCAGTGCCGGGTGTCGACGGGGACACCGGCGACGGTGATCTTCTCAAGCATGGGAAGGGCTCCATTCATACGAAGAGGAATCTGACCCACCGGGGGCGCGGGGCTGGATCGATTTGCGGCTCCGCCGCGTGGGCGCGACCAACCACGACGAACCCGCGGCCGCCCACCGGCCTCACTCGGCGACGGCTTCCGACGTTCCGGCCTCCAACAGCCGTCCCCCGTCCCACACCACCCCGACCTGCCGGTAGTACGCGGCGATCGGCTCATGGATCTCCAACCGGGCCAGCTCTTCGGCAGGCGCCTCGAACAGCTCCAACTCGGCCTCCCCGACCCACGGGCGCCCCGCCTCGAAGGACGCCGCCCCCGTCTCGATCAGCTCGTCGAGAGCCAGCCCCTTCCCCTTCTCGATCGAGGGCAGCCACCGGTGATGAGCCATCGGATGCGCGTTCACGAACCCGTTCGACTCGGCCGGCTCCCGCAGGGTCACCACGGCCTGCGCCAGCCGGCGATCCGCGGCGGCCAGCGTCGCCCCGAACCGCGCCCCCGCCTCGATCCGCGGAGCGGGCCCGTACGGATGCGGCCGCGTCTGGTGGATGGACCCGAGCTTCTTCGGATACCCCTGGTGCAGCCCGCGCGCGATGGCGAAGTCCTTGTCGACCCAGATGTACACGCACCGCGAGTAGGTCTGCCCCCGGTACTTGCACCGGACGACCGCGAACGCCTCCTTGTACTGGGACAGCACCGGGTCGAGCAGCTCCGCCCCGGACTGCGAGCAGGACTGCCAGTCGGCCCAGATCAGGGCGACGGCCCCGGGATCCTCGTCGGCCAACTCCAGGGGCTCGGGCAGCAGTTCCCGCACCCGTGCCGGATCCGTGCGGTACTCGACGGTCAGCAGGTCACCGGAGTAGCGCCACGGCGGCGACGGGATCAGCGACGAGGCGCCGCTGCCGGTCTTGGGGTGGAAGTAGCCACGGACTGGGGACATGAGGGGGTTCCTTACGCGGTGAGGGCGGGCTGCTTCAGCAGCTGGGCGCGGTAGCGGGCGGCAGCCATGGCGGCACTGTGGCCGCCGAGCGCAACGACACCGACCAGCCGGTCGTCGGCGTGGTAGCCCACCAGGACATCGCCTTCGGGGTCGCCGTCCAGGACGCGCACGTCGCCGAGGCCGAGGACGGGCGCGCCGAACGACTGGAGGCGGAAGTCGTGCTGGTCGCTCCAGAAGGTGGGCAGGGGGGCGAAGGGAGCCGAGTCGGCCCGGCCGCCCGCCAGATGGGCGGCCAGCGTCCGGGCCGCGTGCTTGGCCGTGTCGGTCGGGACGGACCAGTGCTCGACGCGGCGGGACGCGCCGCCGTAGCGGGCGTTGGGGAAGCGGGCCACGTCACCGACGGCCACGACCTCCGGCCGGCCGCCGACCCTCAGCTGCTCGTCGGTCAGTACGCCGTCGGTGAGGTCGAGTCCGTTGTCTGCCAGCCATTCGGTGTTGGCGACCGAGCCGACCGACTCGACGACGACGTCGGCGGGCAGGACCCTGCCGTCGGAGAGGACGACGCCGGTCACGCGGTCCTCGCCCTCGAACCCGGCGACCCCGGTGCCGAGCGCGAAGCGGACTCCCCGCTTCTCGTGCCGCTTCAGCAGGGCCCGGGCGAGCAGTTCGCCGAGCGGTCCGACCATGGGCAGGGGCAGCGGGTCGACGACGGTCACCTCGGTGACGCCGAGCGCGACGGCGGTCGCGGCGACCTCGCAGCCGATGAAGCCGGCGCCGACCACGACCACCCGCGCGCCGGGCCGTGTCAGCTCCTCGCGCAGGCCCTGGGCGTCGTCGATGGTGCGGACGGTGTGGCGGCCGGCGAGCGGGCCGGGGCAGCGCAGCCGCCGCGGGCGCACACCGGTGGCGACGACGAGTCCGCCGTACGGGATCTCGCAGCCGTCGTCGAGGACGACGGTGCGCTCGGCCAGCCGGGCGGCGGCGACCCGGGTGCCCAGGCGCCACTCCACGTCGGCGGTGGCCGCCTTCGGGGTGAAGGCCAGCGACTCGAAGGGCGCCTTGCCCGCGAGGACCTCCTTGGACAGCGGAGGCCGGTTGTAGGGCATGTGGGGCTCGTCGCCCACCACCGTGATCGGGCCGGTCCAGCCGGCCGCGCGCAGCTGTTCGGCCGCGCGCAGGCCGCCCATCGAGGCGCCGGCGACGACTACGCGTCCGGTCATGGGGCTCAGCCCTCGATCCGGATGGCCTGCAGCGGGCACACGTCGGCGGCTTCCTCGACCTCGTCGCGCAGCGTGTCGTCCGGGTCGGAGACGTACGCGAGGCGTCCGGCGTCGTCCATCGAGAAGACGTCGGGGGCCGCGAAGACGCACTGGCCGTGGTCCTGGCACTTGTTCATGTCGACTACGACCTTCATGGCCGGTCCTCCTGGAGGTGAGGGCGTCGGAGCGGAGTGAAGGGGGGTGCGGGGCCCGGCCGGCTGTGCGGCCGGGCCCCTTGGCCAAAGGGGTGCGAGAGCCGCACCCCTGACTCGTTTGGCTTCAAACAACATAGGAAGCCGCTCGACCCTGGTCAATACCTGTCCAGGTGGATAAATTCTTGAGACCGCCCCCTTGCGGGACGGCGAGTCCCCTCCATACCGTTCGGGTTCAAACGACGACCCGGGATCGCCTCTCCCTCATCCCGCACCCCTGCTCAGGTCGTCCGCACGCCACCCTTCCCCATCCGCCCGAGGAGACATCGGTGAGCGCTCACGACAAACCAGACATCCGCCGGCACATGGAGCGGCTCGCCGCCGAGGGTGTCGACGTGGTCCGGGTGACCTATCCCGACCTCATCGGCACCGACCGCGCCCGTGACGTGCTGGTGGACCATCTGCCGGCGGCCTGCGAGCACGGTCTGGCGTTCTGCCGGGCCGTCTACCACACCACCCCGCAGGGCGACGTGGTCCCGGTCGCCGGCGGTCTGGACGCCGGCCTGCCCGACGTGACCGTGCGCCCCGACCTGTCCACCCTGACCGCGCTCCCCTGGGAGCCCGGCGTCGCCACCTGTCTCGGCGAGGTCACCGACCCGGCGACCGGCGCCCCCGCCCCCGAGTCGCCGCGCGACCTGCTGCGCACGGTCCTGGCCCACTGTGCCGAGCAGGGCCTGCGTCCGATCGTCGGCCCGGAGCTGGAGTACTTCCTGCTGGAGCAGACCGCCGCCGGCTGGCGCCGGCACCCCGAGACGACCGGCGCCGTCTACACGGCGGGCCTGCGCGCCGACCCCGCGAACCATCTGCTGGGCACCCTGCGCCACCTGCGTGACCTGGGCATCGGCGTGATCACCGGCAACCACGAGTTCGACGGCGGCCAGTACGAGATCAACCTCACCCACTCCGAAGCGCTGGACGCGGCCGACCGCTCCTTCCGCTTCAAGGCCGCCGTCAAGGAACTGGCCCGCCGGGACGGCCTGCTGGCCACCTTCATGGCCAAGCCGTTCGGCGACGCCGGCGGCTCGGGCTTCCATCTCCATCTGTCCTGCGACGACGCCGAGGGCCGCAACGCCTTCGACGACCCCGCGGGCGCCCACGGACTGTCCACCGTCGCCCGGCACGCGATCGCCGGCATCGTCGCCCACGCGCCCGCGCTCGCCGCGCTGCTCAACCCGACCGTGAACTCCTACAAGCGCTTCGGCCCGGACACCCTCGCCCCCTGGCTGATCGACTGGGGCCTGGACAACCGCAGCGCCATGGTCCGCATCCCTCCGGAGCGCGGCTCCGGCGCCCGCCTGGAGCTGCGCCTCGGCGACGCGAGCGCCAACCCCTACCTGGCGATCGCGGCCACCCTCGCCGCCGCCCTCCTCGGCATCCGGGCCGGCGAGGAGCCCCCGCCCCCGCTGCAGGGCTACGGCTACGACACCGCGCGGTCCGCGCTGCTGCCCACCGACCTGTCCGCCGCGCTCGACGCGCTGGAGGCGGACACCGACCTGGCCGACCTGCTCGGCAAGGACTTCACCACCTCCTACCTCACCTACAAGCGCAACGAGGTCGAACGCTTCCAACGGCACGTCACCGACTGGGAGTTCACCGAGTACGCCTACCACCTGTGACCCCGCAGCCCCGTGACACCCAGGAGCCATCGATGACTTCCGCATCCGCATCCGAGCCGATGCCGCTCGCCGACGTGAACCTCACCGACCTCGACAAGTTCACCGACGGGGTGACCCCCTGGCGCATGTTCCACACCCTGCGCCACGAGGACCCGGTGCACTGGCAGCCGGAGAACGCCCCCAACTCCGGCTTCTGGGCGGTGACCCGGCACGCCGACATAGCCCGTGTCGACCGCGACCCGGAGACCTTCACCTCCACGAGGTTCGTCAACCTGGAGGAGGTCGACGACGACCAGATCAAGAAGCGCGCCTCCATCCTGGAGATGGACGGTGTCCGGCACCGCGCGCTGCGCAGCGTCATCCAGCGGCAGTTCGGCGCGAGCGTCATCAACAGCTACGCCGACTTCCTGCGCGGTCTGACCGCGACGACGCTCGACGCGGCGCTCGCGAAGGGCACGTTCGACTTCGTCTCCGACGTCTCCGCGGACTTCCCGATCAACGTCCTGGCGCGCCTTCTCGACGTGCCGCCGGAGGACAACCAGCAGCTCATCGACTGGGGCAACCGCATCATCGGCAACACCGACCCCGACTACGCGGACGTGCTGCTGCACAGCGCGGAGAGCGAGAAGTACCGCGATCTGCCGTTCCGCTCCCCCGCGTCCGTCGAGGTCTTCGAGTACGGCCGCGAGCTGGCCCGGCAGCGCCGCGGCGGCGACGGCACGGACCTGGTGTCGAAGCTGGTCAACACCGTCCCGCGCGACGGCGTCCCGCTGTCCGCGCAGGACTTCGACAACTACTTCCTGCTGCTGGTGGTGGCCGGCAACGAGACCACCCGGCACACCATCACCCACTCCATGCTGGCCCTGCTCCAGCACCCCGAGCAGCTGGCCCGCCTCCAGGAGGACCCCTCGCTGATCCCCGTGGCGGTCGAGGAGTTCCTGCGCTGGGCCTCCCCCGTCTACCACTTCCGGCGCACCGCCACCCGGGACGTCGAGCTCGGCGGCAAGCAGCTCAAGGAGGGAGACAAGGTCGTCATGTGGTTCGCCTCCGGCAACCGCGACGAGGAGGTCTTCGGCAACCCGTACGACTTCGACGTCACCCGGGCCGACAACGACCACGTCACCTTCGGCAAGGGCAGCCCGCACCTGTGCCTGGGCAACCTGCTCGCCCGCACCGAGATCCGCATCATGTTCGAGGAGCTGATCCCGCGCCTCGCCGACATCAGACTGGCCGGCGAAGTGCCGCGCGTGCGCTCCAACTTCGTCAACGGCGTCAAGAAGCTGCCGGTCAAGGTCACGCTCGCGTGAGGACGTGACCGCGTGCGCGCCGGGGCACCCGGAAATTCGGGTGCCCCGGCGCGGCGACCGGCAGTAGCGTCCCGGCGTGATGGATGACGACGGCTACTTCGGAGAGAACATCGCGGCCGGGTACGACGATTCGGCGGCGGACATGTTCCGCGCGGACGTGGTGGACCCGGCGGTGGACCTGCTCGCGGAGCTCGCCGGTGACGGCCCGGCGCTCGAACTCGGCGTCGGCACCGGCCGGATCGCGCTTCCGCTGGCCGGCCGCGGGGTCCCGGTGCACGGCATTGACATGTCCCGCGCGATGGTGGAGCGGCTGCGCGCGAAACCCGGCGGTGCCGCCGTCGCGGTGACGATCGGGGACTTCGCGACGACCCGGGTGCCGGGCGAGTTCGCCCTCGCCTACCTCGTCTTCAACACGATCGGCAATCTGACCAGCCAGGACGCCCAGGTCGACTGCTTCGCCAACGCCGCCGCCCATCTGCGGCCCGGCGGCTGCTTCGTGATCGAGGTGGGCGTGCCCGACCTGCGGCGGCTGCCGCCCGGCCAGAGCGCCGTACCGTTCCACATCAGCGACACGGGCTGGGCGTTCGACACCTACGACGTCGCCACACAGGCGATGAGCTCGAACTACGTCACCGTCACCGACGGCCGCGCCGAGTACTGGTCGGTCCCGTTCCGCTATGTGTGGCCGGCCGAACTGGACCTGATGGCCCGGCTGGCCGGCCTCACGCTGCGCGACCGCTGGGGCGACTGGACGCGCGAGCCGTTCACCGCCGAGAGCGGCAAGCACGTGTCGGTGTGGGAGAAGCCGGCCGGCTGAGGACGTCAGCCGCAACAGCAGCATGTCGCAGGTCGTCCTGGCCATCTTCCTGATCCCGCTGGTCGGCCTCGCCGTCGACCTGCTGATCTTCGGCCCGCTGGAGCGGCGCGTGCTGCGCAGCCGGGGTCTGCTCGTCACCCGCTGAGCGGCGGGACCACGAGCGGCGGGGGGCGGACACCCAGCGGGTCCGCGGACGGTGGCGGACCCGCCGGGCACAGCCGTCGGCCCGGCGGGTCAACGGCGCTTCGGTGGCTGGATCCACCCCAGCGACCGCTCGACGGCCCGCTTCCAGCACTCGTACTCCCACTCCCGCCGCTCGGCGTCCATGTCCGGCAGCCACTGCGCGGCCCGGTGCCAGTTGCGGCGCAGGACCTGGAGGTCCGGCCAGTAGCCGGCCGCGAGTCCGGCCGCGTAGGCGGCGCCGAGGGACACCGTCTCGGCGACGAGGGGCCGTACGACGGGAACGTCGAGCACATCGGCCAGGATCTGCATCAGCAGATGGTCGGACGTCATGCCGCCGTCGACCTTGAGCTGCTTCAGGGCGAGCGCGGAGTCGGCGTTCATGGCGTCGACGACCTCCCGGGTCTGCCAGCCGGTGGCCTCCAGGACGGCCCGGGCCAGGTGGCCCTTGGTGATGTACGACGTGAGTCCGACGATCACGCCGCGGGCGTCGCTGCGCCAGTGCGGCGCGAACAGACCCGAGAACGCGGGGACGATGTAGCAGCCGCCGTTGTCCTCGACGGTGCGGGCCAGCGTCTCGATCTCGGGGGCACTGTGGATCAGGCCCAGCCGGTCGCGGAACCACTGCACCAGTGATCCGGTGACGGCGATGGGGCCCTCCAGCGCGTAGATGGTGGGCTGGTCCCCGATCTTGTACGCGACGGTCGTCAGCAGCCCGTGTTCGGAGCGGACGACGTCGGTGCCGGTGTTCATCACCAGGAAGCTGCCGGTGCCGTAGGTGCACTTCGCCTCGCCCGGCGAGAAGCAGGTCTGCCCGAACAGGGCCGCCTGCTGATCGCCGAGGGCCGCTGTGATCCGCACGCCGGGAAGGAGGGCGCTCGCCTCGCCGTAGCTCTCCGCCGAGGACCGGATCTCCGGCAGCATCGCGCGGGGCACGCCGAAGAAGGCCATGAGCTCCGCGTCCCAGGTCAGCGTCCGGATGTCCATGAGCATGGTGCGGCTGGCGTTGGTGGCGTCGGTGATGTGCAGGCCGCCGGCGGGGCCGCCGGTGAGGTTCCAGATCAGCCAGCTCTCGATGGTGCCGAACAGCACCTCGCCGTCGCGGGCGCGCCGCTCCAGCCCGTCGACGTTGTCGAACAGCCAGCGGATCCGGGGTGCGGAGAAGTACGTCGACGGCGGCAGCCGGCAGCGGTCGAGGAAGAAGTCGTCGCCCGGGTCGCTCCTCAGCTCCTCGACGAGCGGGGCGGTGCGGGTGTCCTGCCAGACGATCGCCCGGACCAGCGGGATCCCGGTCCGCGGGTCCCAGAGCACGGTCGTCTCGCGCTGGTTGGCGATCCCGATGGCCGAGATCTGGCTCGCCTCGATCCCGGCGTTCGACAGTGCCTCGGGGACGATCCGCTGAAGGTTGCGCCAGATCTCGACGGCGTCGTGCTCGACCCATCCCGGCCGGGGGAAGAACTGCTGGTGCTCCCGCTGGGCGACCGACACCAGCCGCCCGCCGTGGTCGAACAGGATGCAGCGGGTGGACGTGGTGCCCTGGTCGATGGACATCACATACCGTTCAACCATGATCGGCCCTCCCTTCCGATGTGTCGCGGAGGTGCTGGGGGCCTACCAGCGAGCCGCGCCCAGGTCTCTGGAGATCGCGCGCGCCGCCTCCCGCAGCACGGTGATCAGGGCCGGCAGCGGCCGGCCTTTGGAGTCGCAGATCCGCTCCACGGCCCCGGACACGCCGATCGCGCCCACCACGAGACCGCCCTGTCCCCGGATCGGCGCGGCGATCCCGGCTTCGCCCATGCTCATCTCCTGTACTTCGGCGCCCCAGCCCAGGTCCCGTATCTCCGCGAGCGCCCGGTTCAGCTCCGAGGGGTGGACCAGGGTGTGCCGGGTGTACCCCTCCGGCTCGTCCTCCAGCAGCGGCTCCACGGGGGTCGCTCCGAAGGCCAGCAGGACCTTGCCCAGCGAGGAGGCGTGCAGGGGCAGCAGCGCGCCGACGTCCAGGGTCTGGAGGGTGTCGTCCGGGCGGAAGACGTGGTGGATGACGAGCACCTTGCCCTCCAGGGGCGTGCCCAGCCGGACGGCCTCCCCGCTGCGGCCGGCCAGGGCGTCGGCCCAGTTGATGGAGCGCGAACGCAGTTCGTTGACGTCGAGATAGCTGGTGCCGAGGTGCAGCAGGGCCGCCCCGAGCTGGTATTTTCCGGTTGCCGGGTCCTGCTCGACGAAGTCCACGTGCTGCAGGGTCCGCAGGATTCCGTGGGCGGTGCCCTTGGCGAGCCCCAGCGACGAGGCCACCTCCCCCAGCCCCAGTCGGCGGGATCCGCCGGCGAGCAGTCGCAGGATCGCCGCCGCCCGCTCGATGGACTGGACTGGGCCGGCCATGAGGCGATGGTAGTCCCAGTTTTTCCTCTTTGGGACTGTCGTTCGGTAATGCCGACCCCGGTTCGTTGACCGGTGGATTCTCCTTGTTTAGCGTTCGATGACGCCTACGCCCCGACCTGGAGGCCGGCAGGGACCGCTCGAGGAGGACAGATGACTACAGCGCAGCTCGCCGCCGCGCCTCGCGGGGAGGTCGAGCACGTCTTCTCCCTGCCGCACGTCCCGGGGGCGGTCGCCGCCATGCGGCGGCGCGTCCGTGCGGTGCTGTCCGAATGGAACCTGACGGCCGACTGCGCCGCCGACGTCCTGCTGGTGGTCTCGGAGCTCCTCACCAACGCCATCGTCCACGCCGTGCCGCCGGCGACTCTGCGGCTCTCGCGGAGCCTGTTGGAGGGGTGCGGAACGGTACGCGTCGAGGTGAGCGACCTGGGCCCCGCGGCACCGGCCGAGGATCCGAGCACCACGATCGACCCGGACGAACACGGCCGCGGCCTCGACATCGTCAACGCACTGGCGTCCCGCTGCGGCGTCCACGTCCACACGGGCGGAACCAGCCGCTGGGCGGAGCTGCCGTCGGCCTGAGGCCGACGGCACACGAAAAGGGTCCCCGCGAGCCGCTGCCCGCGAAGACCCTTCGCACCGTCGGGACGACAGGATTTGAACCTGCGACCCCTTGACCCCCAGTCAAGTGCGCTACCAAGCTGCGCCACGTCCCGGTGCCGTCACGCGGCGTACCGCGTGATCACGCAGGTCAACCCTACCCCATCGGCGCCTCCGCCCAGACGCGACTCAACCCTTGACCCATCATTGTCGGCACCTATAATTGCCTAACTCAACAGAGCCTTCCTGGGGAGTGGCCGGCCCGCGGGCCGCGATCGATCGGAGCCGTATGTCTGTGCTGGCCCGGCCCTCGGTGGCCGCCCTGGTGGCCAAGGTGATGCAGCGGGTGACGGTGATGGCGGAGCGCCGTGCCGCCGGGCGGGGATCGGCCTCGTCCCGGCACGCGCGGTTTCCCGAATATCCGCGCAAGGTACGCGAGTTGACGATTCCGACGTCGGTCGCTCCCGCCCGGGTCACCGTGCATCTGCCCCCGGGCGACGACCCCGCTCCCCCGGTGCACGTCAACTTCCACGGCGGCGGCTACGTCATGGCGCTCACCGAGATCGACGACCCGCTGTGCCGTCTCCTCGCCGTCGAGGCCGGGGCGGTCGTGATCAACGTGGACTACGTCGTCGCCCCGCAGTATCCGTTCCCGGCGCCGCCACGGCAGGCGTACGAGGTCGTCCGGTGGGTCGCGGAGCACGGCGCCGAGGAGGGCTGGGACGGCGAGCGGCTCACCGTGGGCGGGCAGAGCGCCGGGGGCGGACTCGCGGCCGCCGTGGCACGGCAGGCACTGGAGGAGGGCGGACCCTCGATCGCCCTCCAGGTGCTGCACTATCCCCCGCTCGACCTGGCGACCGACGCCCGCGACAAGCGCGCCGCCACAGCCAAGCCGATGCTGCGGCCCTGGATGGCCGACGTCTTCGACACGTCGTACGTCCCGGACGTCCACCGGCGGGCCGACCGGCTCGTCTCCCCTGCACACCCCTCCGACACCGCCGACCTGAAGGGGATCGCCCCGGCGCTGCTGATCACCGCCGAGTACGACCTGCTGCGGGCCGAGGGCGAGCGTTACGCCGAGCGGCTGCGCGCGGCCGGGGCGCTGATCGAGCACCACGACGTGGCCGGCTTCGATCACGGGTACGACGCGACCGACGACGCCAAGGCACGCGAGGTCTACGCGCTCATCGCCCGGCATCTGCGGGAGGCCGCCGGGGGTCGCCTCACCTGAGCGCCCGGTCCGATCCCGCGGTCGGCGCCGGCGAGTCCCAACCGTCCGGGACCGCCGCTCCCACGTTCGCCGCGACCGGCGGGGCGACGGCGTCCCTGTCGTCCAGCGGGGGCACCGGTACGGCCGGGCCGGGCGTCGTCACGCTTCTGGCACTCCGGGCCGGGCCCCCGGACACCCCCGCGGCGAATCCCGCCGTCAACAGGGCCACTGCCGCGACCACCCACCAGGGCAGACCGGCCTTTGCCATGTATCCGACGACGGCCACCACCGCGAGAAGTGCCACCACGTCCCCCGTCCCCCTTCAAGTTCAACTCACTGACCCCCGACGTCCCGAGAGCCGCCACGCGTCACAGCGGGCATATGACGCAACAATACGCGAGACCGTCGTATAACCCAGTTCGGACCATCAGTACATATGAAGGGCCAGTTGATATGACGGGCGTCGCTCGCCGCGCATGACTGCGGCGAGCGGCCTCTCAACTCTCCCCCCGGGGTCGGCACCTGTCGGTCAGTGCGCGCCGATCAGCCGCTGTTCACTGCCGGTCGAGGCCGTCCGCTTCGAGCCGCGCAGGGCGGCGATCCCTATGAAGACCGTGGACGACAGGCCCGCGAGGGCGTAGGCGGTGAAGCCCCGGTCGCCGTTGTCCGCGGCGAGCAACTGCCCGCCGAGCCATGGCCCGAAGACGGCGCCGAAGCGGCCCATGCCGAGATCCGCGGGGCACCGAACCGGTCGGAGGCGTGTCCGGCGACCAGCGTGCCGGCGATGCCACCGAGGTTTAATTCAATATTTTTGTCAACAATCTCCGCGACAGTCCAGGGCTGCTGAGAAAGCGTCTGGCGCAGGGTGCCGTCTCAGGCGACCGGGGGCGTCCCGTGGGTGTGGAAGGACTCGATCGTCTTCAGGCCCCACGCCTGCCCCTTGGCACGCTCGGCCTCGGTCCAGGTGATCAGCGGCCAGTCCGGGGCCAGCACGAGCCGGGTGAGCGGGTTGCACAGCTCGATGCGGTTGCCGCCGGGCTCGTAGACGTACAGGAAGAACGTCTGCTGGATGGCGTGCTTGTGCGGGCCCGTCTCGATGAACACGCCGGTGTCGATGGCGAGGTCGGCGGCGCGCAGCACGTCCTCGCGGGTGTCGGTCGCGAAGGCGATGTGGTGCAGTCGGCCGCTGGAGCCGGTCCAGTCCGAGGTGTAGACGACGTCGTACGACTTGTTGGTGTACGTCAGCCAACGCGCCGCGACTCGGCCGGAGTCGAGCCGGATCTGCTCCGTGGGCCGGGCTCCCAGCACGCGTTCCTGGAACCCGGCGTTGGCGAGCACGTCGGCGGCGAGGAAGTTGACGTGGTCCAGCCGCCGTACGCCGACACCCCGGTTGGGCTTGGCCTGCGGCTGGTTCTTCAGCGCCGGCCGCAGCTCCTCGGGTGCCCGGTAGTACTCGCTCTCCCAGTACAGGGCGTGTTCGTGCCCGTCCGGGTCGGTGGTGAGGTACAGCCTGCCGAGCCCCGGCTCGTCCTCGACCCATTTGCCGCTGCCGCCCGCGGCCCCGACGGCCTCGACACGGCGGTGCAGTGCCGCCTCGCCGGCGGTGCGCAGGGCGAGGCGGCCGAGGCCGGGCCGGTCGCGGGCGGTGAGGACCAGGCTGTGGTGCTCGTAGTCGTCGTAGGTCCGCAGGTAGACGGTGTCGCCCTGCCGGTCGTTGACGGTGAGCCCCAGGTAGTCGGTGAAGAAGGCGACGCTGGCGTCCAGATCCGGGGTGAACAGCTGGACGTGGCCGATGTGGGCGATGTCGCCGAGCGGCGGGGTCATCGGGGGCCTCCGGGGGTGGGTGCGGGCAGTGCGGCCGTCCCGGCGGACCTTGGGAAGGCGGTGCCGTCGAAGATCTTTCGGGCGGTACGGACGACGGCCGTACGGCGGGCGGTGGGCAGACCCGTGGCGTCGGTGGCGAGGCCGCTCTCGATGTCCAGGAATCCCGTGGGGTGTTCGATGCGGATGCGGTCGCCGCCGTCGGGGAGGCGGGCGAGGTCCGCGCCGACGCCGCCCTCGACGCGCAGCCCGGCGGCGACGCTCGCCGCGCCCAGCACACCGATCGACGTGTGGCAGCGGACCGGGATGAAGGTGCGGGTGGTGATCGCGCCGCCGTGGCGGGGCGGGGCGAGGAGGGTGAGCTTGGGGACGGTGGCGTCCGAGACGTCGCCGAGTCCCATCAAGTGGCCTGCCGCCAGGCGGAGTTCGCGGAGCCGGTCGGCGAGGGCCAGGTCCTCCTCCAGGTCCTTGGGCGTCTCGTAGCCGGTGACGCCGAGGGATGTGGCGGTGATCAGTACGGTCGGCATGCCGTTGTCCACGCAGGTCACCGTGGTGCCGTCCAGGGTGTCGCGGACCCTGCTCGTGGGCAGCAGCTTCCCGGCGCCGGGCGGGAACTCGATCACCACGGGAGCGGCGGTGCCGGGCACGCCGGAGATCTCGGCGTCGCCGGTGTACTCGACCCGGCCGCCGGGGGTCGGGAAGGCCGCGGTCGCGAGGCCGCCGGAGTTGACCATGCGGATCCGCACGGAGGTCTTGTCCTCCCCCGCCGGGACGAGCCCGCGTTCCACGGCGAAGGGGCCGACTCCGGCGAGGATGTTCCCGCAGTTCTGACGGTCACTCACTTCACTTCGGTCGACAGCGACTTGGAGGAAAAGGTAGTCGACGTCGGCCCGTGGATCGGCCGAGGGCGACACCACGGCTACCTTGCTGGTGAGGGGGTGCGCGCCGCCGAGGCCGTCGATCTGCCGCTCGTCCGGGCTGCCCATGACGCGCAGCAGCAGCTCGTCGCGGGCGGCGGGGTCCGCGGGCAGGTCCGCGGCCAGGAAGTAGGCGCCCTTGGAGGTGCCGCCGCGCATCAGCATGCAGCGGACTTCCGTGTGCGTCCGCGTCATGAGCGTTCTCCGTCGCGTCGCACGCTGCCGCGGTCGTCGCGGACGTACTCGTCGTACGACTGGTACACCACACCCAGCCGTACGAGCGTCTCGCGCAACCCGTAGCGGTCCAGGCCGAGTCGGCCGTCGAGGAAGGCGGCGCGGGTCGCGGCCTCCTTCGCCTCGCGGGCCTCCGCCTTCCCGACCGTCTCCCGGGCGCGCCCGCGGGGGACGACCACGACCCCGTCGTCGTCGGCGAGGATCACGTCGCCGGGGTGGACGACCTGGCCGTCGATCGCGACCGGCACGTTCACCGAGCCGCCGGTGGCCTTGACCGTGCCCTGCGCCGAGACGGCACGCGACCAGGCGGGGAAACCCATGTCGCGCAGCTCCTGGGTGTCGCGTACACCGGTGTTGATGACGACCCCGCGCACCCCGCGGCGTCGCAGGGCGGTGGCGAACAGCTCGCCGAACAGGCCGTCGGTGGAGGGAGAAGTGGTGGTGACGACGAGGATGTCGCCCTCGCCGCACTGCTCCACCGCGGCGTGGATCATGAGGTTGTCGCCGGGCCAGCTCAGCACGGTGACGGCGGTGCCGGCGACCCGTACGCCCTGCTGGACGGGGCGGATTCCCGGTCCCAGCAGCCCGGTCCGTCCCATGGCCTCGCTCACGGTCGCGACGCCGAACCCGGCCAGCGCGTCGACGTCCTTCAGTTCCGCCTTCGGGGGGTTGGTGACGATGACGCCGCTCATGCCAGCTCCTGCGCGATCTGCGGGTAGGGGCGCATGTACGCCTCGGCCAACGTCCTGTGGGCGAGGCCCAGGTTGGGGCCGGCGTTGCGCTTGAGCTGGACACCGCGGCGGACGGCGAGGTCGGTGTAGTAGTCCCACAGGTGCTGCTGGGCGCCGAGGCACTCCATCGCCTTGCGCTTGGTGTCCCACACCTCGGTGATGTCGAGCAGGACCTCGGGCCTGAAGCCGCTCATCTCGGGCTGGTGCGGCTCGAAGTAGAAGACGGGCGGGGCGCCGATGATGTCGCCGTCGCCGGGGTAGCCGATGGCCTGGGCGAGGATCCGGGCCTCGACGGCCATGCGGTTGGCGGCCGGGTGGTCGCCGTTGTACGGGTCCTCGGCCGGGTGGGTGAGAACGACGTCGGGCTGGACCTCGCGGTACACGGCGACGAGCTGGTCGGTCAGCTCTGCGGTGGGGAGCAGCGGGTAGTCGCCGGCGTCGAAGAAGCGGACCTCGGCCCCGAGGGTGGCGGCGGCGCGCTCGGCCTCGTCGCGGCGTATCGCCTTGATCTCCGCCAGCTTCCGGCCCTCGCGCCAGGCCTTGGCGGACTCGCCGCGCTCGCCGAACGTCAGGCAGGCGATGGTGACCTGCTCGCCCCGGGAGGCGGCCAGGGCGATGGCGCCGCCCGCCCGCCACACGAAGTCGCCGGCGTGCGCGGTGATGACGAGGGTGGAACGTGGGACGGCGGGCGCGTTGGCCTGGCTCATGGGTGCAATCTCCTAGATGGACAGGTGGGGCGCCCGCCTCCCCCGCGTCCGGTGCGTGTGCGTCAGGCGCGCAACGCCTCGATCACGCTGGCGAGATGGGCGCGGACGGCCGCTTCGGCCGCCTGCGGGTTCCTGGCGCGGATCGTCTCGATCATGGCCAGGTGCTCGTTCAGGGAGTGCTGCGGGCGACCGGGCCTGAGCGCCAACTGGAAGCGGTGGCGCACCAGTTGCGCGTTGAGCCGCTCCAGCAGCTGCACGGCCGTGCGCTGGCCGGAGAACTCACGGATCCTGGCGTGCAGTTCCTGGTTCAGCTCGGAGTACGTCATCGGCTCGCCGTCGTTGACGGCCTTGGTCATGGCCGCACCCAGATCCGCCAGCACGGTCAGCTGCTCGTCACTGGCGGCGACCGCCGCCTTTGCCGCGCAGAGCCCTTCCAGCACCATGCGGCACTCGGTGATGGCGACCGCTTCCTCCACGGTCACCACCCGCACCCGTGAGCCACGGTTGCGGATCCGCTCGACCAGTCCCTGAGCCTCCAGATCGATGAGTGCCGCGCGGATGCTGGCCCGTGTCACACCGAACTGCTCGGCGAGTTCGTTCTCCACCAGCCGCTGGGCCGGTGCCATCTCGCCGTGCAGGATCGCCTGCCGCAGCTGCGCGAGCGCATGCTGCTTGGCCTGCTCTCCGGTGCCCGGACGGGCTTCGTTCGGCATGTGCCCTCCCTGAGTGAGTGCCTGTCGAACGTAAATCTAGCCAAACAGAATTGTCAACAATTTTGTCTGCCGTATTGGAGGCACAGCTGGTTGCCGACTGCGACGATGTGTCCGTCCGACCCCGCCGACACCGCACACTCTGTCCAGGCCGCTCACGCACCCACCCCGGCTAGGGTCGGCCGCATGACGCACAGCTTCGTACTGAACATCCCCGACGCCGACCTCGAACCCGAGCCCCTGGCCCCGGAGCAGATCCTGGCCGGGACGCCCGAGGTGACCGGAAAGGTGGTGTGGGAGTCGCAGGACGGCCGTCAGGTGCGGGGCATCTGGCAGATCACGCCGGGCGTGGTCACCGACACCGAGGCCGACGAGCTGTTCGTCGTGATCAGCGGCTCGGCCACCATCGAGGTCGAGGACGGACCGACACTGAAGGTCGGGCCCGGCGACCTGGCCGTGCTGCGCGAGGGCGACCGTACGACGTGGACGGTGCACGAGACGCTGCGGAAGGCGTACGCGATCAACCTGTGAGCGGGGGCGCCGTCGAGCCCCGGATCTCCAACGTCGGTGCCGCGAGATGGAGTTCGCCCGCTCCGGTGGCGCCCTCGAACCGGTCCAGCAGGCACCGGGCGGCGCGGCGGCCCACCTCGTGGCTGGCGTTGTCGACCGTGGTGAGCCAGACATGACGCAGGCGGGCGATGCTCGTGTTGTCGTAGCCGGCGACGGAGAGGTCGCTCGGGACCCGTAGCCCCGACTCCTCGGCCGCCGACAGCGCGCCGATCGCGGCGATGTCGTTCACGGCGAAGACGGCCGTCGGCCGGTCCGTGCGGCTGAGCAGGCGGACCGTCGTGCGGTAGCCGCCCTCCTCCGTCATGTCGCTCGGCTCGACGACGGCCTCGTCCGCGAGGCCGTGGGCCCGCATCGTCGCCTCGAAGCTGCGCCGTCGCAGCTCGCCGACCGCGCCGTACCCCGCGATGTGCGCGATGCGCCGGTGCCCCAGCCCGATGAGGTGCTCCGTGACCAGGCGGGCACCCCGCTCGTCGTCGTTGGCGACGACCTGCACGCCGGGCAGGGCCGGCTCGCGGGCGCCCGCGACCACCACCGGGAGCCGCTCGGCGACCGCCCCCAGAGCGGCCGGGTCGGGCAGCGTGCCGACCACGACCAGACCGTCGACCCGCAGGTCCAGGAAGGGCCCGGCGGGGTCCTGGCCGGTACGGCGGTTGAGGCGTGCGTCGGCCAGCAGCATGTGCAGACCGTTGTCGTGCAGGAGGGAGTTGAGGCCCTCCAGCATGTCCACGAACCAGGGGTTGCGCAGGTCATTGAGGAGGACGCCGACCGTGCGGGTGCGCTGCTCGCTGAGGCTGCGCGCGGCGGCGTTCGGGCGGTAGCCGAGTTCGGTCACGGCCCGCAGGACGGCTTCCCGCTTCTCCGGACGCACCTGCTCCGAGCCGCGCAGCACGAGCGAGACCAGCGACTTGGAGACGCCGGCCCGGTCGGCGACGTCACGGATGGTCGGCGGTCTCATGAGAATGGACCGTTCCACAGGCACCCGTCCTTGTCAAAGGAAGCCGGAGGGGTTGACACCGGTCACAGACGGAACCCAAGGTGGCCGGGACAGAAAATGGACCGGTCCAAAGAAGGGCTGCAATGGTGGACACGCTCGGCGTCGCCGTCGTCGGATTCGGCTGGATGGGACGGGTGCACACCCAGGCGTACGCCCGCGTCCCGCACCACTACCCGCAACTGTCCCTGCGCCCGGAGCTCCTGACCGTCGCCGAGGAGGTGCCCGGCCGGGCCGAGGAGGCCGCCGCGCAGTTCGGGTTCGCCGCCACCGCCCGCGACTGGCGTGACGTGGCCGCCGACCCGCGCGTTCGGGCCGTCAGCATCACCGCCCCGAACTTCCTGCACCGGGAGATCGGCGTGGCGATGGCCCAGGCCGGCAAGCACATCTGGATCGAGAAGCCGGTCGGCCTGACCGCCGAGGACGCCCGCGCGGTGGCCGACGCGGCGGCCAGGGCCGGCGTGCACAGCGCGGTCGGCTTCAACTACCGCAACGCCCCGGCCGTGGAGACCGCCCGCGAGCTGATCGCCTCCGGTGAGATCGGCGCCGTCACGCATGTCCGCGTCCGGCTGTTCAGCGACTACGCGGCTCACCCGCAGTCCGCTCTGACCTGGCGCTACGAGCGTGAGCGTGGCGGCAGCGGGGTGCTCGGCGACCTTGCCTCGCACGGCGCCGACCTGGCCCGCTTCCTGCTCGGCGACATCGCCTCGCTGACCGCCGACACCGCGATCTTCGTGCCCGAGCGCGCCCGCCCGACCGGCGCCACCGCCGGGCACACCCTCGCCACCGGTGAGCTCGGCCCGGTCGAGAACGAGGACTACGTCAGCTGCCTGCTGCGCTTCGCTTCCGGCGCCCGTGGTGTGCTGGAGGCCTGCCGGGTCTCGGTCGGCGAGCAGAACAACTACGGCTTCGAGGTGCACGGCACCGAGGGCGCGCTGTTCTGGGACTTCCGCCGCATGGGCGAGCTCGGCATCAGCCGGGGCACCAGCTACCAGGACCAGCCGGTCAGCACCCTCTACGTCGGCCCGGCGCAGGGCGAGTACGGCGCGTTCCAGCCGGGCGCCGCGACGAGCATGGGCTACGACGACCTGAAGGTGATCGAGGCGTACCGCTTCCTTCGTTCGATCGCCGAGGGCACCCCGCACGGGGCGACCCTCGCGGACGCCGTGCACAGCGCCGCCGTACTGGACGCCATGTCCCGGTCCGCCGAGAGCGGTTCCTGGGTGGACGTGCAAGTGCCGGCATGACCGTCCCGGTGGGTTCGTCGGCGCGGGCGTGATGGGCGCGGACCATGTGCGGCTGCTGCCCGGCCATGTCTCGGACGCCGAGGTCGTGGCGGTGACGGACGTTGACGAGGCGCGTTCCCGTGCTGTCGCCGACGCCGTACCGGGCGCGCGGGTGAGCCGCCGGCGATCCGACGCCCCTCAAGGGGCCCGGGGCTGCGGCGGTGTGCGGCTCCGCCGCGTGGGCGCGATCCGCCGCAACGGCGTGGCATCCGCCCGACGGCCTAACCCGGCATGTTGTACGGCGTGACCACCTGGATCGCCGAGGGCACCGTCCCACCCGCCGGCGGCAACGCCCCATGCGCCCGCATCACCGCATGACACGCCTCCCGCATGTCCTGCCGCAGATCGTGATGCAGCACGGCGGACAGCCGATGCTCCCGCAGCAGCCGCGTGTTGTCGTGGTCGAGGTCGTGCGCGACGAACACGGCGCATTCGCGGCCCGCGTCCTGAAAAGCCCTCAGCGTCGCGATGTTGCCGCCGCCGATCGAGTACACGGCACGGATGTCCGGGTCGCGTTCCAGCGCGGCCCGGACCAGGTCGTACTGCGTGGCGTCCAGCCCCTGCCCCTCGGCGATCTCGACGAGCGTGCGGTCGGGGTGGAGGGTGCGCATGGCACTGCGGAAGCCCATCTCGCGCTCCTCCTCGTTGCGGAAGAACCCGCTGCTGAGGCTGGTCAGCACATTGCCGGGACGGTCGCCGAGCCACTGGCCCATGAGGTAGGCGGCGGTCGCGCCCGCGGCCCTGTTGTCGATGCCGACGTACGCGAGACGGGCGGTGGACGGCAGGTCGGTCACCAGGGTCACCACCGGGATGCCGGCCTCGGCGAGCCGGGCGACGGCCGCGGTGACCTCCGGGACGTCCGGGGCCTTGAGGATCACGCCCTGCGAGCCGCGCCGCGCGATGCGGTCCAGCGTCCGGGTCAGCTCCGGCACCGGCCCGGTCTCACGGAAGTGGAAGCGCGAGCGCACCACCGCCGGGTGCAGGGACGGCAGCTCGGCCTCCAGGGCGGCGCGTACGGCGGTGGTGAACCGCTCGGGTGCCTGCACCACCATGTCGATCATGAAGGTACGGCCCACCAGCCGCACCTGGGTGCGCTGCCGGTCCAGGTCGGTTATCGCCTGCTGGACCTCCCGCGCCGTGCTCTCCCGCACCCCTCCGCGGCCGTTGAGCACCCGGTCGACCGTGGCCTCGCTCAGGCCCGCCTGACGTGCGATCTCCCGGATCGGGAAGGGGTGCCCCATGGGACGGCTCCTTGAGGGGTTTTTGATGGTCGCCTGCTGGTTGTTCGACGGGATTGTCATGACAAGAATGGCATCGCTGAGTCGCCCCTGTCACCGAGAGGACACCGATGTCCTTCACCCCCGTACACCGCCGGACCTGGCTGTCCGAGCACGACTGCGACCTCGCCGACTTCCGTGAGCTGGTCGAGCGCACCACCGACCTCGCCGACTACCCGTACGCCTGCGCCGTGGAGCGCGAGGTCCTGGTCTACGACAGCGACCGGCTGCGCGGGGCCGGGGACGACCGGGCGGTGCGGGCCGAACTGGCCCGTGCGCTGACCGACGGTCCGGGCATCGTGGTCTTCCAGGGCGCCTTCGCGGACCACGGCGTCGTCGACCGGCTCAGTGCCGTGTTCGACGCCCTGATCGCCGAGCAGCGCGCCTCGGGCGCGACGGCCGGGGACCACTTCGCCAGGCCGGGCGACAACGACCGGGTGTGGAACGCGCTGGAGAAAGCGGCCCTGTACGACCCCGAGGCGTTCGCCGACTACTACGCCAATGACATCCTGGCCCTGGTCTCGACCGCCTGGCTCGGGCCCGGCTACCAGGTGACCTCGCAGGTCAACGTGGTCAACCCGGGCGGCGCGGCGCAGAGCGTGCACCGTGACTACCACCTGGGCTTCCTCTCCAACGAGGTCGCGGCGGCCTACCCGGCCCACGTCCACCGCCTCTCCCCCGTGCTCACCCTCCAGGGCGCCGTCGCGCACTGCGACATGCCGGTGGAGTCCGGGCCGACGATGTACCTGCCGTACTCCCAGACGTACGAGCCGGGTTACCTGGCGTGGCGGCTGCCGGCGTTCGGGGAGTACTTCGAGACACACCACGTCCAGCTCCCGCTCGCCAAGGGGGACGCGGCGTTCTTCAATCCGGCGCTGTTCCACGCGGCCGGCACCAACCGGTCGGCGGGCATCCGGCGCATGGCGAACCTGCTCCAGGTGTCCTCCGCTTTCGGGCGGGCGATGGAGACGGTGGACCGCGAGGCCGTCGCGAACGCCGTGTTCCCCGTGCTGTTGAAGCGTGCGGGTGAGGGCGCGGACGAGGCATGGACGGCGAACGTGATCGCCGCGAGCGCCGAGGGCTACCCCTTCCCGACCAACCTGGACAGCGACCCGCCGGTCGACGGCCTCGCGCCGCCCTCGCAGGCGGACGTCGTACGCCGCGCGCTGGCCGGGGCGTGGACCCCGGAGGCGCTGCGGGCCGAGCTGCGGGCCGGCGCCGAGCGGCGCCAGAGCTGAAAGGAACCTGTGAGGCATGGGACTTCTCGACGACAAGGTCGTCCTCGTCAACGGCGGCAGCCAGGGCGTCGGCGCCGCCATCGCGCGGGCGGCCGTCCGCGAGGGAGCGGTCGTGGCCGTCACCGGGCGTCGCCCGGAACCCGGTGAGGCCCTGGTGGCCGAGCTGGCCGCCGACGGCGGCAAGGCCATGTTCGTGCGGGCCGACCTGTCGGACGCCGAGCAGGCCAAGGCGTCCGTCGCCGAGGTCGTCGACGCCTACGGCCGGGTCGACTGCCTGGTCAACTCGGCGGGGCTGACCTCCCGCGGCACTCTGCTGGACACCACGCCCGAGCTGTTCGACCAGCACATCGCGATCAACCTGAAGGCGCCGTTCTTCGCCATGCAGGCCGCGGTGGCGGACATGGTGGGCCGCAAGGCGCCCGGCACGATCGTCAACATCATCACGTCCTCGGCGCACGGCGGACAGTCGTTCCTCGCGCCGTACGTCTCCGCCAAGGCGGGCCTGATCGGGCTGACCCGCAATGCCGCGCACGCGCACCGCTGGGACCGGATCCGGATCAACGGCCTGAACATCGGCTGGACCGCGACCGAGGGCGAGGACGCCACGCAGAGGGCCTTCCACGGTGCCGCGGACGACTGGCGCGAGGCGGCTGCCGCGAGGCTGCCGATGGGCAAGCTGGGCCAGCCGGACGAGATCGCCGACTTCGTGGTGTTCCTGTTGTCGGAACGGTCCGGGGTGGTGACGGGGTCGGTGATCGACTGGGACCAGAACGTCCTGGGCGGCCTGGACTGAAGTAGCAGCACGGACAGCACTCACACCTGACGAAAGCAGTACAGCTCATGCGTATCGGAATCCTCGGCCTCGGCCGTATCGGCGCTTTCCACGCCGAGACCCTCTCCGGTCTCGACGCGGTCGACTCCCTCGTCGTCACCGACCCGTTCGCGGAGGCCGCCAAGGCCGCCGCGGAGCGCTTCGGGGCGGAGGTCGTGGACTCGCCGGAGGCCCTGCTGTCGGCCGGCGTGGACGGCATCGTCGTCGCCGCGGCGACCGACGCCCACCCCGCGCTGATCCTGGCCGGCGTCGAGGCCGGCATCCCCGTCTTCTGCGAGAAGCCCGTCGCGAGGACCATGGCCGAGGGCGTCGAGGTGCTCAAGGCCGTCCAGGGCTCGGACGTGCCGATCCAGATCGGCTACAACCGGCGCTTCGACACCGGGTTCGTCAACGCCCGCGCCGCCGTGCAGAGCGGCGAGCTGGGCAAGCTGCACACCGTGCGCTCGACCACGCTGGATCCGGCGCCGCCGCCGGCCGCTTACATCGCCGCCTCCGGTGGCATCTTCCGGGACTGCTCGGTGCACGACTTCGACATCATCCGCTGGGTGACCGGCCGCGAGGTGAGGGAGGTGTACGCCGTCGGCGGCAACAGGGGTGCCGACTTCATCAAGGAGGCGGGCGATGCCGACACCACCGGCGCGATCCTCACCCTGGACGACGGCACGATCGCGGTGGTCTCCAACTCCCGCCACAACGCCCGTGGTTACGACGTCCGCATGGAGATCCACGGCTTCAAGGACTCCATCGCCGTCGGCCTGGAGGACAAGCTGCCGCTGCGTTCGGTCGAGCCCGGCGTGACGTTCCCCGCGGGCACCCCGCACGACTTCTTCATGGACCGCTTCACCGCGGCCTACCGCGCCGAACTCACCGCGTTCACCGAGGTCGTCGCCGGCACCAGGCCCTCCCCGTGCACCATCGAGGACGCGCTGGAGGCGGGCTGGATCGCGGACGCCTGCACACTGTCGCTGCACGAGCACCGTCCGGTCACGATCGAGGAGGTACGTCAGGGATGAACGACACGGGCCGGGAACCGCTGCGCATCGGCGTGCTGGGCGCGGCACGCATCACCGAGCTCTCTCTCGTGGGTCCGGCCCGGACGACCGGCCACCGCCTCGTGGCGGTGGCCGCGCGCGACCGGTCCCGCGCCGCGGCGTTCGCCGACGAGCACGACGTGGAGCGGGTGGTGGACTCCTACGCCGACCTGCTCGCCGACCCCGAGGTCGAGGTCGTCTACAACCCGCTCGCCAACGGTCTGCACGGGCCGTGGAACCTCGCCGCGCTCGCGGCCGGCAAGCACGTGCTGTCGGAGAAGCCGTCGGCGAGCAACGCCGAGGAGGCGGCCGAGGTGCGAGACGCTGCCGCCAAGTCCGGGAGCGTGTTCATGGAGGCGTTCCACTACCTCTTCCACCCGGTGACCCGGCGTCTGCACGAGATCGTCGACAGCGGCGAACTGGGCGAGCTCCAGCGGGTGGAGACGCTGGTGGCGATCCCGGCCCCCGGCGACTCCGACCCGCGCTGGTCGCTGTCGCTGGCCGGCGGCGCCCTGATGGACCTCGGCTGCTACGGCCTGCATGCGGTGCGGATGCTCGCCCCCTGGGCGGGCGGTGCGCCGCGCCTTGTCTCGGCACGCGGCGAACAGCGGGCGGGCGCTCCCGGCGTCGACGAGTGGCTGGACGCCGACCTGGAGTTCCCCGGCGGGGCGACCGCGTCGGCCCGCTGCCACATGGCGTACGACGACCTGGCGATGGGCTGCCGCGTCATCGGCTCCCGGGGCGAGGCCCTGGCCCCGAACTTCGTCCTGCCGCACCTGGACGACCGTGTCGTGGTGCGCACCCCGGACGGCGAACGCACCGAACGCCTCGGCACCCGTTCGTCGTACACCTACCAACTGGAGGCCCTCGCCGCCCACATCCGCAGGGACACCCCCCTCGCGCTGGACGCGGACGACGCCCTGGCCACGATGCAGCTGATCGACGAGTCGTACCGGGCGGCGGGGTTCGAGCCGCGGCCGCGCACGACGCCGGCGAACTGAGCCGAACACGCCGCAGGGCCGGGGGAGACTCCCCCGGCCCTGCGGCGCGCCGTCGTCAGGCGTACAGCGCGGGTCGTTCGGTCAGGGCCACCGGGACCCGGCCGCCCTCCTGAAGTGCCCGAACCGCCGCCTCGCACACCGCGGCCACCGCATAGCCGTCCCAGGCGCTGGGGCCGGTGACCTCGTCGCGGCGGGTGGCGTCCACCCAGGCCTGGACCTCGCGGTCGTAGGCGTCGGCGAAGCGTTCGATGTAGTCCTGGGCGATGATGCCGCCCCAGCGGCCGGCCGCGTTGGTGACCATGGCGTGGCCGTCGCCGACGCGGGCGGTGCCGCGTTCGCAGACGACCTCGGCCTGGACCTGGTAGCCGAAGCCGCAGTTGACGTAGATCTCGACGTCGACGACGGTGCCGCCGTCCGTCTCGAAGACCACGAACTGCGGGTCGCGGATGCCGTCCGGGGCGTTCGCGGACGGCGTCGGGGCGAGCACGGTGACGGCCGTGATCTCGTGGCCGAGCAGCCAGCGGGTCACGTCCATCTCGTGCGTGACGGAGTCGTTGATGAGCATCTCGGAGGTCCAGCTGGGCGGGCTTGCGACATTGCGGTGCCGGTTGTGCAGCATCAGCGGCCGGCCCAACTGGCCGGTGGCCAGGAGGGACTTGAGCTTCATGTACTCGGCGTCGTAGCGCCGCATGAAGCCGACCTGGACCCGGCGCCGGCCGAGCCTCCGCTCGGCCTGAAGGACCCGCAGCGCGGACGCCGCGTCCGGGGTGAGCGGTTTCTCGCACAGCACCGGCAGGTCGTGCTCGAAGGCGGCGAGGAGGGCCGCCTCGTGGGCGGGGCCCGGCGAGGCGACGATCACCGCGTCGACGTCGGCCGACGCCATCGCGGCGGCCGGGTCGGTGTGGACGGTGCAGCCGTCGACACGGGCCGCGACCGATTTGGCGCGCTCCGCGTCGACGTCCACCACGGCGGTCACCCGTGCCCCGCTGGTGACCTCCTGGATGCGGCGCACATGGTCCGCGCCCATCCTTCCGGTACCGATGACTGCGACTCCGAGCGTGTGCGGACGCTGGGTCATGGTGATCGGCCGTCCTTTCGGATCGTCAGGCGCCGCAGGACCTCAGGAACTTGCGGGTGCGCACCGCGATGGGCATCGGCTTGTCCGGCTCGCAGGGGTACATGTCCTGCTCGACGATGGCGAACAGGTCCACGTCCAGCTTCTGCGCGGCCTCCAGGACCGGGCCCAACGCCGGTACGCCGGAGGGGGGTTCGCACATCACGCCGCGCTGGACCGCAGGCCCGAACGGGATCTCGTTCTTCACCACGTCCGCGAGGATCTCCGGGTCCACCTGCTTGAGGTGCAGATAGCCGATGCGCTCGCCGTAGGTCTCGATCAGCTTGACGCTGTCGCCGCCGCAGTAGGCGTAGTGACCGGTGTCCAGGCAGAGGTTGACCAGGTCGGAGTCGGTCGAGTCGAGGAAGCGCTCGACGTGGGCCTCGGTGTCGATGTGCGTGTCGGCGTGCGGGTGCACGACGATGTCGAGGCCGAACGTCTCCTTGACCTCGTGCCCGAGCCGCTCCATGCCCTGGGTCAGATGGGCCCACTGCTCGGCGGTGAGCTCCGGCGGCTCCAGGATCTCGGCGGTCTTGTCGTCCCGCCAGAAGGACGGGATGACGACCAGGTGCTTCGCCCCCATGGCCTGGGTGAGCGCGGCGACCTCGCTGACGTGGCTCCAGGTCGACTCCCAGACGGCGGGGCCGCGGTGCAGGCCGGTGAAGATCGTGCCCGCGGACACCTTGAGGTTGCGCTTGCCGATCTCGTCGGTCAGACGCGCCGGGTCGGTCGGCAGATAGCCGTAGGGGCCCAGTTCGATCCAGTCGTAGCCGGCCTCGGCGACCTCGTCGAGGAAGCGTTCCCAGGACACCTGGACGGGGTCGTCGGGGAACCAGACGCCCCAGGAGTCGGGGGCCGAGCCGACCCGGATTCGGTCCAGTGCAGGGGCCATGTCAGGACTTCCCTTCCGAGGTGGCCACGGGTGCGGTGAGGTCGGACTCCTCGGGGAGTTCCTCCACGTCGACGCCGCGTACCTGGGACAACTCGTGCTTGAGCGCGGCGAGTTCGGTGCCGCCGGCCATGTGGTTGGTGAGCTCTTCCAGGCTCACCTCGTCACGGGAGGCGTTCAGCTCCATGGTGCCCAGGCGCAGGACGCTGAAGTGGTCGCCGACCATGTAGGCGTGGTGGGGGTTGTGGGTGATGAAGATGACGCCGAGGCCGCGGTCGCGGGCGGCGGCGATGTACTTCAGGACCACGCCGGACTGCTTGACGCCGAGGGCGGCGGTGGGCTCGTCCAGGATGAGGACGCGGGCGCCGAAGTAGACGGCGCGGGCGATGGCGACGCACTGGCGCTGGCCGCCGGAGAGGGTGCCGATGGGCTGTTCCAGGTCGTCCAGGACGATGCCCATGTTGCGCAGCTCTTCGTCTGCGGTCTTCTTCATCTTCTCGATGTCGAGACGGCGCACGGGCCAGGGGCCCTTGGTCATCTCGGAGCCGAGGAAGAAGTTCCGCCAGACCGGCATCAGGGGGACCACCGCGAGGTCCTGGTAGACCGTCGCGATGCCCTTGTCCAGCGCCTCGCGCGGGGTGGAGAAGCGCACCGGTGCGCCGTCGACGAGGAACTCGCCCTCGGTGTGCTGGTGCAGACCCGAGATGATCTTGATGAGGGTCGACTTGCCGGCGCCGTTGTCGCCGAGCACGCAGGTGACCTGGCTGGGGAAGACCTTCAGGTCGACACCGTGCAGGGCGCGGATGTTGCCGTACGCCTTGCCCGCGCCGCGCAGTTCGACGATCGGGGCGTCCTTGTCGGGAACCTCGTCCTTCAGGACGGCGCCGTGGGTGCCGGTTTCTTTGCTGGTCATTCGGGTCACCTCCGGGTCGCCGTGCGCTGGACCCACAGATTGATGAGAACGGCGCCGAGGAGCATCACGCCGAGGAATGCCTTGAACCAGTCCGGGTTCCAGCCGGCGTAGACGATGCCCTGCTGGACCATGCCGAACATGAAGGCGCCGAAGACCGGGCCGATCGCGGAACCGGCACCACCGGTCAGCAGACAGCCGCCGATCACGGCCGCGGCGATGTAGATGAGCTCCTGGCCCACGCCCTCGCCGGACTGCACGGTGTTGAACGAGAACAGCTGGTGCATGCCGACGAACCAGGCGCCGAAGCCGACCAGCATGAACAGCGAGATCTTCGTGAAGGTCACCGGCACACCGACGGCGCGGGCGCTCTCCTTGTTGCCGCCGACCGCGAAGATCCAGTTGCCGTACTTGGTACGCAACAGCACCCACGTGGCCAGCGCCGCGAAGACCAGCCACCACACCACGGTGATCTTCACATTGACCCCGCCGACGTCGAAGGACGAGGCGAAGACCGCCTTGGCCTGCTCGAAGCCGTCCATGTCACTGATGTCGTCGGTGGCGACGTTGCCGGTGACCAGCTTGGTCACGGCGAGGTTCACGCCCTGGAGGATCAGGAACGTGCCGAGGGTGACCAGGAAGCTGGGCAGCCCGGTCCTGACCAGCAGCCAGCCGTTGAACAGACCGACCGCGAGGGACACGATCAGGGCGACGATCACGCCGACCCAGACGTTCATCGTCAGCTGGTAGCTGACCATGCTCGCGGTCAGGGCCGAGGTGATCACGGCGACACCGGCGGACAGGTCGAACTCGCCGCCGATCATCAGCAGCGCCACCGGGAGCGCCATGATCCCGATCGTCGACGACTGATACAGGATGTTCGCCATCGAGCTGCCGTCACGCACGGCCGGGGCCGTGATGAGGAAGAAGATCAGCACCGCGACGGCGCCGAGGAAGACGCCGACCTCGGGACGGGCGAGGAGGCGCAGCGCAAGGGGCCGCTGCCGGGTCCGCCCGTCGGATTCCTTGCCGGGGCCGGAGGCCGGCGGTGTGGTCACCGCCGGCTCAGCCTGTTGGGTCATGCTCATCACCGAGTGCCCTTCGCGGCGAACGCGTCGATCTTCTCGACGTTCGTCTTGTCGACGAAGGCCGGACCGGTCAGCACCGGGGCCTCGCCGCCGCCCATGTAGTTGCCGTTGTTCTTGTAGAGCCACAGGGAGTCGATCGCCAGGTAGCCCTGGAGGTAGGGCTGCTGGTCGACGGCGAACTCGATGTCGCCCTTGCTGATCGCTCCGGTGAGTTCCTTGTTGAGGTCGAAGGTCGCGACCTTCGCCTTGCTGCCCGCCTCGTCCACGGACTGCGCGGCCGTCAGCGCGAACGGGGCGCCGAGGGCGACGACGTAGTCGATGTCGCTGTCCGTCTTGAGCTTGGCGGTGATCGTGGACTTCACGGACGGCATGTCCGTGCCGTTGACGTTCAGGGTCTCGGTCGTGCCCTCGAACGTCTTCTTCACGCCGTCACAGCGCTGGGTGAGGCCGATGTTGCCCTGTTCCTGGATGACACAGACGGCCTTCTTGGCGCCGGCCTCGTTCAGCCGCTTGCCGAGCGCCTCGCCGGCCACCGTCTCGTCCTGGCCGAAGAACTCCATCAGGCCGAGCTTCTGCCACTCGCTGACACCGGAGTTGAGGCCGACGACCGGGATGTTGGCCGCCTTCGCCTTGCCGATGACATCCCTCAGGGCGTCCGGCTTGGCGAGGGTGATCGCGATGCCGTCGACCTTCTGGTCGATCACGTTCTGAACCTTGCTGGCCTGGTTGCCCGCGTTCGGGTCGGCGGCGTAGATCAGCTTGATGTTGTCCTTGGCGGCGGCCGCCTCGGCGCCCTTGCGGACGATGTCCCAGAACGTGTCGCCGGGCGACTGGTGGGTCACCAGGGCGACCGTCATCCGGGGCGTGTTGGCCTTGCCCGCGGAGGCGTTCGCCCCGCCCTCCTCGGACTCCTTGCCACCAGAGCTGCTGGAGCAGCCTGCGAGAGTCAACGCGGCCGCGGCGGCCATGGCCACCATGGGGACCAGCTTGCGGGAGCGGGGGTAAGAGCGGTCCATCTTTCCAGCACCTCACTGTGCGACGGGGTGTGCGACGGGGGAAAGGGATTGATCACTGGGATCCATGACCCGGACCTCGCGGTCCGCGTCCTGTGTGCCGTGGAACACGGCGGTTGCGCTGGGACGGGATCCAATCCCTAGATGCGCCCGCTGTCAATACTTTGTTAAGACATCATTTCACACTCAGGTCCGAATGTAAGTACAAACTATTGACAGCGTCGGCCTTCACGTCCTACACCTGGGAGGCGGCAGGCCCCTTGGGACCCGCAACCCCTGTCCAGCTCTAGGAGCGTCGCGCATGGCCGAGTCAGCCAAGTCCTTCGACTTGATCACGATGGGAAGAATAGGAGTCGACCTCTACCCCTTGCAGTCCGGCCTCCCCCTGGCGCAGGTGGAGACGTTCGGCAAATTCCTCGGAGGCTCCGCCGCGAACGTCGCGGTGGCCGCCGCCCGGCTCGGCCGCGACACCGCCGTGATCACACGCACCGGCGACGACCCGTTCGGCACCTACCTGCACGAAGCCCTCAAGGACTTCGGCGTCGACGACCGCTGGGTGACCCCGGTCGCGGCCTACCCGACGCCGGTGACGTTCTGCGAGATCTTCCCGCCGGACGACTTCCCGCTCTACTTCTACCGGCAGCCCAAGGCGCCTGACCTGGAGATACATTCCGACGAGCTCGACTACTGGGCAGTGCGTTCGGCCCGGGTCTTCTGGATCACCGGCACCGGCCTGAGCGAGGAACCGAGCCGCTCCGCCACGCTCGCCGCCCTCAAGGCGCGCGACAAGGCGGGCACCACGGTCTTCGACCTCGACTGGCGGCCCATGTTCTGGCGCGATCCCGACCAGGCCCGCCCGTACTACGCCGAGGCGCTGCGGCACGCCACGGTCGCCGTCGGCAATCTCGACGAGTGCGAGGTCGCCACCGGGGTCCGTGAGCCCCGCGCGTGCGCCGAGGCGCTGCTGGCCGCCGGTGTGGAGCTGGCGGTCGTCAAGCAGGGCCCCAAGGGCGTGCTGGCGGTGCACCGGGACGGCACGGAGGCCGAGGTGCCGCCGGTGCCGGTCGAGGTCGCCAACGGACTCGGCGCGGGCGACGCCTTCGGCGGCTCGCTGGTCCACGGACTGCTGTCCGGCTGGGAGCTGGAGAAGGTCATGCGGTACGCCAACGCCGCCGGCGCGCTCGTCGCCTCCCGTCTCGCCTGCTCCTCCGCGATGCCCACCGGGGCCGAGGTCGAGGCCCTGCTCGCACAGGCGTCGTGACGGCCGCCCCAGCCACCCCCGAACGGAGCTTTCCTTGAGCATCAGCATCCCCGACCTCACCGCGGTCAGAGCCCGGCACCCCGAGGCGATCGCGGAGGCCGCGGCCCGCCGGGTGCGCCGCCCGCTGATCGGCGACAGCGGCCGCCTGATGATCGTGGCCGCCGACCACCCGGCCCGCGGCGCCCTCGGCGTGGGCGACCGGCGCCTGGCCATGGCCGGCCGCGCCGATCTGCTGGAACGTCTCTGCATCGCGCTCTCCCGGCCCGGCGTCGACGGAGTGCTGGCCACCGCTGACATCCTGGAGGACCTGCTGCTGCTCGGTGTCCTCGACGACAAGGTTGTCATGGGGTCCATGAACCGCGGGGGCCTGGCGGGCGCGTCCTTCGAGATGGACGACCGCTTCACCGGCCACCGCGCCGAGGACATCGCCCGGCTGCACTTCGACGCGGGCAAGCTGCTGGTGCGTATCGACTACGACGACCCCGGCTCGCTGACCACCCTGGAGTCCACCGCCCGTGCCATCGACGCGATGGCGGAGCTGCGGCTGCCGCTGTTCGTCGAGCCGTTCATCTCCCGGCGCGTCGACGGCAGGGTGTGCAACGACCTGTCCGCAGAGGCCGTGACCAGGTCGATAGCCATCGCGTCCGGCCTCGGCGGCACCTCGGCCTACACCTGGCTGAAACTTCCCGTCACCGACGACCCGGACGACATGGCCGAGGTCCTGGAGACGTCCACGCTCCCCGTCGTCCTGCTGGGCGGCGAGGTCGGGGGCGACCAGGAGGGCGCCTACGAGCGCTGGCGCAAGGCGCTGCGGCTGCCCACCGTCCAGGGCATGGTCGTCGGCCGCTCGCTGCTCTACCCGGCCGAGGGCAGTGTGGAGACGGCGGTGGACACGGCCGTCGGCCTGTTGTGACACGCACTGTGACGCGGAGGAACACGATGACGTATCACCTTCCTGCGGGTAAGGCGCTCGGCGGCCCCTACGTCGTGGACGTCACGCCCGAGAAGGCCGGCTGGGGCTATTCCGGCCTGAAGGTGCTCCAGCTGCCGCCCGGCGGCTCGCACACCTTCGAGACCGGCGACAGCGAGTGGATCGTGCTGCCGCTGAACGGCGGCTGCACGGTCGAGGCGACGGACGACTTCGGCCACGACACCTTCCGGCTGACCGGCAGGGAGGACGTGTTCAGCGGGGTCACCGACTTCGCCTACGTCCCCCGGGACTCCCGTACGACCGTCTCGTCCGCCGGGGGCGGACGGTTCGCGCTGACCGGCGCACGCTGCTCGCGCCGGCTGCCCGCCCGCTACGGGCCGGCCTCCTCGGTGCCGGTGGAGCTGCGCGGCACCGGCAACAGCAGCCGGCAGGTGAACAACTTCGGCGCGGCCGGGGTCTTCGAGTGCGACAAGCTCATCGCGGTCGAGGTCATCACTCCCGGCGGCAACTGGTCCTCCTTCCCGCCGCACAAGCACGACGAGCACCGGCCCGGCGAGGAGTCGGTGCTGGAGGAGATCTACTACTTCGAGTTCGCCGACCACGAGGGCACCCCCGGCCTCGGCTACCAGCGGGTCTCCCCGTCCGGCCACGGCCGGAACACCGATGTGCTCGCCGAGGTGCGCGGCGGCGACGTCGTGCTGATCCCCGACGGCTGGCACGGGCCCTCGATGGCCGTGCCGGGCCACCACATGTACTACCTCAACGTCATGGCGGGCCCCGAGGCCGAGCGCGCCTGGCTGATCTGCGACCACCCCGATCACGCCTGGATCCGCGGCACCTGGCCGGACCAGCCCGTCGACCCCCGTCTGCCCCTCTACACCGCTCCGTCCCAGTGAGGTCCCCGATGAGCCCATCCACCGTCCGTCTGACCGTCGCCCAGGCGCTGGTGCGGTTCCTGTCCGCCCAGTACACCGAGCGCGACGGCGTACGGCACCGGCTGATCGCCGGCACCTGGGGCATTTTCGGCCATGGCAACGTGGCCGGCCTCGGTCAGGCCCTCCTCCAGGCGGGCGAGGACGTCATGCCCTACCACCAGGGCCGCAACGAGCAGTCCATGGTGCACGCCGCCGTGGGCCACGCCCGTCAGCTCAACCGGCTCTCCGCGCAGGCCGTGACGACGTCGATCGGCCCGGGCGCGACGAACCTCGTCACCGGTGCCGCGCTCGCCACCATCAACCGGCTGCCGGTCCTGCTGCTGCCCGGCGACTACTTCGCCTCGCACGCCCCGGACCCGCTGCTGCAGCAGCTGGAGCACCCGACCGAGGCGGACGTCTCGGTCAACGACACCCTGCGTCCGGTCTCCCGCTACTTCGACCGGATCACCCGCCCCGAGGCCCTGATCCCGTCGGCGCTGAACGCCATGCGCGTGCTGGCCGACCCGGCCGAGACCGGCGCGGTGACGCTGGCCCTCCCCCAGGACGTGCAGGCGGAGGCGTATGACTGGCCTCAGGAGTTCTTCGCCGACCGCGTCTGGTACGTACGGCGTCCCGCGCCCGACCCGGTCGAGCTGGCGGCGGCCGTCGAGGCGATCCGCGCCGCCCGGCGCCCGCTGATCGTGGCGGGCGGCGGTGTCCACCACAGCGAGGCCGAGGCGGCACTGAAGGCCTTCGTCGAGGCCACCGGCATCCCGGTCTCCTCCACCCAGGCCGGAAAGGGCTCCCTGCGCCACGACCACCCGGCCGACCTCGGCGGCATCGGCCACACCGGCACCTCGGTCAGCGACGACACCGCACGCGCCGCGGACCTGGTGATCGGGGTCGGCACGAGGTACACGGACTTCACCACCGCCTCGGGCACCCTCTTCCGGAACCCGGACGTGCGGTTCCTGAACCTCAACATCACCGGCTTCGACGCGCACAAGCTGGCCGCGCGGACGCTGGTCTGCGACGCGCGCGCCGGGCTCACGGCCCTGACTCAGGCGCTTTCCGGCCATCGCGTGGAGGCCGCGTACGAGGCCGAGTACCGCGCCGGCAAGGAGCGTTGGGACGCCGTGGTCGAGGCCGCCTACCGCGCCGACGACGAGACGGCCATGCCGACGCAGACCCAGGTGCTGGGCGCGCTGGACGCGGTCGTCGGCGACGACGACGTCGTCATCAACGCGGCCGGTTCGCTCCCGGGCGACCTGCACAAACTGTGGCGGTCTCGCTCGCCGCGCCAGTACCACCTGGAGTACGGCTACTCCTGCATGGGCTACGAGATCCCGGCCGGGATCGGCATCCAGCAGGCCGCCCCGGACGTCGCCGTGTGGTCGCTGGTCGGCGACGGCACCTATCTGATGATGCCGACCGAGATCGTCACCGCGGTCCAGGAGGGCCTGCCGGTCAACATCGTCCTGATCCAGAACCACGGCTACGCCTCCATCGGCGGACTGTCCAACGAGGTCGGCGGCGAGCGCTTCGGCACCGACTACCGCTACCGGGCCGCCGACGGCACCTTCAGCGGCGCCCCGCTCCCCGTCGACCTCGCCGCCAACGCGGCCAGCCTCGGCATGGACGTGCTGCGCGCCAAGACGGTGGGCGAGCTGCGCGAGGCGCTGGCCAAGGCCCGCGCCTCCGACCGGCCGACCTGCGTGTACGTCGAGACGGACATCCTGAACGCGACCTCGCCGGGCCCCGAGGCCTGGTGGGACGTGCCCGTGGCCGAGGTCGCCGACCGCGAGGCCGCTGTGCAGGCCCGCGAACGCTACGACCGGCACGTCGCCGGACGCCGCCGTCACCTCTGAACTCCCCCTTACGAAAGGCACTTTCGCACCATGAAGACCATCACCCACTGGATCGACGGCAAGCCGGTCGAGGGCACCTCCGGCCGCTTCGGCCCCGTCTACGATCCGGCCACCGGCGCCCAGGAGAAGCAGGTCGCCTTCGCGACCGTCGACGAGGTGGACGCCGCCGTCGCCTCCGCCAAGGCCGCGTTCGAGAGCTGGGGCGAGTCGTCCCTGGCCAAGCGGACCGCGATCCTGTTCAAGTACCGCGAGCTGCTGGACGCCCACCGGGACGAGATCGCCGAGCTGATCACGGCCGAGCACGGCAAGGTGCACTCCGACGCCCTCGGCGAGGTCGCGCGCGGCCTGGAGATCGTCGAGCTGGCCTGCGGGATCTCCGTGCAGCTGAAGGGCGAGCTGTCGACGCAGGTGTCGACCCGGGTGGACGTGGCCTCGATCCGGCAGCCGCTGGGCGTGGTCGCCGGCATCACGCCGTTCAACTTCCCCGCCATGGTGCCGATGTGGATGTTCCCGCTGGCCATCGCGTGCGGCAACACCTTCGTGCTCAAGCCGTCCGAGAAGGACCCGTCGGCGTCGTACCGGCTCGCGGAGCTAGCCACCGAGGCGGGGCTGCCGGAGGGCGTGCTGAACGTCGTGCAGGGCGACAAGGTCGCCGTGGACCGGCTCCTCGAGCACCCGGACATCGAGGCGGTCTCCTTCGTCGGCTCCACGCCGATCGCGAAGTACATCCAGCTCAAGGCGGTCGAGCACGGCAAGCGGGTGCAGGCCCTGGGCGGCGCCAAGAACCACATGCTGGTCCTGCCGGACGCCGACCTGGACTTCGCCGCCGACCAGGCGATCAACGCCGCGTACGGTTCGGCGGGCGAGCGCTGCATGGCCGTGTCGGTCGTGGTCGCGGTCGGTGACACGGGCGACGAGCTGGTCGGCAAGATCGCCGAGCGGGCGAGGAACCTGCGCATCGGCCCCGGCAACGACCCGGCCTCCGAGATGGGCCCGCTGATCACGCGCGAGCACCGCGACAAGGTCGCCTCATATGTGGCGTCGGCCGCCGGGCAGGGCGCCGAGGTCGTCGTGGACGGCACCGGCTACTCGGTCGAGGACCACCCTGAATGCGCTGACGGCTTCTTCCTCGGTGTCTCCCTGCTCGACCGGGTGCCGCTGACGGCGGACGCCTACCGCGACGAGATCTTCGGCCCCGTCCTGGCGGTGGTGCGTGCTCAGACGTACGAGGAGGCCATCAGGCTGATCAACGACTCCCGCTGGGGCAACGGCACCGCGATCTTCACCCGGGACGGCGGCGCCGCCCGCCGCTTCCAGCTGGAGGTGAAGGCGGGCATGGTGGGCGTGAACGTGCCGATCCCGGTGCCGGTCGGCTACCACTCCTTCGGTGGCTGGAAGGACTCGCTCTTCGGTGACCTGCACATCTACGGCAACGACGGCATCGCCTTCTACACCCAGGGGAAGGTGATCACCACGCGCTGGCCGGACCCGTCCGACGGCGGCATCAACCTCGGGTTCCCCAGCAACTCCTGACCCCCTGACAGGGAGGCCGTCCCATGGCGAAGACCCGCGGCTCCGCACGCACCGCGTCCGCCTCCGCGCTGGACTCGCTGAACTTCGCCCTGGACCGGGGCAGTCCCGTGCCGCTGTACTACCAGCTCGCTCAGCAGCTGGAGGCGGCCATCGAGCACGGGGCACTCGCCCCGGGCAACCTCCTGGGCAACGAGGTGGACCTGTCGGTGCGGCTGGGCCTGTCCCGGCCCACGGTCCGGCAGGCCATCCAGTCGCTCGTCGACAAGGGGCTGCTGGTGCGGCGGCGCGGGGTGGGCACCCAGGTGGTGCACAGCCAGGTCAAGCGTCCGCTGGAGCTCAGCAGCCTCTACGACGACCTGGAGGCGGCCGGGCAGGGCCCGACCACACAGGTCGTCCGCAACGAGCGGGTCCCGGCGACTGCCGACGTCGCCGCCGCGCTCGGCGTCGCGGAAGGCGCGGAGGTCACTCTGCTGGAGCGGCTGCGCTGCACGCACGGCCAGCCGGTGGCCATCCTCTGCAACTACCTGCCCGCGAGCCTGCTCGACCTCGGCACCGCCCGGCTGGAGTCGACGGGCCTGTATCGGATGATGCGGGCCGTCGGCATCACCCTGCACAGCGCCCGCCAGACCGTCGGCGCCCGCTGCGCCACCGCCGAGGAGGCGCAGCGGCTGGACGAGCAGGAGGGCGCCGCGCTGCTGACCATGCAGCGCACGGCGTACGACGACACCGGCCGGCCGGTCGAGTACGGGACGCACATCTACCGCGCGTCCCGGTACGCGTTCGACTTCCAGCTGCTGGTCAGGACTTGAGGCTCGCGGTGAACGGCGTGACCGGCCGCTTCAGGCGTTCGCCGTCCACGACGATGTCCACCGCCTCGTTGTAGAACGCCACCATCCCCCTGATCGGCCCCACCGCGGGCAACGGCTCGGCATAGCTCCACACGATGTTCCGCGGGACTTCGCCCTCAGCACGCCAGGTCCAGTACTGGGCCGTGCCCTTGTACGGGCACCCGGTGTGATGGTCGGTGGGCTCGAACAGGTCGAGCCGGACGTCCTCGGGGGGCACGTAGTACCGGATCGGCAGGCCGGTCTCGAACAGCAGCACCGGACGCAGTGTGTCCGCGACGACCGTGCCGTCGATCTCGACCTGCACATGACGGCTGCTGGGCATGGCGTCCACCCGTTTGTGAGGGTCGCGCGGGTGGATGAAGATCTCTTCCTCCTCCTCGAACCAGTGGTCGAGACCGGTGCCCCGGCGCCGGAACCACTCGAAGGCGATGTGCCCGGCGAGGTCGGCGGAGGGGAAGGTCCACGCCGCGTTCTCCACCAGCTCGCCGTCGGCTTCGAGGTCGTAGAAGATCTGCGAGCCCGTGTGCTTGCCCGGCGACGGATTCCTCGCCGGGCGCAGGAGGTCCGTGCGGACCTCATCGCGTGGGAACGTGTAGCACGGAACGGGCAGATCGGGTTCCCACACGAGGACGGGGTGGCGGCTGTCGACGACGGTGACGTCGCCCTTGAGACCGCGCACCCAGCGCTCGCTGGGCTCCCACAGGAGACCTTCGGGGGTCGTGCGGACGGACCGCTCGTTGGGGAACAGAGGCATGGCCCACTCTCCTTCGGCTCCTCTTCGGAGCGTACTCCCGGGGTGGTCAGTGGGCCGCGTCGAGCCGTTCCCGCTGCTCCGGGGCGAGCTCCAGGTCCACGGCCGCAAGGCTCTCCGCCGGCTGGGCCACGGACGACGCCCCGACCAGGGGGAGGACATGCAGCTCGGCGCCGGTCTGCCACGCCAGGACGACCTGGTTGACGGTGGCGCCGGCCTCCCCGGCGACCTCGCGCAGCACCTTCAGCCGGGCCTGGGGTGCCCGGGTGGTCGAAGTCGCCGGGCAGCGCGACGTCCGGGCGGGTGTTCGCGCCCTTCAGCAGCGGTGAGTAGGCGACCAGCGTCAGACCGGGCTCGGCCCGCAGATGGCTCGACCAGCTCGGCGAACCCTCCGACGGTCTCCTGGAGGGGGACGTTCCGGTCCTCGATGGGATCACCTTCGCCGACAGGCCCTCGGCGTTGTCGACGTAGCCGGTGCCGGGGGCCGGCGGGCGGGCGCCGAGCTTGGTGGACGTCACTCGGCTTCAGGCGCCCTCTTTCGTCCTCACTTGGCGAACGGCCCCTCCAGCGCGGCCCATTGGAGCAGCATGATGGTCTTGGCGTCGGCGATCTCCCCGGTCCGGATCATCTCCAGGGCCCGGCGGAAGGGCAGTTCGAGGATCTCGATGTCCTCGCCCTCCTCGTCCAGGCCGCCGCCCTCGTGGGTGCGGGTCGAGGCGCCGTAGGCGGCGGCGTAGAAGCTGACGCGTTCGGTGACCGATCCCGGGCTCATGTAGATGTCGAAGACGTGCTGGACGTCGCCGATGGTGTGCCCGGTCTCCTCGACGACCTCGCGTCGCACGGCGATCTCCGGGTGCTCGTCATCGTCGTCGAGCAGCCCGCCCGGCGTCTCGATCAGCATGCCGTCGGGGTGGCCGTTGACGTACACCGGGAAGCGGAACTGGCGGGTGAGCAGGACGGTTTCGCGTTCGGCGTCGTACAGCAGCATGGTCGCGCCGTTGCCCCGGTCGTGCGTCTCGCGCTGCTGGGTCCGCCAGGTGCCGTCGGCGTGCTGGAAGTCGAAGGTGGTGGCGCGCTCGACGTACCAGTGGCTGGACAGGAGCTGCACGTCGCGGACCTTGACGCGGGGGTTGCCGGTCAGGTTCCGGCCCGCCCGGTCGAGTCCGGTGCGGCCGCGGCGGTCGGGGGTGTCGATGCCGGCGGTCATCGGGCACCGGCCGGAGGGATGAGCGAGTTGGTCATGGCCCGCTTCTACCATCCGGGCGCGGCCGGCGTCGTACGGTCCGGATGACGGGCGGGCGACCAGCGGGCGTCGTCACCCGTCCGCCGGGCCTCGACGCCGGTCAGGCCCCGGGCGCCACGGCCTGTTCGAAGCCGAGCTCGCGCAGGGCGACGCGGAGCTTGTCCGCGGCCTCGTCCAGGACCGCCGTGTCCGCCACGGGCTTCGCGTGGTCGAAGTTCAGGTTGCCCATGCCCCACATCGGCGCCACGTGGATGTGCAGGTGCGGCACCTCGAAGCCGGCGATGAGCAGTCCGGCGCGCGGCGCGTCCCACGCCCGCTGCACCCCCTGGCCGACCGCCTGCGCGACCTGCATGCAGTGGGCCAGCAGCTCGGCGTCGGCCTGGGTCCACTGGTCGATCTCTCGCCGGGGCACGACGAGGGTGTGGCCGGGCGTGAGCGGCGCGTGGGAAAGGAACGCCGTCGCCTGCGGGTCCCGCCAGACGAACTTGGCGGGAAGCTCGCCGTCCATGATCCGGGAGAAGACGGTGGTCATGCGTGCCCCTTCGCTGCGGAAGATCTCTTCGCAGCGGAGCCTACGCAGTCGGGCGCGCGCTCGGTCGCGTATTCGATCTCCGTTCGGCAACGCGTAAGGGCCTGCGCGGGCTGCTGCCTGCGCAGGCCCTTCGCACCGCCGGAACGGCAGGAGTGGAACCCGCGCCCCCGGGACACCCCCCGTCCAGGACGCCTGCGCGGTCGACGCCCTGTGTGGTGCATCGTCAGTCCGCCGTCACCGGATGCGTAAGGTTCGCTCCGGTCGCCGGGTCGAACACGTGAGCCTTGGCCATGTCGACCTGCAGCTCGACCGGTTCGCCCTCGCGGGCACGCGTGGCGGCGTCCAGGCGGGCCACGATGTTGCGGGTGTCGGCGCCGGTGTCGCGCAGGCCCGAGTCCTTGGCGAGTTCCTCCAGTTCGGTGGTCGTCGCGGGCCCGCCCTCCGCGGTGAAGTAGACATACACATCGGAGCCCAGCGACTCCAGTACCTCCACGTTGGCGGTGAAGACCGGGCCCGTCCGGTCCCTGTCGTGTGACAGGGCCACGTCCTCGAATGCCTCCGGGCGCAGCCCGACGATGACCTCGCGGGGCGCGTTCTGACGTTCCAGCGCCTGCCTCGTACGGTCGTCGAGGGTCAGGTCGCCCAGGGACGAACGCAGGGCACCGTCCTCCAGAGTGGCGTTCAGGAAGTTCATCGCCGGGGAGCCGATGAAACCCGCGACGAAGATGTTGCGCGGCAGGTCGTACAGCTCGGCCGGTGTGCCGATCTGCTGGACCAGGCCCTGCCTCATGACCACGACCCGGTCGCCGAGCGTCATCGCCTCCGTCTGGTCGTGGGTGACGTACACGGTGGTCGTGCCGAGGCTCCGCTGCAGCCGCGAGATCTGCGTGCGCATCTGCACCCGGAGCTTGGCGTCCAGGTTGGACAGCGGCTCGTCCATCAAGAACGCCTTGGGATCACGGACGATGGCCCGCCCCATGGCGACCCGCTGACGCTGACCGCCCGAGAGGTTGGCGGGCTTGCGGTCCAGTTGCTCGGTGAGGTCGAGGATCCGGGCGGCTTCCGTCACCTTGGCGTCGATGGTGTCCTTGTCCACCTTGGCCAGGCGCAGCGGGAAGCCCATGTTCTCCCGGACGTTCATGTGCGGGTACAGGGCATAGCTCTGGAACACCATGGCGACGTCGCGTTCCTTGGGAGCCAGGTCGTTGACGACTCGGTCTCCGATGCGCAGGGTGCCCTCGGTGATGTCCTCAAGTCCGGCGATCATGTTCAGGGTGGTGGACTTGCCGCATCCCGACGGACCGACCAGGATCACGAACTCGCCGTCGGCGATCTCGAGGTCCACGTCCTTCACGGCGAGGGACCCGTCGGGAAAGCGCTTGGTGACTCCCTCGAGGATGATCTCGGCCATGGGTGGTGCCTCCTTGCCTTCATGCCTTCCGGGTCCGGGTACCGCGGTCGGTGTCCCGGACCGGTGGCCTGTCCGCCGCGGTCGGCCCGTTCATCCCTTGACTGCCCCGGAGGTCAGTCCGGCGACGATCCGCCGCTGGAAGAACAGGACGAAAACGATGATCGGGATGGTGATGACCACAGCTGCGGCGGCGATCGATCCTGTGGGCTGCTGGAACTGGGAGCTCCCGGTGAAGAACGCGATCGCGGCAGGCACGGTGCGCGCGGACTCGGTGGACGTCAGGGAGATCGCGAACAGGAAGTCGTTCCAGCAGAAGATGAACACGAGAATGGCCGTGGTGAACACGCCCGGCGCGGCCAGCGGTGCGATGACCAGCCGAAAGGCCTGCGCGGGCGTCGCCCCGTCGACCTTGGCGGCCTTCTCCAGGTCCCAGGGGATCTCCCGGAAGAACGCCGACAGGGTGTAGATCGCAAGCGGCAGGGAGAAGGTCATGTACGGGATGATCAGCCCGATCCAGGTGTCGAAGATCCCGATGATCCGCTCGATGTTGAACAGCGGTGACACCAGGGAGATCGGGGGGAACATGGCGATCAGCAGGGACATCCCGATGAGCACCCGCTTGCCGGGGAAGCGCAGCCGGGCCACCGCGTAGGCGGCCATGGTGCCCAGCGCGACCGCGATCACCGTGGCGATCAGCGCGATACCGATCGAGTTGATCAGCGCCCGGGTGAACTCGCTGGTCTCGAAGATGCCCTGGTAGTTCTCCCAGGTCCAGTCCGTGGGGATGTAGTTGCCGTCCGTCAGCGTGCTGGGGTCCTTGAACGACAGTGCGGCGATCCACCACACCGGGAACAGGGCGTACAGCACCACCACCGCGTTCAGGACTCCCCATCGGACGGCATGCGTCTTTCCCACCGCGGCCATCAGCGCTTCACCTCCGCGCCGGGTGCTGCTGCGCCGAACAGTTTGACGAAGGTGAAGGCGATGATCCCGACGCAGATGAAGATCAGGACCGAGATCGCCGACCCGATACCCAGGTTCAGCGCGGTGAACAGGTTGTCGTACCCGAGAATCGACAGAGAGCCGGTTTCATGGGCGCCCGCGGTCAGGATGTAGATGTTGTCGAAGATCCGGAACGCGTCCAGTGTGCGGAAGAGCAGTGCCACCAGGATGGCAGGCTTCATCAGCGGCAGCATGATCTTGGTGAAACGCTGCCAGGCGGTGGCGCCGTCCACCATGGCCGCCTTCAGGGTCTCCTCGGGGACCAGCGCGAGGCCCGCGAGCAGCAGCAGGGCCATGAACGGCGTCGTCTTCCACACCTCGGCGAGGATGATCAGCCAGAGGGCGGGCCACTGTTCGGTCAGCGGAGCCTCTCCGCTGGGCAACAGTTCGGCGAGATATCCGAGGTCCGGGGTCCAGGCGTACTGCCAGGAAAAGGCGGCGACGACGGTGACGATCCCATACGGAACGAGGACCGACGTGCGGACGGTGCCGCGCCAGAAGATCGTGCGGTGCATCACCAGGGCGAGTCCCATTCCGAGGACCAGTTCGATCGCCACCGACACGGCGGTGATGAAGAGCGTGACCCAGAAGGCGTCCCACCAGAACGGGGAGGACAGCACCGCCCCGTAGTTGCTCAGGCCCACGAACTCCGCTTGTCCGGGAAAGCGCAGGTCGTACCGTTGGAGGGACAGATAGACGGCGTACCCGATGGGGTAGGCGGTCACCGCGATCATGACGACGACCGCGGGCGCGCAGAGCAGCCAGCCGAGCCGCCGCTCCTGCCTGGCGCCCGCCGAGAGTGCCGCCCGGTCCGCCTCCGCCTGCTCCGTCTCCGGCTCGGGGGGCGGCGGTGCTCCGGCCGGTTGCGCCCGTGTGCTCATCTCAGGCCGCCCGAGGACGAGGCCCGTGCGCTGCGGCGCAGCCCGGCGGAGTGGTGCGGTGGGAGGTGGTTCACGGGATCACACCCTCGGATCGCAGGGCATCGTCGATCTGCTCTCCGATGGTGTCGACGGAGCTCACCGGTTTGATTCCGGACGGCGGAGACAGCGTGTGGGAGACCGCGATCGACACGTTCTGGTAGACCGGAGTGATCGGGCGTACGCTCGCCGACTCCAGGGCGGCCAGCACGTCCTTGGAGAAGGGGTACTCCTTCATGAACGCGGGCTCGTCGTACAGGGCGCGCAGGGTGGGCGGCAGACCGCCCTCCAGCGCGGCGGTGAGCTGGTTCTCCCGATCGCGCAGGCACAGCGCCGCCTCGAAGGCCAGGTCGGGGTGGCGCGAGTAGGCGCTCACCGCCAGGTCGATGCCGCCGATGGTGGGCCGTGCCGGGCGGTTCGGGTCGACCCGGGGGTACGGCGCCCAGCGGAAGTTCTTGAACAGTGCGGGGTTGTTCGCCTTCATCGACGGATAGACGAACGGGTAGTTGAGCTCGAAGGCCGCTGCCCCCGACTCCATGGCGAGGCGGTTCTGGTCCTCCATCTGGTTGGACAGGGAAGGATCCGCGGCCGCGGAGTTCGCCAGCTCACGCATGATCCCGGCGGCGCGCACGGCAGGAGGACCGAGCGAGGGCTCGGTCGCGCTCGCGTTGAGGATCGAGCCGCCCGCACTGTTGATCAGCGTGTTGAACCAGACGGTCAGGCCCTCGTACTGGGCGCCCTGGATCTCCACGAAGTGCGGTTTGCCCTGCCGGGCGAGGGCGCCGGCCATGTCCAGCATCTCGGCCCAGGTCCTGGGCGGGGTGGGCACCAGGTCCTTGCGGTACCACAGGAGCTGGGTGTTGGTGTTGTACGGGACGGCGTACAGCTTGCCTTTCCAGGTCGAGGTCTGCAGCGGTACGCGCAGGGTGCCTTCCACGGCCTGTCGCTTGGCCGCCCCCGTCCACTCCCGGATCCAGCGCGCCTCGGCGAACTCCGCCGCCCAGGTGACGTCCAGGCCCAGGATGTCGAGCGAGTCGTCCTCGGCCGCGAGTCTGCGGACGAGCTGCTGGCGCTGGCCGTCCGCGGCACGCGGGAGCTTGTTGTAGCTGATCGTGTAGCGGCCGCCCGACGCCCGGCTGCACCGGTCGGCCGCCTTCTGGAGCGCGCCGGAGTCGTCGGGGAAGTTGTACCAGTTGAGGGTGGGCCTACCGGAGCCCTCGTCACTGCCACAGGCGGCGAGCACCGACGCCAGCAACGGCAGTACGGCGAACGTCCGCAGCCATCGCGTCCCTCTGAGACGCCCCCTATGACCCGAAGCTGGCCGGCAGCCGCACCTCGCGTGCACGCGCTCCACACCTCGATTCCGGACGGTGGCACGGGACTCGGAACTCGCAGCGTTTCCTTCCGGCGAACACTAGAGAGCGCAAAAAGTAAGATCAAGCACAAATCGCCTCAAATAGCCCGGGCGAAGCCTCATGGCTCTCGGCCCCATTCGGCCCAAGAACGACGAAGAGGCCATTTCCAATCAACTGGAAATGACCTCCGACCTGCTCCTTCGCAAGTCGGGACGACAGGATTTGAACCTGCGACCCCTTGACCCCCAGTCAAGTGCGCTACCAAGCTGCGCCACGTCCCGTTGCCTCTCACGCCGTGAACCGCGTGATCGCGCGAACAGCACTTTACCTCACGCCGACGCCCTCCGAAGCGGGTGTCCGTCCGCCCGGGGAGGGGGCGATGGACAATCGGGGGTATGGGCAGCACATCGTCAGGACGGCAGGCGGCGGCGCGGGACCGGGACAGCGAGGGGCGGGCGCGTAACGCGCGGCCCCGGGACGGTCTGGGGCGGCCATTGCCGTACGGCGCGGACGGCGTCGCCCGCCAGCCGGAGGGTGTCGTACGGACGCCGCAGGCCACGGTCGCTCAGGCGCAGGAACTGCTGGACACGGGGAAACCGTTCCATGCGCACGAGGTGTTCGAGGACGCGTGGAAGACCGGGCCGGAGAAGGAGCGGGCCCTGTGGCGCGGGCTGGCGCAGCTGGCGGTCGGGCTCACTCATTCGGCGCGGGGGAACGTGACGGGTGGCGCGAGGCTGCTGCGGCGCGGCGCCGGAGCCGTGGAGGAGTGGGCGGCCGGCGGCGGGGAGCCGCGGCCGTACGGAATGGATCTCGCGGGGCTGGCCGCGTGGGCACGGGAACTGGCGGGGGACGTGGAAGACGGCCCTGGCCGGGTGGACGCTCGGGAGCGGGCGCCGCGGCTGCGCGGGCGGGCGTAGGCGGGTCCGGCACACGGCGCGGCGGGGCCGGTTCCCGCCGTCCGGTGCGCGGCGCAGCGGACGGCGGGAACCGGTGCGCGGCGCAGCGGACGGCGGGAACCGGTGCGCGGCAGCTCGGGGCGGCCGGCTTCCGGTACCCGGTGCGGCCTGCGTGGACTCGGTGACGGCTGTGTCAGTGGCGTGCGGCAGACTCGGGGCGTGCGAAAGATTCATGTCATCGGGATCGGGGCGGGCGACCCGGAGCAGCTGACGCTCCAGGCGGTCAGGGCGCTGCGTGGTACGGATGTGTTCTTCATCCTCGACAAGGGTGAGGTGAAGTCGGACCTCACACGGCTGCGCCGGGACATGCTGGACGCGCACATACCCGAGGGGACGTACCGGGTCGTCGAGGCCCGCGATCCCGAGCGGGACCGGTCGGCCGGCGGCTCGGCCTACTCCCCCGCCGTCGGTGACTGGCGCAGCGCCCGCGCCGGGATCTACGAGCGGCTGATCGCCGAGGAGCTGGGCGAGGACCAGACCGGCGCGTTCCTGGTGTGGGGTGATCCCGCGCTGTACGACAGCACGCTCGGGATCCTTCAGGAGGTGCTGGACAAGGGCGCCGTGGACTTCGAGTACGACGTCGTGCCCGGCATCAGCAGCGTCTCGGCGCTCGTCGCCCGGCATCGGACGGGGCTCAACCGGGTCGCGCGGCCGGTGCAGATCACCACGGGGCGGCGGCTGGCCGAGGGTTTCCCGGAGGACGTGGACGACGTGGTCGTGATGCTCGACGCCCATCAGACCTTCCGGCAGTACGCCGACCAGGACATCGAGATCTACTGGGGCGCCTACATCGGGACCCCGGACGAGATCCTCGCCTCGGGTCCGATCGCCGAGGCCGCGCCCCGTATCGAGCGGCTGCGCGCGGAGGCGCGGGAGCGCAAGGGCTGGATCATGGACACGTATCTGCTGCGCCGCCGGGATGCGGAGGAGGGGGAGCAGCGGTAGGCAGGCGACGAGGTACTGCGGGCCATCGACCGCATCCGGGCCTCGGTCACCCTCCGCTGAGACCGAGACGCTCCAGCACCCCCGCCACATCCCGCACCGCGTCCACACCTTCCGGCAGCGGAGGGCGGCGTACGACCACGACCGGGAGGGCGAGGCTGCGGGCGGCGGTGAGTTTGGCGGAGGTGGCGGTTCCGCCGCTGTCCTTGGTCACCAGGACGTCGATGCGGTGATCGCGCAGCAGGGCGGACTCGCCGGACGGGGTGAAGGGGCCGCGGGCCAGGAGCACCTCGGTGTGCGCAGGCATGGGGGGCTCGGGGGGTTCGACGGAGCGTGCGACGAAGTGCAGGTCGGACAGGTGGGCGAAGGCCGCGAGGCCGAGGCGGCCGGTGGTGAGGAACACGCGCCGGCCGAGGCTCGGCAGCAGCGCGGCGGCCTCGTCGAGGGAGGCGACGTCGTGCCGGCGGTCACCCGGGCCGGGGTGCCAGCCGGGGCGGCGCAGGACCAGTGCCGGGACGACCGCCGACCTAGCGGCGCGGGCCGCGTTCGCCGTGATCGACTCGGCGAAGGGGTGCGTGGCGTCCACGAGGAAGTCGACGTGTTCGGCGCGGAGCCAGTCGGCCAGACCCTCCGCGCCGCCGAAGCCCCCGATCCGCACGTCCCCGTCGACCGCGCCCGGCCGCGACACCCGCCCCGCGAGCGAGGTGGTGACGCGGACACCGGGCCGCGCCGCGAGCACGGCGGCGAGTTCGCGGGCCTCGGTGGTGCCACCGAGGATCAGGATGTGGCGGGGAGACATGGAGTGAGCGTAGTTCGCGCCCCCGGTCCCGTGCCCCTACGAGCAACCTCAGAGCTCACGCCACCCCCGGTCCCGTACACGCGCCCGTGCCCGCTCGGGCGCCCTCCGCGCCCGTATCCGTCAATTCCCGTGCCCGCAGGGGCTCGTGACCGCCCCCGTTCCTGTTCGACCCGGCGAACACTATGAACACAACAGTCAGACCGTGGTCCCTCGGCCCGCCCGCTCCCTAGCATCGCGGCGCACGGCTCGCGACGCGCCGACGAGGACGAGGAGCAGCGTCTTGGACTGGACGAGAACGAACTCAGTGATCCGCAGGTCTGTCCCATCGCCCGCACGGCGACGCACCACGCTCGCCGCGGTGCTGGCAGGTGCGCTCGCCGTCGGCATCCTCGTCGGCGCCTCGAACGCACGGGGCGAGACGGCGGAAGGACCGGCACTCGCCGAGTGCCCCGCGGATCTCGTGGGCACGGCCGACTGCTACACCGGCCGTGACGCCAACGGCGCCTACTACGCCGTCGCCATACCCGACAACTGGAACAAGTCCCTAGTCGTGCACGCCCACGGCGGCCCCGGCCTCGGCGCGGAGTCCGACCCCACGCGCAGCATCGACGACCTCGGCCGCTGGTCGGTGATGGTGAAGGAGGGTTACGCCTGGGTGGGCTCGTCCTACCGCCGGGGCGGCTACGGCACCCGGATGGCCGCCGCCGACACGGAGAGCGCCCGCCGGCTGTTCGTCGAGGAGTTCGGCAAGCCCCGGCGGACGTATGTGCACGGCCAGTCGTGGGGCGGGAACGTAGCCGCGAAGGTCGTGGAGACCTACGCCGGGAAGCCGGGGACGTACAACGGGGCGCTGCTCACCAACGGCGTCCTGGGCGGCGGCTCGCGCGGCTACGACTACCGCGTCGACCTGCGCGTCGTCTACCAGTACTACTGCGGCAACCACCCCCGCCCGACCGAGCAGCAGTACCCGCTGTGGCAGGGCCTGCGCGCCGGCTCGACCATGACGTCCGCCGGGCTGCGCGCCCGCCTCCAGGAGTGCACCGGCTTCTCGTCGCCGGCGGCGGAGCGGACCGCGCTCCAGCAGCGCAACCTCGACGACATCCTCGCGGTCACCCGGATCCCCGAGCGCACGCTGGAGTCGCATCTGCGGTTCGCGACCTTCACGTTCCGGGACATCGTGCACGAGCGCCTCGGCGACCGGAATCCCTTCGGGAACGTGGGCGTCCGCTACTCCGGGTCGCACGACGACGCGGCGCTCAACGCCGGTGTCGAACGCTTCGCCCCCGACCCCACGGCCGTACGGGACCTGTCCTACGACAGCGATCTCACCGGCAAGGTCTCGATCCCGGTGCTCACGCTGCACGCCATCGACGACCCGACGGCGTTCATCGAGCACGAGTCGGCCTACCGGGCCACGCTCCGGGGCGCCGGGCGCGAGGGACACCTGGTGCAGACGTTCACGCGGGAGCACGAGCACAGTGAGCTGAGCGGCGCGGAGTACGCCACGTCCATCGCGGCCCTCGACACCTGGGTGCGCAAGGGGAAGAAGCCCACGCCGCAGTCGGTCGCGGTGGCGTGCGGCGCCTTCGACGAGAGGTACGGCACGGGCTGCCTGTACGACCCCGACTTCCGTCCGGCGCCGTACGCCTCGCGCGTCGAGCCGCGGCCGGGCGGGCTGGACTGGCCGGCCATGACGGCCCGTCAGGAACGGGCCTGGAGCGGCATCGCCGGCGTCGGTATCGCTCCCTGAGCAGAGGTGACGGGACCGGTCCGGCGCGAACGAGCGGGCCGGTCCCCGGCGGCTTCCGGCCGCTATCGTCCTGGTATGGGATCCGTACGGGCCGTCCTCATCGACATCGACGGAGTCCTCACCGTCTCGTGGCAGCCGCTGCCCGGGACGGTCGAGGCGTTGCGGGAGATCCGCGAGGCGGGGCTCGCTGTCGCGCTGGTCACCAACACGACCTCGCGGACCCGGGCGTCGATCGCACGCACACTGGCGGGCGCCGGGTTCCCGGTGTCCGCCGGCGACATCCTGACCGCGCCCGCCGTCACCGCAGCTCATCTCGCCGAGCACTACCCCGGTGCGCGGTGTGCGCTCCTGAACAGCGGTGACATCACCGAGGATCTCGGCGGGGTCGCCCTCGTCGACGAGGACCGGGGCGGCGGCGAGCCGCCCGACGTCGTGGTCGTCGGCGGTGCCGGGCCCGAGTTCGGGTACGCGGCGCTGGACCGGGCCTTCGGGCATCTCCAGCGCGGGGCGCGCCTGGTGGCCATGCACCGGAACCTGTACTGGCGTACCGAGCGGGGGCTGCGGCTGGACACCGGCGCGTTCCTGGCCGGGCTGGAGAAGGCCGCGCGGGTCGAGGCCGAGATCACCGGCAAGCCCTCGGCCGCGTTCTTCGAGGCGGCGCTGGCGCATGTCGGGGTCGGTGCCGGCGAGGCGGTGATGGTGGGGGACGACATCGAGTCCGACGTGCTGGCGGCGCAGCGGGCCGGTGTCACGGGTGTGCTGGTGCGGACCGGGAAGTACCTGCCGCAGACACATCGTGACGCCAGTGGTACTCCGGACCATGTCATCGACTCGTTCGCCGATCTGCCCGCCCTGTTGAGGGGCCTGCGGGGCTCAGCGCAGCAGCAGCTGTAGGCCGCCCACGACGGTCGCCGCGATCACGAGCTGCTCGAACAGCCGCTGGTTGATGCGGTCCACGGCCCACTTGCCGAGCACCGCGCCCGGCACGACGAAGATCACCAGCGCGGCGTCGAGCAGCAGCGAGGACCCGTCGATGAGTCCGAGCCCGGCGCTGAAGGGCACCTTGGAGACGTTGACGATCAGGAAGAAGAAGGCCGACGTCCCCAGGAAGCCGAGCTTGCGGAAGCCCGCCGACAGCAGGTACATCGACATCACGGGGCCGCCCGCGTTGGCGACCATCGTGGTGAAGCCGCCGAGGACGCCGTACGAACGGGCCTTGACCCGGCCGGCCCGGGTGGTGACCGAGTCCGGCTCGGCCTCCTTCTCGGCCGTGCGGCGGCGCCACACCGTGACGCCCGCCATCAGCAGCAGGATCGCGCCGATCGACGTCCGGACGATCTCGTCGTCGGCCCACACCAGGAACACCGTGCCGAGGACCACGCCGGCGGCGACCGCGGGGAACAGCCGCCACAGGGTGGGCCAGTGGGCGTGCCGCCGGTAGGTGAGTACGGCGAGCACGTCGCCCGCGATCAGGATCGGCAGCAGGATGCCGGTGGAGGCGCGGGCGGGCAGTACGGCGGCGAAGACCGCGAGGCTCACCGTGTTGGCCCCGCTCACGGCCGTCTTGGAGAAGCCGACGAGCAGGGCCGCGAAGGCGAGCGCGGCGAACTCCCAGCCTGTTATGTGCCAAAGCGTCATCGTGTCCATGCGGAGACCGATGGTATGTGCAGACAACAGGTACCGGTAAGGACCGTCTCGCCTGTCGGGAGCTCGCTAATGCCTCTCCACCAGCACCGCACTTCCCTGCCCGACACCCACACACATCGTCGCCAGCCCACGCTCCGCACCCGTCCGCCGCATCCGGTGCAGCAGCGTCGTGAGGATCCGTGCGCCCGAGCAGCCCAGCGGATGGCCGAGTGCGATGGCGCCGCCGCTGGGGTTGACCAGCTCGGGGTCGATCCCGAGCTGGTCCACGCAGGCGAGCGCCTGGGCGGCGAACGCCTCGTTGAACTCGGCCTCCTGGACGTCGGCGACCGTCCAGTCGGCGCGGGCCAGAGCCTTGCGGGTGGCGGGGACCGGACCGATGCCCATGACGTCGGGGTGGACTCCGGCGGATGCGCCGGCGACGTAGCGGCCGAGGGACTCCAGGCCCAGTTCGTTCAGGGCCTCCTCGCTGACGAGGAGCAGCCCGGCGGCGCCGTCGTTCATCGGTGAGGCGTTGCCCGCGGTGACGGTGCCGCCCTCACGGAAGACCGGCTTCAGCCGGGACAGCTTCTCGTACGAGGTGTCCTCACGGATGCACTCGTCGCTGTCGACGAGGATGCCGTCCGGGCGGGTCACCGGCAGGAGTTCGTCGTCGAAGTGGCCGTTCTTGCGGGCGTCGGCGGCTCGTTGGTGGCTGCGCAGCGCGAACTCGTCCTGCCGTTGGCGGGCGACGCCGTAGCGCCCGGCGACCTCCTCGGCCGTCTCGCCCATCGACAGCAGGCCGTGGAGTTCCTTCATCGCCGGGTTGACCAGCCGCCAGCCGAGCCGGGTGTCGTGGGTCTCGATGCGGTGCGGCAGTGCCTCGTCGGGGCGGGGCAGGACGAAGGGGGCGCGGCTCATGGACTCGGAGCCGCCGGCGAGCACGATGTCGGCCTCGCCCGCCGCGATGGTGCGGGCGGCGGTCGTCACCGCCTCCAGGCCGGAGGCGCACAGCCGGTTGACCGTGGCGCCCGGCACGGACTCCGGGAGGCCGGCGAGCAGCGCGGCCATGCGGGCGACGTTGCGGTTGTCCTCGCCGGCCTGGTTGGCGGCTCCCCAGTAGACGTCGTCGACGCGCGCCGGGTCGAGGGCGGGGACGTCGGCGACGAGGCCCCTGATCACGGTGGCGGCGAGGTCGTCGGGCCGGACGCAGGACAGTGCCCCGCGCAGTTTGCCGATGGGGGTGCGGCGGGCGGCCGCGAAGTGGACGGGACGCACGACAGGACTCCTGACCGGGCAGCTTGGACGGCACCCTGTTAATTAGCACCGCTAGTTTTGGACTATAGACCGATCTGTCGCACCCTGGGAAGATCCCCCCGGTGACCTTCACCGACGCAGCCGAACACAGCCGATCGGACAGCCGACCACTGCCGGTCGCAGCCGGAGGAGCCATGGCCGACATCCGCGAGCATTCCCTCCACGGCCACCGCGGATCGATCGTCGTGAGCGAATGGCCGAATCCCCGGCCCGGATTCGTCGCACTCGTGGTCCACGGCTACGGCGAGCACGTGGGCCGATACGCCGAGGTGGCGGACGTGCTGGTCGGACAGGGTGCGGCGGTGTTCGGGCCGGATCACGTCGGTCACGGGCGGTCGGCGGGCGAACGCGTGCTGATCGAGGACTTCCAGGGCGTGGTCGCCGATCTGCACGCCGTCGCCGATCTGGCCCGGGCCGCGCATCCGGACGTACCGGTCGTCCTGGTCGGACACTCGATGGGCGGACTCGTCGCCGCACGGTACGCACAGCAGTACGGCGACGCCCTGGCCGCCCTGGTGCTGTCCGGGCCGGTGATCGGCGACTGGGAACTGCCGCGGCGGCTGCTCGCCCGCGCCGAGATCCCCGACACGCCCATCAGCCCGGCCGCCCTGTCCCGCGACCCCGCGGTGGGCGCGGCGTACGCGGGGGATCCGCTGGTCTGGCACGGGCCGATGAAGCGGCCGACGGTGGAGGCGTTCGCCCGGATGCTGGACACCGTGTCCAGGGGCGGCGCGGTCGGAGAGCTGCCGTTGCTGTGGCTGCACGGCGACGACGACCGGCTGGTCCCGCTCGCCGGCAGCCGCGTCGGGATCGAGGAGCTGCGCGGGAAGGACGCGACCGAGCGTGTGTACGCCGGGGCCAGGCACGAGGTGTTTCACGAGACGAACAAGGCGGAGGTCTTCGCGGACCTGATCCGCTTCCTGGACAGCGTGCTCGCACGCTGAGACACGTCGCGTTTGCACCGGTTCGGGCCTGGGCACCCGCGCCGTCATGGAGTGGTCGCAGTGACGGGAGCGGTCGCAGACCGCAGTGACCGAAGTGGCCGGCACCGCGGTGGGACCGGGTGGCCGGACACCGCTTCCGCACCGCGTCGCTCCGTCCGGCCTGGACCCAGCCAGAAGGAGGAGCCCGGAATGACTGGGGTGAACAGCACGCTTCCCGAACCGGCCCGCCGAGTCGCCGGTGACGCACTTCAGGGCACGCTCGTCGACCTTCTCGGACTCTCACTGATCGGCAAGCAGGCGCACTGGAACATCGTGGGCCCGCGCTTCCGGTCGATCCATCTGCAGCTCGACGAGGTGGTCTCCACCGCCCGCTCGTACGCCGACACCGTCGCCGAACGCGCGGCGGCGCTCGGCCTGCCGCCCGACGGCCGCCCGGAGACGATCGCCGCGGCCTACACGCTGCCCGGCCCGAAGGAGGGCTGGATCCGCGACACGGAGGTCGTCCAGCTGGTCGTGGACACCCTGGGGGCGGCCGTCGAGCGGCTGCGTGAGCGCATCACCGCCACCGCCGAGCCGGACCCGGTCACCCAGGACCTGCTCATCGGCATCACCAGCGAGCTGGAGAAGCAGCGGTGGATGTTCGACGCCGAGAACTGGCCGCGCGACGAGTGACCCGACCCGCCGTACCGGACGACCGCCCGCACCCGAAGACAAGGGGCACACCGTGACCGACGCCCTCGAACTCGACGCGCTGTGGGAGGACTTCCACCGCGTGGTGAACATGACCTCGCAGGAACTGGCCGGCTGGCTGCGGGTCAGCGACGCCCGGGAGGACAGCGAGCCGCTGCCGGACCGGGCCGGCCCACCGACCGGGCAGCACGTCCTCTCGATCCTCCAGAAACGGCGCACGGACCTCACGGACGCCGACATCCAAGTCATGTACGACGTCGTGGACACCGTCACCGAGGAGGCGGACCTGGAGAACGAACCCGAGCCCGAACAGACGCGCCGACGCCATCAGTTGATGACGATCGGCCACGACCCGCTCAAGCCGTGAGCGACGGCAGGAGCTCGCGGCGGCGTCCCGTGCCGACGGCCGTGCTCACGGCCGCGTCGGTGCGGGCCTCGCCCGCCGAGGAGGTGGCCGAAGACAGTCTCTGCCGGGCACCGTGATCGTGACAGACTGCTGGGTCAGATCGCCGTCGAACACAGGGGTGTCGCGTGACCGGGTCCGAGCCGGCCATTTCGAGGATCGACACGAGCAGGCCGCACCCGGCCCGGGTCTACGACTGGTTCCTCGGCGGCAAGGACAACTACCCCGTCGACGAGGAACTCGGCCGGCAGATCACCGCGATGCAGGGCGACGCCCCGCGGCACGCACGCGCCAACCGCCGGTTCATGGAGCGGGCCACCCGGGCGATCGTCGAGGAGGCGGGGATCCGCCAGTTCCTCGACATCGGCTCGGGCATCCCGACCGAGCCCAACCTGCACCAGATCGCCCAGTCCGTCGTCCCCGACGCACGGGTGGTGTACGTCGACAACGACCCGATCGTCCTGGCGCACGCGGGCGCCCTGCTGCGCGGCACCCCGCAGGGCGTCACCGAGTACGTGCAGGCCGACGCGCGGGAGCCGGAGCGGATCCTGGAAGCGGCGGGCGCCGTTCTCGACCTGGACCGTCCCGTCGCGCTGTCGCTGATCGCGCTGCTGCACTTCATCGCGGACGACGACGGCGCCCATGAGCTGGTGGACACGCTGGTCGGCGCGCTGGCGCCGGGCAGCTGTCTGGTGCTGTCGGCGATGACCGCGGACTTCGATCCGGAGAACGTCCGGCGGGGCATCGCGGCGTACACGGCGCGCGGGGTGACCCTCGTGGCCCGCTCGCACGCCGAAATGAGCCGTCTCTTCAAGGGACTTGAGGTCCTGGATCCGGGCATCGTGTCCCTGGGGAACTGGCGGCCCGGCGAGGAGGAGGACGACCGCGGCGGGCCGGTGTCCCTGTACGGGGCGGTCGGTCTCAAGCGCTGACCCCCGGTTCAGCCCAGCAACCACCCTCCGTCCACCGCGAGTTCGACCGCGTTGACCGACCGGTTGCGCAGCAGGAAGTCCACCGCGTCCACGACGTCCGCCATCGTGGCGAGCCGTCCACCGGGCGTCCTGGCGCGCAGCCCCGCCAGCACCTCCTCGGGTCTGCCCGCCCAGTACGGGCTGTCACCGACGACCCCGGGATGCACTGCGTTGACGCGCACCGGCGCCAGTTCGACGGCGAGCGTGTGCACCAGGCCGCGCATACCCGCGTTGACGGTCGCCACCGTCGTCGCCCCCGGGTAGGGGCGTTCCTTGGCCTGACCGCCGAACAGGACGACGGCGCTGTCGTCGTGCAGCCGTGGGCCGAGGGCGTGCACGACCTCGGTGTAGCCGACGAGTTTGAGCGTGACGAGACGCAGGGCGGCTTCGATGTCGTAGTCGGCGACCCGGTTCTCGTCCCGTGCGACACCCGCGATCACCAGATGGTCCACGCGTCCGGCCGGGGCGAGCGCGGCGGCGATCTCCTTCGGCCGGGAGAGATCGAGGGCGAGCCCCCGACCGGCCCCGATCTCCTTGGCGACCGTGCCGGCGCGATGGGCGTCGCGGCCGGTGACGACCACCTCGTCGCCCTGCCCCGCGCGCACGCGGGCGAACTCGCGGCCGATCCCGGACGTACCGCCCACGACAAGGACACTGCTCATCGGCCCAGTGCCTCCCTCAGATAATCCCAGTCCCGAGTGAACCGGTACGAGTGCCGCGGCGGCGGCTGCGGCGCCTGTGTCTCCAGCCAGCGCACGGGCCCCTCCCCGGCGTTGGAGAACCCGTGCACACAGCCGGCGCCCGCCCAGGCGACGTCCCCCGGCCCGAGCCGGTACCGCGCGCCGTCGAAGGTGGCGTCGACCAGTCCCTCGACGATCAGGTACGTCTCCTCGAAGGGGTGGTCGTGGCTGCCCGCGACGCCGTCGGGGGCGTACTGCACCATGAACATGGTCGAGGCGACCGCGCCGAGGTCGCTGTCGACCATCATCTTCACGGTGATGCCGCTGTACACGAGGAGCGCGGTCCGCATGCTCGCCGACACCGCGAGCAGGTCCTGCGACTGCTTGCCGGGGTCCATCTGCGCCGCTTCGAAGTGGCCGAGGGACCGGATGCGCGGATCGCGCACGTCGATGCGGACGGGGTCGCGTTCCGGCAGCGCGGGGACTGCCTGGGTGTCGTGGCCGTAGCGGGCCCGCGGCACCGGCGCGAGCATGTCGGCCCAGCGGCCGCCCGTGTCCCCGGCGCCGCGCCAGGCGTGCGGGACGCCGGCCGGGAGGAGTCCGTAGTCGCCCTCCTCCAGGAGGTACGAACCCTCGGGCACGTCGAGGATCACGGCACCGTCGAGGACGTGGAAGCTCTCCTCGTAGGAGTGCACATGGGCGGCGACCCGGCCGTCGGGCCGCAGCTCGCACAGGCCGAAGCCGGTGTGCACGCTGCCGTCCGCCTCTCCCACGAGCTCCCGCCGCCGGTGGCCGAGTGCGTCGTACGGCGGCTCGGGGACGTCGGCGGCGAGGCGCACCAGGTGTCGGGTCATGCGGCGCTCTTCGCCTCCTTCGCGGCCAGGAGCCGGTCGCGGGACTCCTGGACCAGTCGCCGGGCGCGGTCGACATCGGCGACGAGCCGGCCGTCCCGCTTGCGGATCACGCCGTCGACGATGACCGTGTCGACGTTGGAGACGTCGGCCGACAGGGTCACCGCGGCGGCCGCGTCGTGCACGGGGGCGACGTTCAGCGCGGTGGCGTCGACGGCGACCACGTCGGCGCGCTTGCCGGGGGTGAGCGAGCCGGTGCGGTCCTCGACGCCGGCGACATGGGCGCCGTTGAGCGTGGCGAACTCCAGCATCTGACGTGCCGTCAACATGGTTTCCGGCACCGGCATGTTGGCCTTCCAGCAGTCGGCGTTGACGCGGGCGCGCTCGGCGCCGAAGGCGGCTCGCATCTGGGTGAACATGTCGCCGGGCACGGTCGTGACGACGTCGGTGCTCAGCGAGGGGCGCAGTCCGTACTCGACGGCCGTCATCACGGGCGGCCAGCCGTGCCCCATCTGAAGCTCGACCTGTGGCGCGATCGAGACCGTACCGCCGCTGTCGGCGACCATCCGCCACTCCTCCTCGCTGAGATAGCAGCAGTGGATGTAGGTGGTGTCGGCGCCGAGGAGCCCCAGGTCGTTCAGCTGCTTGACCATGCCGAAGCGCCCCGCGAGGCGGCCCATGGCGACATGCACGGTGATCGGGATGTCCAGTTCGCGGGCGAGCGCCCACTCGGCGGTGACGACGTCGTTGAGGCAGAAGCCGGGGCCGCGGGTGGCCAGCGCCATGGTGAGCAGGCCGTCGTCGGAGGAGAAGTGGTTCCCGCGGATCCGCCGGACGTCGTCGCCGGGGATCGCGATCTTGCTCTCGAACCAGTAGTCGGCGAGGGAGGTGTTGGCGCTGCCGTACGCGTACTGGGCGCGGATGCCGCTCTCCGCCAGGCCCTGGATCGCCGCGTCCGGATGCTCGGGGGAGTTGTTGATGTGGGACCAGTCGACGAGCGTGGTGATGCCGGCGTTCAGGCACTCCAGCGCGCCCGCGAGGTTGGCCGCGTACACGTCCTCGGGTGTGTACAGCGGGGCGAAGGTGTCGAGGATGTCGACGAAGTAGTCGTCCAGGGTGGCGTCGGGGGCGACGTTGCGGATGGACGCCTCCCAGGTGTGGCGGTGGGTGTCCACGAAGCCGGGAATCACGATCCGGCCGGTCATGTCGAGCACTTCGGCGTCGGCGCTGATGTCGGGCCGCACCGCCGCGATCCTGCCGTCCTCGATCAGGACGTCCCCCTGGGGCAGGTCCCCGATGTCGGGGTCCATCGACAGCACGTGACCGCCACGCAGGACTGTTCGATTGGTCATCGCCCTTCCTCCCATGGGGTGTTCAGTAGGCGGCGAGCCCGCGCACGGCCGCCACGACCTTCTCGACGGTGGGGATCACCCGTTCCTCCAGCGCGTCGGCGAACGGCAGCGGGACGCACTCCCCCGCCACCCGCCGGACCGGCGCGTCCAGCAGGGTGAACCCCTCGTCGGCGACGACGGAGACGAGCGTCGCGCCCCAGCCGCCCTGGTACGGGTTCTCCTCGACGGTGACGAGCCGCGAGGTCCGCCCGAGCGAGGTCAGTACGGTGGTGACGTCCAGCGGCACCAGGCAGCGCAGGTCGACGACCTCGGCCTCGATGCCCTCACCGGACAGCAGCTCGGCGGCCTTCAGCGCGACCGGCACCATCGAGGCGAGCGCGACGAGGGTGACGTCGGCGCCCTCGCGGACGACGGCGGCGCGACCCAGCTCGACCACATGGTCCGGCGGCGCGGGCGCACCCTTGGACGCGAGGAGTCCCTTGTGCTCGAAGAAGACGACGGGGTCGTCGCTGCGAATGGCCCCCGCCATCATGCCGATCACGTCGGCCGGGGTGGCCGGCGCGGCGATCTTCAGGCCGGGCACGGTGAGGGCCCAGTTCTCGGTGGCCTGGGAGTGCTGGGCACCGAAGCCGAGCCCGCCGCCGTTGGCGGTGCGCACCACGAGCGGGACGGTGACCTGACCGCCCGTCATGTACCGCACCTTGGGGATCTCGTTGGCGAGGTAGTCCCAGCAGCAGGCCAGGAAGTCGGAGAACATGATCTCGGCGACGGGCCGCATCCCGGTCATCGCGGCTCCCATGGCGGCTCCCACGATGGCCTGTTCGGAGATCGGCGTGTCCCACACCCGCTCGGGCCCGAACTCCTTGAACAGCCCCGCGGTCGTCTTGAACACGCCGCCGGCCTCGCCGATGTCCTCGCCCAGGCACACGACGGACGGATCACGCCGCATCTCCCGCGCGATGCCCTCGGCGACCGCCTCCCGGTAGCTGATCACGTCCGCCACGCCGCACCTCCGTCGGCCCACACGTCGGTCAGCGCCTGGTCCGGATCGGGCGCCGGGGCGGCCTTCGCGGCCTCGACGGCCTGCTGTACGACGCTCGTCGCGCGCTCGTCCGCCTCGCTGAGGACGGCCTCGGCCACCCCCATCTCGACCAGCCGACCTCGCGCCAGGTCCAACGGGTCGTGCTTCAGCCAGCGTTCGACCTCCTCGGCCGGACGGTAGGTCGCCGGGTCGGCGCGGCTGTGCCCGAAGTGCCGGTAGGTCTGTGCCTCCAGCAGTGCGGGCCCGCCTCCTGCCCGGGCCCGCGCCGCGAGGCGGGCCACCGCCTGCTGGACGGCGACGACGTCGTTGCCGTCCACGACCTCGCCCTCGATGCCGTAGGCCGGCGCGCGGTCGGCGGCGGGCCGGGGCACGGCGGTGACGTCCGCGATCGGCGTGTACTCCATGTACAGGTTGTTCTCGCAGACGAACAGCACGGGCAGCTTCCACACGGCGGCCAGGTTGAGCGCCTCGTGGAAGGCGCCGATGTTGGTGGCGCCGTCCCCGAAGAAGGCGACGGCGATCTGGTCGGTGCCGCGCAGCCGGGCCGACCAGGCGGCGCCGGCCGCCATCGGGAGGTGGGCGCCGACGATGGCGTAGGAGCCGAGCATGCCGGTGGACGCCTTGGTCAGGTGCATGGAGCCGCCCTTGGCCCCGCACAGCCCCGTTGCCCGGCTCATGAGTTCGGCCAGGCACTCCTCCGGCGTGGCGCCCCGCGCCAGCGCGTGGTGGTGGCCGCGGTAGGTGGCGAAGACGTAGTCGTCGGGCCGCAGGGCGGCGCTCGCGCCGACGGCGACGGCCTCGTGTCCGGCGGCGAGGTGGGTGGTGCCCTTCACCAGGCCCTTCAGGAACAGGTCGTGGGCGGCCTTCTCCGTACGGCGGATGACGGTCATCTGCTCGTAGGCGGCGAGGAGTTCGGCCGGGTCCATCACGACGTCCCGGTGTTCAGGTGGGACTGGGACTCGCGGCGGGTGTTCAGCTCGCCGCCCACCGTCCAGTACTTGCGGCCCGCGACCAGCAGTTCCTCCGCCGGGAACTTGGTGATGACCTCGCAGCCGTCGGCGGTGACGACGACTTCCTCCTCGATGCGGGCGGCGGACCAGCCGTCGGCGGCGGGCCAGTAGGTCTCCAGGGCGAACACCATGCCCTCTTCGAGGACCTCGGGGTGGTCGAGGGAGACCAGCCGGCTGAAGATCGGCTTCTCCCAGATCGACAGGCCGACGCCGTGGCCGTACTGCAGGGCGAACGCGGCGGTCTCGTCGGCGAAGCCGAACTCCTCGGCGCGCGGCCAGACCTCGACGATGTCGGCGGTCGTCGCGCCGGGCCGGACGAGGGCGATGGCGCGGTCCATGTACTCACGGCAGCGGACGTAGGCGTCGCGCTGGGCGCCGGAGGCACTGCCGACCGCGAAGGTGCGGTAGTAGCAGGTGCGGTAGCCGAGGTGGCTGTGCAGGATGTCGAAGAAGGCGGGGTCGCCGGGGCGGATCAGACGGTCGCTGTAGACGTGCGGGTGCGGTGAGCAGCGCTCGCCGGAGATCGCGTTGACGCCCTCGACGTACTCGCTGCCGAGGTCGTACAGGACCTTGCTGACCACGCCGACGCACTCGTTCTCGCGCACGCCGGGGCGCAGATGGCCGTACAGCTCCTCGTACGCGGCGTCGACCATCGCGCAGGCCTGGGTGAGCAGGGAGATCTCGTCCGGGGTCTTGATGCGGCGGGCCTCCAGGAAGACCTGCTGGCCGTCGACGACGTCGATGCCCTCGGCGCGCAGGGCGGTGAGGATCGGCATCTCGGCGACGTCGATGCCGAGCGGCTCGCCGGCCAGGCCGTGCTCGCGCAGCTCGGCGGCGATCTTCGCGGCGACGTCCTCGGCGATGCCGGCGTCCGGGTGGAACGCGCCGCGGAGGGTGGAGATGCCGGCGCGGGCTCCGGTGGGCGGGCCGCCCTTGCCGTCGCTGTAGTCGAGCCACGGGTTGTACAGCTGGTGGTGGCGGGCGGCGGAGCCGAAGTCCCAGACGACGGGTTCGCCGCCGCGGACCAGCAGGGCGAAGCGGATCAGCTTGTCCATCGCCCAGGTGCCGATGTGCGTGGCGGTCATGTAGCGGATGTTGGCGAAGTCGAAGCTGAGCACCGCGCCGAGCTCGGAGCGGTTCAGGGTCTCGTTGAGGCGCGCCAGCCGCTGTCTGCGCAGCCGGTCCAGGTCGACGCGCTCTTCCCAGTCGACGGCATTGGGTCCGAATGTGCGGATCGCCATGGCGACCACCCCCACTCCGGAGTGAACGACTGTCCGGGACGAGTGTCAAGTGTCACTGAACATCTCGGAACGTCTCCGTGGACACGAACCAGGTACCGACGGCCGGTACGTCTCCATCGTTGCGGTAGCGGTGCGGGGTCGTCGACTCGAAGCAGACGGCGTCCCCCGGGCGCAGCGTGTACTCGTCGAAACCGAGGGTGAGGATCAGTTCGCCCGAGGTCAGGCACCCGTACTCGGTGCCGGCGTGGCGCATGAGGCCGCCGGAGCTGGAGGAGGCGCCGCCGGGCCGGTAGGTCACCTGAAGGAAGTCGACGTGCGTGCCGGGGACGTGGCCGAGACGCTCCCACACCACACCCGAGTCCAGCTCCAGCACCTCCCGCTCGTCCGGCGTGACCAGCGGCCCTATGCGTCGGCCGGGGTCGGCGGCGAAGGAGGCGAGGGCGTGCAGGACGGTGCCGGGGGCGGGGTTCGCGGCCGTGCCGGGCCCTGAGCCGAGGGCCGTCGCGGGCGCCGGGGTGAGGGCCGTCGCGGGCGCCGTCACCGCGGGCGCCGCAGTGCCCTCGCCCGCGTCGAAGAGCGATTCGACGGAGATGCCGAGGGCGGTGGTGATGGCGTAGAGGGTGCTCACCGAGGGCTGGCTCTTGCCGTTCTCGATCTGCGAGACGAGGCTCGCCGACACGCCGATCTCACGCGCGAGCGCCCGCAGGCTCGTCCCGTGTGCGAGGCGCGCCTGCCGGATGCGTGCACCGACGGGCGGGACCGCGGCGGGTGACATGGGGCGGCTCCTCTCGGGCGCCGGGAGATAGCACCGTTCGCTCCCATTGAACAGCGAAGAAAGCCCGAAAGGTATCGGTACCGGAAATCGGGGGCGTCAGGCCCTCCCCGCCGGGAAGACCGCCCGCGCCGCCCCGGGACCCGGCACGCGGTTCGCCGCCGAGCGCCCGCCGCGGCCGCCGCCACGCGACCCACGGACTCCCCCGGCGCTCACTCGAACGGTCCGGCGTAGCTGGTGGACCGTCAGAACCGGTGGTGCGCTGGGGACATCCGTCGCGTCCACAGGAGGCATCCCAGATGATCCGTCGCCCGTCCCGTCCTGTCCGTGTGCTCTCCTCGGCCCTGGCCGTCGGTGCGTTGCTGACCACCGCGGCCTGCTCGGACGACGGCGGCGACGTCTCCCAGGCCGGTGCCGTCGCCCGGCAGACGCCGACCGCGTCCCCGACCACCACCCTCACCGAGGCCGGTGCCGTCGCCGCGCTGATCACCCCGGCGGACATCGAGGACGACTGGACGCAGGTGAAGGACTCGGACGTCGCCGACTGGCACGACAGCCTGCGCATCGGCGAGGTCGACGTGGACGACTTCCTCACCGGGAAGACGGACGCCGCGGACTGCCAGCGGCTGCTCGACGGCCTCTACACCGACCAGTTGCTGGGCAAGCCGTCCGGGGCGTCGGCGCTGCGCGGCTTCCAGCAGGGCGAGTCGCGTCTGCTGTACCAGGTGGCCGCCTATGAGCGGTCCGACCCGCAGGAATCCCTGGAGTGGCTGAAGACCCTGCCGCAGGAGTGCGACCAGTTCACCGTCACCGGAAACGGCGGCGGCGAACGCACGGTCCAGGTCATCGAGACGTCGCTGCCCAAGGAGGGCGACGACCGCGTCGGCCTGCGCGTCACCATGACCGGGACGACGAACGGCCAGTCGGCCACCGTCACCGAGGACGTCGCCGCCGTGCGCGTCGGCACCGACGCGATCACCGTCACCGCGGGCGGCCTCGACGGGGGCCAGCCGGACTCCGTCGAACAGGCGGTCAAGCTCGGCACGCAGCGTCTGAACGACGTCCTGGCCGGAAAGACGCCCGCGCCGACGCCCGGCGAGTTCGACTAGCCCGGCCCGCCCCGTTCTCTCCCCGCACACACGCCAACGCCCCCCTCTGCTCTGCCGATTCCCGGGACAGCGTGATCAACGGGGCGGCACAATGGCGACGATGACCGGTTTCGGTCGTTCGTGCGAGGAGAGGACGAGTCGTGAGTGATGGCCACACCCCGTCGGGCGGGTCGGCGAGGCTGAACACCGGTGTGGCGCACAACGCGCGGGTGTGGAACTACTGGATCGGCGGCAAGGACAACTACGAGGTCGACCAGCAGGTCGGCGAGCATGTCGCCGGGATGTTCCCGATCATCCGGGACATCGCCCGCGCCGACCGCGACTTCCTGGGCCGCGCCGTCCGCTTCGTGGCCGGGGAGCGGGGCGTACGGCAGTTCCTGGACATCGGCACCGGCCTGCCGACGGCGGACAACACCCATGAGATAGCCCAGCGCATCGCGCCCGACTCACGGATCGTGTACGTCGACAACGACCCGATCGTGCTGGTGCACGCCCGTACCCTGCTGACGGGCACCCATGAGGGCGTCACCGCGTACATCGACGCCGATGTGCACGACCCGGACGCGATCGTCGAACGCGCGGCGCAGACCCTGGACTTCACGCGGCCGGTCGCGGTGATGATGCTGGGCATCCTCAACTTCGTCCTGGACTACGACAAGGCCCGCGAGATCGTGCGGCGCGTCATGGCCGCCGTTCCCTCCGGCAGCCTCCTGGTGCTCACCCACCCGACCTTCGACTCCGAGGTCGGCGGCGAGGGCCAGATCCCGGCGATGGAGTTCTGGAACGAGAACGCCACGCCGCCGATCACCGCCCGCGGCGGCGCGGACATCGCCGCCTTCTTCGAGGGTCTGGAGCTGCTGGAGCCGGGGATGGTGTCCTGCTCGCAGTGGCGCGCCCCGGGTTCTCCCGCCGCGGTGCCGCAGTACGGAGCGGTGGGCGTGAAACCCTGACGGCCGGCGGGGCGCACCCGCACCGCCGCGGAACGGCCGAGTTCGTCGAGGAGACCGTATGACCACCCTGGCCGACCCCGTCCCGGGCGGACGTCCCGGTGACGTCGAGCGGGCCACCGCGCTGAGCGGCGAGCTGGCCGGGCGGGGCGTGCACGGGATCGTCCTGGCCTACGTCGACACCGCGGGCATCGGCCGGGTGAAGACGGTCCCGACGGCGAAGCTGGCCTCGGCGGCGGCCTGGGGGGTCGGGATGTCGCCGGTGTTCGACACGTTCCTCGCGAACGACTCCATCGTCACCACCGACGTCCTCGGTTCCCCGGACGGCGATCTGCGTCTCTACCCGGACCTGGATCACCTGGTGGAGCTCGCCGGCCAGCCCGGCTGGGCATGGGCACCGGTCGACCGGATCACGCAGGAGGGCGAGCGGCATCCCGGGTGCGGCCGCACCTTCCTGCGGCGGACGGTCCGTGCGGCGGCCGAACGCCATGGCGTCACCTTCCGGGCGGCCATCGAGATCGAGTGGGCCGTCGCCCGGCCGCCCGGCGCCGACGGTGCGTTCGTGCCCGCGGTCACGGGTCCGGCGTACGGCGCCACCCGGCAGGTCGAGCTGAGCGACTGCGCCGCCGATCTGCTGGCGGCGCTCGCACGGCAGGGCGTGGAGGTCGACCAGTTCCATCCGGAGTACGCCGCCGGGCAGTTCGAGCTGTCGGTGGCGGCGCTGGACCCGGTGGCGGCGGCCGACCGCAGTGTGCTGGTCCGGCAGACGATCCGCGCGGTGGCGCACCGGCACGGCCTCGCGGTGTCCTTCGCCCCGGCGGTCCTCGGGCAGGGCGTCGGCAACGGCGGCCATGTCCATCTCTCCGCCTGGCGTGACGGGGTGAACCTGCACGCGGGCGGTGACCGCCGGCACGGGATGCGACCCGAGGCGGAGTCCTTCGTCGCCGGTGTGCTCGGCCATCTCCCCGCCCTCACCGCGGTGACCGTGCCCAGCCCGGCCGGCTATCTGCGGCTGAGACCTTCGCAGTGGGCCGGGGTGTTCACCGCCTGGGGCCGGGAGACGCGGGAGGCGGCCGTGCGGGTGGTCACCGGCACGGCGGGCCACCGCGACCAGGCGGCCAACCTGGAGGTCAAGCCGGTGGACCTGGCCGCCAACCCGTATCTCGCCCTGGGCTGTCTGATCGCCGCCGGCCTGGACGGACTGGAGTCGGGGGCAGTGCTCCCCGAGGAGATCACCGGCGACCCGGCACGTCTCGGGGCGGACGAGGCGGCCGCACGCGGGGTGCGCAGGCTGCCGGTCTCGCTGGGCGAGGCCGTCGAGGAGTTCCGCACCAGCGGCCCGCTGCGGGCGGCCCTCGGCCCGGTGCTGGCGGACGCCGTGATCGCCGTACGGCAGGGCGAGATCGACGCGGTCGCCGGGCTCGACGACGACCAGGTGGCCGCCGCGTACCGGTGGAAGTACTGACATGGGTGCCACAGGGCCGGTCCACGAGGCGCTGGCGGCGCTGCCGCTGGTGGACCATCACTGCCACGGGATCGTCACCGACGGACCGGACCGGGCCGGCTTCGAGTCCCTGCTCACCGAGGGCGAGCCGTGGCCCGGCATCTCCCCCTTCGACACCCCGCTCGGCCTCGCCGTACGCCGCCACTGCGCACCCCTGCTGGACCTGCCCCGCCACGCGCCCGCCGACGTCTACCTGACCCGGCGCGCCGAACTGGGCAGGGACGAGGCCGACCGGCGTTTCCTGACCGCGGCCGGAACGGACGTGTTCTGCGTCGACACCGGTTACGCGCCCCACCCGATCACCACGCCGGGAGAACTCGCGCGGATCGCCGGCGCGACCGCGTACGAAGTCGTACGGCTGGAGTCGGTGGCCGAGGCGGTCGCGGCCGCCGGCGCCGAACCGGAGGCCTACCCCGCCGCGTTCCGCGCGGCCGCCGAGGAGGCGGTGCGCCGGCCGGGCGTGGTGGCCGTGAAGTCGGTGGCCGCCTACCGCACCGGCTTCGACCTGGACCCGGCTCCTCCGCCGGACGCACTCGTCGTCGCGGCGGCCCGGCCGTGGCTGGCGTCCGGCGGCCGGCTGGCCGACCCGGTCCTGGTCCGGCATCTGCTGTGGACGGCGGTCGACCTGGGGCTCCCGCTCCAGCTGCACACCGGCCTCGGCGACAACGACATCCGCCTGCACCGGGTGGACCCCACCCACCTCACGGACTGGCTGCATCTGACCCGGGGCACGATCCCCGTCCTGCTCCTGCACTGCTGGCCGTACCAGCGGCAGGCCGCCTATCTGGCGGCGGTGTTCGAGCAGGTGTACCTGGACGTGGGACTGACCCTGCACCACGTGGGCCCCGTCCGCGCCCGGGCGATCCTGGCGGAGGCCCTGGAGATCACCCCGTTCCGCAAGCTGCTGTACAGCTCGGACGCGTATGGTCTGGCCGAGTTGTACCGGCTCGGCGCACTGGCGTTCCGCCGCGGCCTGGGCGAGTTGCTCCAGGACCTGGTGGACGCCGATGAGCTCGGCCTGCCGGACGCGCTGCGGATCGCGGCGTGGGCGGCCGGTGACAACGCCCGCCGCCTCTACGGACTGCCCGATCCCGTCCCCCGTTCCGATCGCGACTGAGCGTTCGCAATTCCCGGAAAGTATGATCAAGCAATGTCTGACATGACCGAAACCACGCCCGGCTGGCTGAGCAGCGACGAGCTGGAGCAGGCACGCGCCAACATGCCCATCCTGTACGTCGAGGCAGTGCCCGTGCGCGTCGACGACAGCGGTGAGGTCACCAGCATCGGCCTCCTGCTGCGCATCGGACCGGACGGCACGGTCAGCCGGACCCTGGTCTCCGGCCGCGTACTGCACCACGAGCGCGTCCGCGACGCACTCCTGCGCCATCTGGAGAAGGACCTCGGCCCGGTGGCGCTGCCCCGGGTGCCGACGTCCCTCCAGCCGTTCACGGTCGCGGAGTACTTCCCGACGCACGGCGTCACGCCGTACCACGACCCGCGTCAGCACGCGGTGTCCCTGGCCTACGTCGTCCCGGTCACCGGCGACTGCCGGCCTCGCCAGGACGCCCTGGACCTGGTCTGGTTCAGCCCGCAGGAGGCTCTGTCGCCCGCGGTGCAGAGCGAGATGCCCGGTGGGCACGGGGTGCTGCTGAAGCAGGCGCTCGCGCATGTGGGCTGCGTCGTCTGAGAGCTCGGCCCACCTCGGCGCGTCACGTCGGTAACGAAGTGATCGTGGTCGGCGGTGGCCCCGCCGGCCTGATGCCGGCGGCCGGACTGCGGCTGCACGACGTGCACGTGGTCGTGCTGGAGAAGCTGACCGAACCGACCCCGCAGTCCCGTGGGCAGGGCCTGCACGCGCGCGGCGTCGAGATGACGGACCAGCGCGGCCTCCTGGACCGGTTCCCGGGGTCAGTGAGAAGTTCCAGGTCGGCGGCCCGTTCGGCGGCATCGCCAAGGCGTGGCCGGACAGCCTGGCCACGTCTCACCCGTACGGTCTGGCGACCCCGCAGCCGGCCGGCCGTCACTCCTGCGGGCCGGCGGGCTTGCGGTACAGCAGCCGTGTCCCCATGGCCAGCAGCCACCAGTACTTGGCGAGGGTCGGCGAATAGAAGGCCACCGGGATCGACGTGGCGAAGACGAGGACCAGCAGGACGCCGTGGCGGATATCGCCCTTCAGTGCCGTGCGGGAGATGGTCGGCACCGCCGAGTCGGGGTTCACGAACAGCCGCACGTACATGCCGCACATCAGGGCCACGGCCAGGGCGATCGCCGCCGCGTAGCAGGCGGTCGCCGTGGTCGTCTCGCCGTACTCGCTGATCAGCCGGGTCGGGAAGGGCAGCGCTGCGACCAGCGCCAGCAGCGTGAAGTACAGCAGGAGCAGCCAGCGGTCGAGCGCCGCGATCAGGCGGAACAGGCCGTGCTGGACCAGCCAGAGCGTGCCGATGACAGCGAAGCTGAGCAGGTAGGCGCCCATGGTGGGCACGGCATCCGCCACGGCGCCGGCCACGTCGGCCTCGGGCAGTCCGTCCGGGACGGTGATGTCGAGCGCGAGCAGTGTCATCGCGATGGAGAACACGGCGTCACCGAGGGCGAGAAGTCGTTCGGGACCCACGGCCGCTTGACGGCGGTGCAGGCCGAAGGGGTGGTTCGTCATATCGGTGCCACCAGGCGGATCGGCGACGGTCTGGTACGGCGGTGGGGCCGGGGAGGCAAGAAGTACCACGCGCCGCGACGGGGCGCGGGGAGGCGGGTCGGCCCGTTCCGATCGAGGTCGCAATTAATTGTTGCCAAAGCTTACTTCACGTCTTGACGTAAGTGGTCCAGACCTTTAGGTTCACGGGTCAGCCAGACACCCACGAGACGCACTCACCGTTCGGAAGGTGAACGCGGCCCCGGTTGCTCACCCCCACGAAGGGCTTCCGCGCGCATGTCCAGGACTCTCCCCGCGGCCATATCCCTCACCGCGCTCTCCCTCACCACCGGCCTGCTCTCCACTCCCCCCGCACAGGCCGCCGCCCCCTTGGCGTCATCGGCCGTGGCGCCCTACCTCTACAACGGCTGGGGCGGCCCGCCGAACCCCTTCAAGACGATGCTCGCCCACGCCCGGCAGCACCACCTGGCCCGGCTGACGTTCTGGTCCGTCGACCGCGACCGCCTCTGCACCGGCGGCCCCGCCGACAGCTGTTCCGGCGTGAACCAGTCCGACTGGGACTTCACGCGTGTGTTCGCCGGATACACCGGCTGATCCAGCCACCCCCACCAGCGGTCGACCCCTCCCCCGGCTCCGGCCGGGGAACCCCGTATCGCTTCGCTCGGCGAGGAGAATCAGTGCCCACCTTCGTGCGTCCCGCGCTCAGGCGCCTCCGCAGATCCACCGCCGTCACGTTCGTCACCGCGGCGGCCGCATCCCTGCTCACCGCCGCGCCCGCGCCCGCCGGCGCCGCGGAGAGCGCGACGGCGGCGCTGCCCGCCGACTACGCGACCGTCATGAACGCCGCGAGCGGCAGGTGCCTGGACGCCCGGGCGGCGGCCACCGCCAACGGGACCGTCGTACAGCAGTACGCGTGCAACGGCTCGACGGCCCAGAACTGGAGCTTCACGCCCACCAGCGACGGCTACGTCCGCATCAACAACCGCAACAACACCGGCCAGGTCGTGGACGTCGCCGACGTCTTCATCGCCGACGGCGCGCCGGTCCATCTGTGGGCCTACGGCGGCGGCGCCAACCAGCAGTGGCTGCCCGTCGACGAGGGCGGCGGCGTCTACCGCTTCGTCAACCGGGGCAGCGGCAAGTGCCTGGACGACCCGGGCGCTTCGCTCGCCGACAGCGTGCAGTTCGTGCAGTACGCGTGCAACGGCACCGCAGCGCAGCGTTTCCAGGTGGTCCCGGTGAACCAGTCGACCGCGAACCCGGACCTAGGCCCGAACGTGGTCGTCTTCGACCCGTCCATGTCGTCCTCGACCATCCAGAACCGGCTCGGCTCGATCTTCCAGCAGCAGGAGACCAACCAGTTCGGCTCGCAGCGCTACGCCGTCCTGTTCAAGCCGGGCTCCTACAACGCGAACATCAACGTCGGCTTCTACACCCAGGTCGCCGGTCTCGGACTGTCCCCGGACGCGGTCACGATCAACGGCGCGGTGCACGCCGAGGCCGACTGGTTCCCGCCGCAGAACGCGACCCAGAACTTCTGGCGCGGCGCCGAGAACCTGTCCGTCAACCCGACGGGCGGCGCCGACCGCTGGGCGGTCTCGCAGGCGTCGGCGTACCGCCGGATGCATCTGCGCGGCAACCTCGCCCTGGACGACGGCGGCTGGTCCAGCGGCGGCCTGCTCGCCGACACCAAGATCGACGGCCAGGTCGACTCCGGCAGCCAGCAGCAGTGGCTGACCCGCAACTCCCAGCTCGGCAGCTGGACCGGCTCCAACTGGAACATGGTCTTCGTCGGCAGCCATGGCGTCCCCGGCACCAGCTTCCCCAACCGGCCCTACACCACGGTCGCGCAGAGCCCGGTCAGCCGGGAGAAGCCGTTCCTGTACGTCGACGGGGCAGGCGCCTACAAGGTGTTCGTGCCGTCGGTGCGGTCCAACTCCAGCGCGACGAGCTGGGCGGGCGGCTCCCCGTCCGGCAGTTCGCTGTCCCTCGACTCCTTCTACGTGGTGAAGCCGGGCGCGACCGCCGGCGACATCAACGCCGCGCTGGCCGCGGGCAAGAACCTGCTCGTCACCCCCGGCGTCCACCACCTCAACCAGACCCTCCAGGTGAACCGCGCCGACACCGTCGTCCTCGGCCTGGGCCTCGCCACGTTCATCCCGGACAACGGCGTCACCGCCATGAAGGTGGCCGACGTCGACGGTGTGAAGGTCGCGGGCGTCCTCTTCGACGCGGGCACCACCAACTCGCCCACCCTGATGGAGGTCGGCCCGACCGGTTCGTCCGCGTCCCACGCCGCCAACCCGACCTCGCTGCACGACGTGTACTTCCGCGTCGGCGGCGCGGCCGTCGGCAAGGCGACCACCAGCCTCGTCATCAACAGCGACGACGTCATCGGCGACCACATGTGGATCTGGCGCGCCGACCACGGCAGCGGCGTCGGCTGGAACACCAACACCGGCGACACCGGCCTGATCGTCAACGGCGACGACGTCACCGCGTACGGCCTGTTCGTCGAGCACTACCAGAAGTACCAGACCATCTGGAACGGCGACGGCGGCCGGACGTACTTCTACCAGAACGAGATGCCCTACGACCCGCCGAACCAGGCGGCATGGATGAACGGCTCCACGCAGGGCTACGCGGCCTACAAGGTCGCCGACTCCGTGACCAGCCATCAGGCCTACGGCCTGGGCAGCTACTGCTTCTTCAACGTCAACCCGAGTGTGACCGCCGAGCGGGCCATCGAGGCACCGAACAAGGCGGGAGTCCGCTTCACCAGCATGGTGACGGTCTCCCTCGGCGGTACAGGCACCATCCGGCACGTCGTCAACAACACGGGCGGTCCGTCCAACTCCGGCTCCAACGTGGCCAATCTGACGAACTACCCGTAGCGCGTCCCCTGAGCTCTGCGAGCTCTGCCGCCGGCCGCCCCTCGCGAAGAAGGGCGGCCGGCTCACCCCCCGACACCTCAAAGGAGCGTCCTCGATCATGTCCATGACTCAGCTCAGACCCCGGCTCGCGATCTTCGCGGTGCTCACCGCCGTCCTCACCGCCCTGCTCACCGTGACCCCCGCGCGGGCCGCCGACGGCGCGATCACCGGCCTCGCCGGCAAGTGCGTCGACGTGGCGGGCGCGAACAGCGCCAACGGCACCGCCGTACAGCTCTACGACTGCAACGGGACCGGCGCTCAGATCTGGTCCAACTCCGGGGACGGCACCCTGCGCGCGCTCGGCAAGTGTCTGGACGTCGTCGAGCGCAGCACGGCGGACGGCGCGGCGGTCCAGCTGTGGGACTGCTCGGGCGGCGCGAACCAGCAGTGGGTGGTCAGCGGTGCGCGCGACATCGTGAACCCGGCCGCGAACAAGTGCCTGGACGTCCGCGACAACAACAGCGCCAACGGCACCTGGCTGCAGATCTGGACCTGCACCGGCGCCGCGAACCAGAAGTGGAACGCGCCCACGAGCGGGGGCGGCGGCACCCCGTCCGGCTTCGTGGTCAGCGAGGCGCAGTTCAACCAGATGTTCCCGAGCCGGAACTCGTTCTACACCTACAGCGGCCTGGTCGCCGCGCTGAGCGCCTACCCCGGCTTCGCCAAGACCGGCAGCGACACCGTGAAGAAGCAGGAGGCGGCGGCCTTCCTCGCCAACGTCAACCACGAGACCGGCGGCCTCGTGCACATCGTCGAGCAGAACACCGCCAACTACCCCCACTACTGCGACTGGAACCAGCCCTACGGCTGCCCCGCGGGTCAGGCCGCCTACTACGGCCGCGGTCCGATCCAGTTGTCATGGAACTTCAACTACAAGGCCGCCGGTGACGCCCTCGGCATCGACCTGCTCAACAACCCCTGGCGGGTGCAGAACGAGGCGGCCGTCGCCTGGAAGACGGGTCTTTGGTACTGGAACACCCAGTCCGGGCCCGGCACCATGACACCGCACAACGCGATGGTGAACCAGGCCGGCTTCGGTCAGACGATCCGCTCCATCAACGGCTCCCTGGAGTGCGACGGCAAGAACCCGGCGCAGGTGCAGAGCCGCGTCGACGCCTACAACCGGTTCACCTCGGTCCTCGGCGTCTCGCCGGGCGGCAACCTCTACTGCTGAACCGGGAGCCGTGATGCGCAAGTCGAGATCCCTCGCCAGGCTCGCCCTCGGCGCGCTGGGCGCGATGACGCTCGTCGTGGCCCTCCCTGCGAGTGCCCACGCGAACGTCCTGACCCTGCTCCCGCAGAACGCCGACGGCCTGGAGCAGACGTTCTCCCCGGCCTACGACTACGACGGCGACGGCTGCTACGCCACGGCCGCCATCGGCGCCGACGGGACCCTCAACCCGGGTCTCAAGCTCGGCGGCGACGTCAACGGCAAGTGCCACGACCACGCCCAGCTGGCCAACGCCAACACCTACTCGCGCGCGAAGTGCAACAACGGCTGGTGCGCGGTCATGTACGCCAGCTACTTCGAGAAGGACCAGATCACCCTCGGTCCGGCGGCCCTCGGGCACACGCACGACTGGGAGCACGTCATCGTGTGGATCAGCGACAACCAGGCCGAGTACGTGTCGGTGTCCCAGCACAACACCTATCAGCTGGCGGCCCGTTCGGCGATCCGCTTCGACGGCACCCACCCGAAGATCGTCTATCACAAGGACGGCGTCTCCAGTCACTGCTTCCGGTTCGCCAACGGCCATGACGAGCCGGCGGAGAACGCCACCGGCAACTGGTTCTTCCCGCGCCTGGTCGGCTGGGAGGGTTATCCGGCCGGATACCGTGGCAAGCTCATGAGCGCCGACTTCGGCTCCGCCACGATCAAGATCGACGACGGCGACTTCCAGTGGGCTCTCAACTACGCGAAGCCGTCCGGAATCCCGTTCGACGCCTACGCCTGACACTTCGCAACGGCACGGCCCCGCGGGTACTCGCCGACGCTGTTGGTTTATGCAGGGCCGTGCGTGACGTCGGCCTTCGAGACCTGGTTGTGGTCTTGAAGGCCGACGTTGTCGTATGGGGTGGGTGCGGATGTCGATGCAGCCGAAGGGATCTGGGGAGATTCCGGCGGAGACGGTGCGGGTGGCGCGGGCCGCGTTCCCCAAGGGGAGCCTGGCGATCCGGGTGCGCGACGAGCTGGGCCCGTTGTTCAGAGACGAGGAGTTCGCGGACCTGTTCCCGGCGCGGGGCAGGCCGGCCTGGTCGCCGGGCGGGCTGGCGCTTTTGTCGGTGCTGCAGTTCGTGGAGGGGCTGACCGACCGGCAGGCCGCTGAAGCGGTGCGGGCCAGGATTGACTTCAAGTACGCGCTCGGGCTGGAGAAGCGGCTGCTCAAGAGCGCGGGCCGGGCCCGGACGGACTCCACGCATGTGCTGTCGGCAGCGCGCGAACTGTGCTGGCTGGAGATGGTTGCCGAGACGCTGCGCGCGGCGCTCAACGCACTCGCCCAGGCTGCCCCTGCCTGGTTGTCGGAGGTGGCCGAGCCGGAGTGGTTCGGGCATTACGCCACGAGAGCAGACGACACGCGGTTCCCTGTCAGCCGCGTGAAGCGGGAGGAGGTGGGGATGCGGATCGGCCGGGACGGGACACGTCTGCTGGCGGCGGTCTTCAGCGCTGATGCCCCCGCCGGACTGCGCGGGCTTGCCGAAGTGGAGACTCTGCGGCAGATGTGGGTCCAGCACTTCCACCAGGTGGACGGCGAGGTGAGGCGCAGGGACCCAAAAGACCGCCCGCCGGGCGCGCTGCGCCTGGTCACCCCGTATGACACCGATGCACGGGGCAGCGTGAAGCGCGACACGGTGTGGCACGGCTACAAAGTCCACTTCACCGAGACCTGCGAGCCGGACGCCCCGAACCTGATCACGAACGTCGCCACGACGGCGTCCACTGTCCAGGACCGGTCGATGGCCGAGATCATCCACCACCAGCTCGCGGCCCGTGACTGCCTGCCCGCCGAGCACTGGGTGGACGCCGGCTACCCCACCGCCCCCGCCCTGGTCAGCGCCCGACGCGACCACGGCATTGCCCTGCACGGCCCCGTCCAGACCGACAACAGCGCACAGACCAGGGCCGAAGGCGGCTTCGGACAGGACGTCTTCACCATCGACTGGGACAACCAACAGGCCGCCTGTCCCGGTGGCCGCACCAGCACCACCTGGAGCGAACGGCTCTCCCAACGCGGCCAGCCGGTACTGCGGGTGGTGTTCTCGGCCAGCGACTGCCGTCCCTGCACCATGCGGCAGGCGTGCATCAACACCCCCAACCCCACACGGCCCCGTGAACTGCGGCTGCGCCGCCACGACGAACACCACGCGCTCCAGGCGGCCAGAGCCGAGCAGCAGACCGACGCCTGGAAGGACCGCTACAAGGTCCGGGCGGGCGTCGAGGGCACGATGTCCCAGGCCGTCCAACGCTGCGGCCTGCGCAGATCCCGCTACCGCGGGCTGGCCAAGACCAGCCTTCAGCACCAGCTCACCGGCGCCGCCATCAATCTCGCCCGCATCGACGCCCACCTCACCGAAACGCCCCGAGCCCGCACCCGCACCAGCCACTTCGCAGCACTTCGCCCCGCCGAGCTCATCCTCGACGGGGCGAAGTAGGACCAGCCCCGAAAAAACCAACAGCGTCGGTACTCGCCTGCGGGGCCGTGCCACTGGGTGCGGTGGCTCGGTCGTCTCCGGGGCGAGGGACCGCGAGACGAGACCGCCGAGCGCGAGCACCCGGCGTCGTCCTCGAAGCGGCCTTCCAGAGGGACGTGATCCCCACCGTCAGGGAACGAGAAAGGCCGTACCGGCAATTCCGATACGGCCTCTGACTTGCTGCTTCACAAGTCGGGACGACAGGATTTGAACCTGCGACCCCTTGACCCCCAGTCAAGTGCGCTACCAAGCTGCGCCACGTCCCGGTGCCCGTCTGACCTGGGGCTTCCCCTGGCCGAACGTGCAGGAAAACAATACCGCACTCGGGTCGGTGGTCGCGCACCCGTTTATGCGGACCCGTCCGCTTCAGTGCGGCTCGGGCCGCACACGTGCGTCCCTCGGCGCCGGAGCCGACCGTGCCGCCGCCGGGACGTCCGCCCGGACCAGGTCCCGGATCGACCGTACCGAGAGCAGCGCGCCCGCGACGACGAGGCTCATGCCTCCGGCGACCAGGAGCACATGACCGGCGCCGAGGGTCGCGGCGGCCGGCCCCGCGATGGCCTGGCCGACCGGCATCATCGCCAGGGAGCCCGCGACGTCGTACGCGTGGATGCGGTTGAGGACGTCGGCCGGGACCTGTGTCTGGACACTGGTGGCCCACATGACGCTCCAGAAGGCCATGCCGGCACCGGCGACGGCCGCTCCGGCGGCCATGGCGGGTACGCCGAGACCGGCGCCGACGGTCACCGGGAAGCCGGCGAAGGCGAAGAGCCCTGTCGCGCCGGCGCGGAGCATCCGGCGAGGTCTCAGCCGCAGCGCGAGCAGACCGCCGGCGACGGTTCCGGCGCCGAGGGCGGAGTTGATCAGGCCGTAGGAACGCGGGCCGTGCTGCTGGACCACCTCGGTCGCCACGAGCGGGACGGTCGGGCCCCACACGGTGATCATGTAGACGCGCCAGACGGCGATGACGCCCCAGAGCCAGGTACGGGCTCTGAACTCCCGCCAGCCTTCGACCAGATCGGCGCGCAAGGCCCGGGTTCCGCGATCGGTTCGGGTGCCGCCCGGCGGCCTGGGCTGCGCGGGCAGGCGCAGCAGGGAGGAGACATAGGGCGCTGACGGCGTACGTGGCCGCGTGGGCCGTGCACACGCCGCCGGGTGACGCGAAGCCGACGAGGACGCCCGCGCATGCCGGTCCGGCGAGCTGGGCCACGGCCTCGGCTGTCCGCATGGTGCCGTTCGCGCCCTGGACGTCGGCGGCGAGCCGGCGGACGGTGCCGGGGACGCCGGGCTGGAACACCGCGCCTGCGCCGCGTCAACCAAGCCTCCGTGGGAGCCGAGGCCCCCTCCGCCCCGGCTCCCACACCTGTCCTCGGATCATGACACGGGGCGCTGACAACGCCCCATGGGTTTCAGTCCCCCGTAGCCTGCCCCAGCTCCGGATAGGCGTCCAGCAAGCGGGTCGGAGCTGCCTGGCGCCAGGAGTCGGCGAGGATGTCGCGCAGTTCGTCCTCGTCCTCAAGGGCGGCGAGCCGGGCCCGTACCCAGGCGAACTGTGCCTCGTGGCCGGCGATCCAGAACTTCCCGGGCTCGGCCATGACCAGTTCGTCGCGCTCCTCCTTCGGGCAGCGCACCGCGATGGAGGTCTCGTCCTCGGGCAAGGTGGCGAACATCTTGCCCGCGACCCGGAACGTGGGCATGCTCCAGGCGATCTTCTCCGTCGTGTCCGGCAGAGAGAGGGCGATACGGCGTACGTCTTCAGCATCGGGCATGAGAGGCACGGTAACGCCCCTCACTGACAATGACCTGGTGAGAGGGGGCAGCCCGCCCCGAGGCCCGCCCCCTGGAAACTGAAGTCCATGAAGGCCCCGTAGCCGCGCTCGGCCGCCGCGGCGAAGAACGCGACCAGTACCTCGTAGTCGCTCTCCAGCCAGTCCAGCTGTATCTGGAACCCGTCCGTCACGAACTCCAGCGACGCCTCGGCCTCGTCGAACAGGAACTGGAGGCCGCCGAACACCTTGCCGGGGCCGCCTTCCCTGAAGCCGACGGGAGCAGGTCACACGTACTTGAAGTAGATCGTCGTGGGCCGCAGCACTCCCGCCGGGCTCGCCGCGTAGTCCGGGATCACTCCGGCCCGGGTCCAGCCGGCCGAGTCGTAGAGGCGCTCGGCGGAGCTGTCGGTCTCCGTGTCCAGGTGGAGGAGGGTGACACCGGCGTCGGTCGCCGCCTGCTCCGCGGTCGTCAGGAGTCTGCGCCCGAGGCCCTGCCCCCGGGCGTCCCGGTGCACCATCAGCTTGACGAAGTGGCCCGGTGGCGGCTGTTGGGCTTGTCGGCGAAGGCGAGGCTCACCGTGCCGACGGTCCGCCCGTCCCGGCCTGCCACCCACACCGCCAACCGCCCCTCTCCGACGGCGCCCGCGCGCTCCTTCCACCAGGTCAGGGCCGCCGTACGGTCGAGGGGTCCGAGGAATCCGACGGAGGCGCCGTCCGCCACGGTGTCGACCAACAGGTCGGCCAAGTCTCCGATGCACTCCGTCAGTTGAGCCCGGTCCAGTCGCGTCACCTTCACGGCAGCACCACCGCCAGCGCATACCGCACCGCCCCCGGCCCGATGCAGCGGAACCGCGTCGGCCCCCACACCCGCATCCGCAGACAGTCCCCGGCGCCGAGATGGTGCTCGACCTCCTGGACCGTGACCTCCAGCGCCCCTTCCAGCACCCAGACGTGCTGCTCCAGTCCGGGCACCGGCGGCCGGTCGTACGCGATGTCGGCGCCCGCGGTGAGGCGTCCCTCGACGAGTTCGGCGCGCAGTCCGGCGTGCGGCGGCGAGACGGAGCGCCGAACGAATCCGGCGGAACGGTCCTCCCACACCGGCTGCTCGCCGGTCCGCACCAGCAGCGCGGGCTCGGCCTCGACCTCGCTGAGCAGCTGGGACATCGTGCGGCCGTAGACATTGCAGAGGCGGTTGAGCATGGACGCGGTCGGGCTGATCTCCGCCCGCTCGGCCCGCGAGAGGGTCGAACGGCTGATACCGCTGCGTTGCGCCAACTCCCCGAGGGACCAGCCGTGTTCGGCCCGCAGCTCGGCGAGCCGCGAGCCCAGTCGGGTGTCGAGTGGAGTGCCGGCCGTGTCCGGAGTCTCGGCGCCGTCCAGTGCGCGTTTCATATCCGGGACGGTATCCCTGATACGAAACAGCGGTGTTACGGAAGCCTCACTCCCCGGCCGCCTCGTCCAGCGCCTCCAGCACGGGCCGGATCAAGGGATGCTCCTCCGCTCCACGTCGCACGGCCGCGAAGACCCGGCGCGTGGGTGCCACCCCGTCCACCGGCCGTACGACGACCCCGGTGAGGTCCATGCCGCGCAGCGCGGAGCGCGGGACGAGGGCCACTCCGGCGTCGGCCGAGGCGAGGGCGACGACCGCGCGGAAGTCGTCCGAGGAGTGTTCGAGGCGGGGCTGGAAGCCGGCGTTCTCGCAGGCCAGGACGACCACGTCATGGCAGGGGTTGCCGGAGTAGGGGCCGATCCAGGTGTCCTTGGCCAGCTCGGCGAGCGGGACCTCGACCGCGTCGGCCAGCCGGTGACCGACCGGGACGACGGCGTCGAAGGGCTCGGCGTACAGCGGTACGTGCGTCAGGCGCGGGTCGTCGGCGGGCGGTGCCCCGCGATATTCGACGGCCACCGCGATGTCGACCTGCCGGTCCAGCACCATCGGCAGGCTGGCGTCGCCCTCGGCGTCCTGGACGCGGATGCGAATGCCGGGGGACGTCTCGGCGAGGCGGGCCACCGCGGGCGCGACGACCAGGGCGATGCCGGTGGCGAAGGAGGCGACCGTGACCGTGCCGGCCGCACCCGAGCTGTACGCCGCGAGCTCGGCCTCCGCCCGCTCCAGCTGGGCGAGCACGGCGTTGGTGTGGCTGAGCAGGATCTCGCCGGCCGGGGTCAGCCGTACACCCTTGGCGCCGCGCTCCACCAGGCGGTGGCCGGTCTCCTGCTCCAGGGCCGCGAGCTGCTGGGAGACCGCGGAGGGGGTGAGATACAGCGCGGCGGCAGCCGCCGTCACGGTGCGGTGGTCGGCCACCGCACGGAGGATGTGGAGCCGCCGCGCTTCGATCATGAGATCGATTATCGCAAGGTCCGGAGCGGGCCGGACGTCAGCCTTCCAGTTCGGCCCGGGCCGCGACGAAGGCGTCCACGGCACGGTTGACGTCGTCCGTCGAGTGCGCGGCGGACAGCTGGACGCGGATGCGGGCCCGGCCCTGGGGCACGACCGGGTACGAGAAGCCGATCACGTACACGCCGCGCTCCAGCAGCAGCTCCGCCAGCCGGCCGGCCTTGGACGCGTCGCCGATCATCACGGGCGCGATGGCGTGGTCGCCGGGGAGGATCTCGAAGCCCTCCTCGGTCATCCGGCGGCGGAACAGCGCCGTGTTCTCGGCGAGCCGGACACGCAGGTCGTCCGCGGACTCCAGCAGGTCCAGGACCTTGAGGGAGGCCGCCGCGATCACCGGGGCCAGGGTGTTGGAGAACAGGTACGGCCGGGAGCGCTGGCGCAGCAGGGCGACGATCTCGGCACGGGCCGCCACATAGCCGCCGGACGCGCCGCCGAGGGCCTTGCCGAGGGTGCCGGTGATGATGTCGACGCGGTCCATGACGCCGTGCAGCTCGGGCGTGCCGCGGCCGCCGGGGCCGACGAAGCCGACGGCGTGCGAGTCGTCGACCATGACCATCGCGTCGTAGCGGTCGGCGAGGTCGCAGATGTCCTTCAGCGGCGCCACGTAGCCGTCCATGGAGAAGACGCCGTCGGTGACGATCAGCCGGCGGCGCGCCGACTGCGCCTCCTTCAACTGGGCTTCCAGGTCGGCCAGATCACGGTTGGCGTAACGGAAGCGGCGGGCCTTGGACAACCGGATCCCGTCGATGATCGACGCGTGGTTGAGGGCGTCGGAGATCACCGCGTCCTCCGGGCCGAGGAGCGTCTCGAACACGCCGCCGTTGGCGTCGAAGCAGGAGGAGTACAGGATCGTGTCCTCCTGGCCGAGGAACGCCGAGATCCTGCCCTCCAGCTCCTTGTGCACCTCCTGGGTGCCGCAGATGAAGCGGACGGAGGCCATGCCGTAGCCCCAGCGGTCCAGCGCCTGGTGGGCGGCGGCGATCACCTGTGGGTGGTCGGCGAGGCCGAGGTAGTTGTTGGCGCAGAAGTTGAGGACCTCGCCGGGGCGGCCGCCCGCGCTGACGTTGACGGTCGCGGACTGCGGGGTGTCGATGACGCGCTCGGGCTTGTGCAGGCCGGCGGCGCGGATCTCGTCGAGGGTGGCGCGCAGGTCGTCGCGCACGGAGTCGAACATCTCAAAGCTCCCAGGAATGCAGGTGACTTACGCGGTGCCTTAGGCGGTGTCTCAGGCGGTCCAGTCGAGGATGACCTTGCCGCCGCGGCCGCTCGCCGCGTCGGCGAACGCCGCCTCGAAGTCGCGGTAGCCGTACCGGCCGGTGATGACGGGCGCGAGGTCGAGGCCGCCTTCGAGCAGCACGGACATGGCGTACCAGGTCTCGAACATCTCACGGCCGTAGATGCCCTTGACGGTGATCATCGAGGTGACGACGCGGGCCCAGTCGACCGGGAACTCCTGGGCGGGCAGGCCGAGCATGGCTATACGGCCGCCGTGCGTCATGTTGGCGATCATGTCGCGCATGGCTTCGGGGCGGCCGGACATCTCCAGGCCGATGTCGAAGCCCTCACGCAGACCGAGCGTGCGCTGTCCGTCGGCGATGGTCGCCTCGGCCACGTTCAGGGCGAGGCTCACGCCGACCTTGCGGGCCAGCTCCAGCCGCTCCTCGCTCACATCGGTGATCATGACGTGGCGCGCGCCCGCGTGCCGGGCCACGGCCGCCGCCATGAGGCCGATCGGGCCGGCGCCGGTGATCAGGACGTCCTCGCCGACCAGCGGGAAGGACAGCGCGGTGTGGACGGCGTTGCCGAACGGGTCGAAGATCGCGGCGACATCGAGGTCGACTGGCACCCTGTGCACCCACACGTTGGTGGCGGGCAGGGCGACGTACTCGGCGAAGGCGCCGTCGCGTCCGACACCGAGGCCGACGGTGGCGCGGCACAGGTGCCGACGGCCGGCCAGACAGTTGCGGCACTTGCCGCAGACCAGGTGGCCCTCGCCGCTGACGCGGTCACCGGGCTTGATGTCGGCGACGTCCCGGCCGGTCTCCACGACCTCGCCGACGAACTCGTGCCCGAGCACGAGCGGGGTGCTTATCGCCTGCTGTGCCCAGCCGTCCCAGGACCTGATGTGCAGATCGGTGCCGCAGATGCCGGTGCGCAGCACCTTGATCAGTACGTCGCCGGGTCCGACGGCCGGTTCCGGAACGTCCGCGAGCCACAGCCCGGGCTCCGCCTTCTCCTTGACCAGCGCCTTCAACGCTACGGCTCCTGTGCTCGAGTCCCGGCTGCGGGCATACCCAGGGAGCCCGCAGCCGGGGAGGGGGGTGGATTCGCGTAGCAATCTGCCGTACGGCGCCGCCCGGGTCCATCGAGGATTTCTTAAGCGGCGCCACAGCTTTCCTTCAAGCCCTCGGTCCACGCCTGTTGGAGGCGGGAGACCTGGTAGTGGCTGATGTACCAGTCGTCCTCGACACGGGTCGCGAGTACCGCGAGCCCGACGTCCAGCTCGGGCCGGTCCGTGAACGTGAACCGGACGTCGAGGTACCCGAGGACCCGGCTGTCGGCAGGCTGTCACGGCATGGGCGTCGGCCGGTTCGCCCACAGGCCGATCCTGCCTCTGATGCAGGCCCCCGCGGGCCTGTCCGCCGGTGCCGGCGCGCACCTGGCCACGGCCGACCACGTCGGCTGTCTGGCCGGTGCGCCGGAGCGCCGGAGGCCGGCGGGCATCGCCCAGCCCGTGCTCGTACGCTCGCGCACCGTCCTGCGCGGCTCGCTGCTCCTGCTGACGGCCACGCTCGCGGCCGTGCCGGCCACCCACAGCACCACCATGTGGGCGGCACCGCGGCTGCTGGCCGGCGCTGCGAGCGCTCTGGTCTTCGTCATGGCGGTCCGCGCACTGCCGCACCAGCTGCGCGAGCATCACGCTGGTCCTGGTCCTGGTCCTGCGCTCCTCACCGACCGGCGAGCGGCGAGCGGTCTGGTGGGCGCCGGCAGGACTCTCCGCCGTCCTTGCGGCCGCCTCGGCCGCCGCCCTGCTGAGAACCGGGTTCCCGCACCGCATGGTGGTAGTACGACATACGGTGCCCGAAGGACAGCGAAAATCGGCGTAGGACGTCCGGACCGTCGAGCCCGGGCCCGTTGTCCGCGCCCCGCATTCGGCCGACTCACCAGGAGCCGCTCATGAACACCGCACGGGATCTCGCGATAGTCACCCTGGACATGGCGTCGGACCACACAGTGGAGCAGGGCGACCTGTCGCTCGCGCTCGCGGCGGCGGAGATGTTCGACCTGCTCGACGCCCATGCCCTCGTCCTGGACGGCGACCTCATCACACCCAGCGCACAGGCGCCCACGGGTGACCGCCTGCTGGACGAGGCCGCCTCGGCACTCGTACGCCAGGAACCGTACGAGTCGGTCGAGGACTGGCTGTGGCGCCGGGGCCGGGGCCTGTCCGCGGCCTATGTCGAGGATCTGGAACGCGTGGGGCTCACGGCCCGGGCACCGGGTCCCCGGTTCGCGCTGCGAGCCGCTCCTTCGGTACCGGTCGACTCGGCGGCCCGGCGACAGGCGGAGGAGCGCTGGACCTCGGGCGAGCCCGTCCTCGCCGCCCTGGGCACCGCTGCCGGCATCCGTGACGACTCGGACGAGGTCGACGACAAGCTCACCGACGAGAGGGTCACGACGGTGCTGGCCGCCCTCGGCAACGCGGTGATGGAACTGGAAGCCGTACGGCAGCGGCGGGCAATCGAGGACGCCGCGTTCGACAACGTGTGGCGGGGCTACTAGGAACGAACGGGACCGATGGTCAGCGGGTACCCAGCAGCGCGAGGCAGATGTTCCAGAGCGGAGGCAGGCGTTCCATGCTGTTGTACTGCTGCGTGGTCGGCTGAAGGTCAGGGGCACCCCTCGGCCAGGAGTCAGGGGCACGCCAAGCCGGCCCGAAGCCGACGCGGCAGCAGAAGCCGCCGTCGGATGCCGCCGAAGCCTCCCTCAGAGCAGTGGGAGCCCGTCGGCCTGCCGTCGTTCCAGCCGGGACATCAGGTCCACCGCGGTCGCCTTGATGGTGTCCAGGCCCGCCCTCCCCCACGGCCGCGGCTCCACGTCCACGACACACACGGTGCCCAGCGCCATTCCGGTGCTGTCGATGAGTGGCGCGCCCATGTAGGAGCGGATGCCGAACTCGTCGACGATCGGATTCCCGGCGAACCGCGGATAGTCGCAGACGTCCTCCAGGACCAGCGCCTTGCGTCGCACGACCACATGGGGGCAGAAGCCATGGTCTCGCTCCATATGGCGCCCGAGCTCAGGCTTGGAATCATCGGCCCGTGTGAGGGTCACCCGGTGCTGTGCGTGCAGGCCGGCGAAGAACTGCCGGCTCTCGTCGATGAAGTTGACCATGGCGTACGGCGCCCCGGTGAGCTCGGCGAGATGATCCGCGAACACGTCGAGAGCCGGGTCGGCATGATCCCCCAGTCCCAGCCGGAGCAACCGCTGGGCGCGGGCGGGGGCCTCCTTGTCCTCGGGGGTCAGCAGCAGTCGAGCGACCGGGTGGGGTGGGCCGTAGCTCATGGGCGGATTCCGTCCCTGTGGGCGTACGTCATATGCGGCTCCGTGCGAGTGTGTGTGGCTGTCACATGTGGGCGCCATGGCTGGGCGCGGGTGCCGGCGTGTGGGCGATGAGGTGCCTCACCAGGGTGAGCAGGGTCTGCACGCCGGAGCTGGAGATCCGGGCGTCGCAGCGGACGATCGGGATCTCCGGGTCGAGGTCGATGGCGGCACGGACCTCCTCCGGGTCGTACCGGTAGCCGCCGTCGAACTCGTTGATCGCGACGATGAAGCCGAGCCCCCGCTGCTCGAAGAAGTCGACGGCGGCGAAGCAGTCTTCCAGGCGCCGGGTGTCGGCGAGGATCACCGCGCCGAGCGCGCCTTCCGAGAGTTCGTCCCACATGAACCAGAACCGTTCCTGACCGGGTGTGCCGAACAGGTACAGGACATGTTCCGGATCGAGGGTGATGCGGCCGAAGTCCATGGCCACCGTGGTCTCGACCTTGTTCTCCACCCCTTCGAGGCTGTCGGTCGCGGCGCTGACCGTGGTGAGCAGTTCCTCCGTGCTGAGCGGCGCGATCTCGCTGACCGCGCCCACGAAGGTCGTCTTGCCTACCCCGAACCCTCCCGCCACCAAGATCTTCAGTGCGGTGGGGAAGGGATCAGAGCTGTCGTCGTAGTCCATCGAGCACTGCCTCCAGAAGGGCCCGGTCAGTCGGGTTGTGGTGGAACTCGGGGGGCTTGGTGGTGAGCGCCCCGCAGTCGACGAGGTCCGACAGCAGCACCTTGGTGACCGCCGCCGGCAGCTTCAGGTGGGCTGCCACCTCGGCGACCGAGACGGGAGCACGGCACAGGTCGAGCGCCAACTCGTGCTCGGGGCCCAGGTAGCCGAGGGGGGTCGCCCCGGTGGCCATCACCTGCGAGATGAGGTCGAGCGCGACGGTGGGCCGGGTACGGCCGTTGCTGACCGTGAAAGGGCGCACCAGCCGTCCGGCCGCGTCGTCGAGCCAGGGCCCGTCGCCGGCCGCTGTCATGTTCAAGGCCTCAGCGCCGAGGGTTCGACGGAGTGCTGCCGGGGTGCGGTGACCAGGTACGGACGGACGCTCTTGACCAGCATCGCCATCTCGTAGCCCAGCACCGCCGCGTCGGCCTCGCGGCCGGCGAGCACGGCCAGACAGGTGCCGGATCCGGCCGTGGTCACGAAGAGCAGGGTCGAGTCGAGTTCCACGACGACCTGACGGACCTCGCCACCCTCGCCGAAGCGGACGCCGGCGCTGCGGCCGAGGGAGTACAGGCCGGAGGCCAGGGCAGCCATGTGGTCGGCGCTGTCCGGGTCAAGGCCGTGAACGGACTTCACGAGCCCGTCGCAGGAGAGCAGGACCGCGCTGGTCGTGTGCGGTACGCGCTGCACGAGGCCGCTCATCAGCCAGTCGAGATCGGAGACATGGGCGGTCGGCGCTTCGCTCGCCATGGTGGATCGACTCCTTGAGGTACGAAGGTCTGCGGGAGCGCCGGGGTTGGGGGTGGTCTCCCAGGCGGACTTCGAGCTGGTCACAGTCGTGGTCATCCGGCTGGAGCGCTCCCGTCAGGCCAAGTGGTGTGGTCGGTACCGGGCGCGGGCCCGGGGTGAGGCTCGGTCATATGTGCCGGGTCCATGGGCGAGACCTCCATGGAGGGCCTAGTGGTGATGGGGGTCACGTCCATGTGGAGTCCATCCAGGGACGTCGGGCGCGGACGTGTGGGCTGGGACCGAGCCGTGTCGAGGCTCGTCGGCTCCAGACGGCCGGTCGCCGGGCGTACGGACTCCAGTCGGGTGGGCTGGGAGACCAGGGGGTCCGGGTGGGTCGGCTCCGGGGTGGGTGACGTGGTCTCGGACGTCGTGTGGAGTGAAGGGGTGTAGGCGGGTCTGATCCCGTGGGTGGTGGGGGTGTGCGCCGAATCCATGTGCCCTGCGCCCACATAGCCCGTACCCATGTGGTCGGTACCCGAGTAGTCAGTGCCCATGTGGTCAGGGCCCATACGGTCGGTGCTCATGTGGCCGGTGCCCACGTGGTCCGTGCTCATGTGGTCCGTGCTCATGTGGTCGGTGCCCACGTGGTCGGTGCCCATGTGGTCGGTGCCCACGTGGTTAGGGCCCATACGGTCGGTGCTCATGCGGCCGGTGCCCACGTGGTCCGTGCCCACGTGGTCCGTGCCCATGTACCCCGCATCCACATCCTCGGCGTCCCCGCGCGCCGATTCCATGTGCTGCTGCGTCTCGGCCAGCCCGATCCCCCGTTGGAAGGCGGCCATCAGCCCCGGGTCGTGCCCGGCGAGGTGGTCGGACTCCTGCCGTGGTGCGGGACCACCACGGAGCTGGGGTGCGATGTGCTCCTGGGCTCGTCGGCGCGGCAGTTGGGGCTTGCCCATGGTGCCGCGGACGGTGCTGACACGCGGGGTCGGCAGCGCGCCTGCGTTCTCCTCGACGCTTCGGCGTTCGTCGGGCCTGATGCCGGGCACGGCCTCGGCCGGGTTGGCCCGTTCCCCCTGGGCGCCTCGTACGGGCAGCGGTGCCGGTCCGGCGCCGTTCGCCCCGGGGACCGCGCCCCTCGCACCGCCCTGCGGCTCCTGCCGACGCGGTGCGCCGGGCGATGCCGACGACGTCTGGGACGCCTCGGTCACGCCTGGCCGCCCACCGTTTTCCGGTGCGCCCGACGAGGCCCCTGACGCCCTTGACGCCGCTGACGCCGACCCGGCCTCTGTCCCCGACCCGGCCTCTGTCCCCGACCCGGCCGTCGCGGCGTGCCGACGCTGCTGAGACGGCACGGGCCCTTGCTGCCGACGCGCCTGCGGCGAGGACTGCGAACGCTGCGCGGGAGCCTGCGCCGACACGCTCGTACCGGCGATGGCCCCCTGCTGCGCCTCGGGCCCCCGCCCCACCCCGGCCCGGGCCCCGGGTTCGTTCCCCAACAGCCCCTGCGGCACGACGAGTACGGCCTGCACGCCGCCGTAGATGTTCGTCTGGAGGCGCACATGGATGCCATGGCGCTTCGCGAGCTGCGAGACGACGAACAGGCCGATGCGTCCGTCCGCCAGCAGGCTGGCGACGTTGACCTGATCGGGATCGGTGAGCAGGGCGTTCATGCGGTTCTGCTCGCCGACGGGCATACCCAGCCCGCGGTCCTCGACCTCGACGGCGAGTCCCGAGGTCACGAGGTTGGCCCGGAGCAGTACCTGGGTGTGCGGGGCGGAGAACACGGTGGCGTTCTCGACCAGTTCGGCCAGCAGGTGGATGACGTCGGCGACGGCGTGTCCACGCAGGGTGCCGTCGATGGGCGGCACGAGCTTCACCCGTGAGTACTGCTCGACCTCGGCGATGGCGGAGCGCAGCACCTCGGTCATGGAGACGGGGTTGCTCCACTGCCGGCGGGAGACGGCGCCGCCGAGGACGGCGAGGTTCTCCGCGTGGCGGCGGATGCGGGTGGCGAGGTGGTCGACGTGGAAGAGGCCCTTGAGCAGGTCGGGGTCCTCGATCTCGTTCTCCAGCTCGTCGAGGATGGAGATCTCCCGGTGCACCAGCGACTGAAGGCGCCGGGCGAGGTTGACGAAGACCTCCAGCTTCTGTTCGCTGCCTGCCTGGCTGGAGAGCTGCGCGGCCTGGACGACGGCGGTGACGGCGCCGTCGTGGGCGCGGGCCAGGTCGCCGGCGAGCAGTTCGAAGTCGTCGGCGTCCTCGGGCGGACCGCTGCGGGACTTGCGCTTCGGCGGTGTTTCGCCACGTCTCAGCGTCTCGACCAGGGCCCGCAGATCGGCCTCGCCGCGTGCGCTGCTGCGGCGGAGTGCGCGGATGCGGTCGTTGACGGATCTGGCGGTGCGGTTGGCGGCCACGGCGGCGATCAGGATGCCGGCGAGGGTGACCGAGACCGCGCTCGCGAGCACGGCCCACACGGTGAGGCTGGGCCGGACGCCCGTGGAGCGGACCACGAACAGGACGGCCGCGCAGGCGCTGAGGGTCACCGCGACGGGTGGCAGCACGGCCAGCCGCAGCAGTTGGGGCCGTATATGGGTCTCGGGCAGCGCGGGTGCGGTGCGGGCGGCCGGGCGCCCGTGCCGCCCGCCCTCACGGCGGTCTGCGCGTGCGGCCGGGGCGCGTAGATGAGACATCGGGGTCCTCGTGCTGGTCCGTCGGTCGGGGGCCTGGGGGTGCGCGCGGTCAGCGCGGCCCGGGGCGTGCGCCATGGCGACGTCGGTCGACAGAGCTGACGAATTCGGCTCCGCGTCGCCCGACGGACACTGACAGTAGTCGCCTTCGCATCAAGTGCGGTGGGCAGTTGACAAACTCCCGCAGCGGGCGTCCCGCTCTGGTATGAGGCCTCGCACGGCAGATCGATATCCCGTCGCATCGTTCCCTCACAAGGAGCAATCGAACGATCGGACCTGATCAGAAGCGGTCACGAGGAAACGCCGAGGGGCGGGGCACTTTCCACGCCCCGCCCCTCGGCGACGTCTCCCTCACCACCCCCGACCGCGCCGGTGGGGACGTTTCAGCACCTCACACGCCCACCACTCCGACCCCCAGAGCATCACCGACAGTAGCGGCGCGCAGTGTCACGCAAGTGCCCAGGCACACTCCTGCGCGCCCCGCGTGAAATGCCACATGGGGGCGCGAGTGGTGATCACTCGCGCCCCCATGGGTCGTTCGTCGACGGCGGTCGCGCTAGGAGACGGGCGTACTGTCCGGCGCCGGAGCCACCGGCGGCCACGCCGACCACCCCTCGGCAGGCGCCTGGGCGACCTCGCGCCACCACGGCGTCGCGGGCGCCGAGGAGGCCGGTTCGAAGGGCTCGCCGCAGCGCGGCGCCGCCATCGTGACCCCGGCCTTGTGGGTGGCCCGCATCATCCACTCGCCCGGCTCCGCCCACGGGTGCGGCGCCAGGTTGAAGGTCCCCCAGTGGATCGGCAGCATGACGCCCGCGGTCGGGTCGCCGCCCTGAAGGTCGAGGTGGGCCCGGACGCCCTCGTCCGGCGTCATGTGGATGTCGGGCCAGAAGTCGGAGTAGGCGCCGACCTGGATCATCGTGGCGTCGAACGGACCGTGCTCGGCGCCGATGTCCTTGAAGCCCTCGAAGTAGCCCGTGTCCCCGCTGTGGTAGATCCGGTGCTCGTCGGAGGCGACGGCCCAGGACGCCCAGAGCGTGTGCTGAGTGTTGCGCAGTCCGCGTCCGCAGAAGTGGCGCGCCGGGGTGGCGGTCAGGGTGAGCCCGCCGACCTTGGTCGCCTCGTGCCAGTCCAGCTCACGCAGCCGGTCGGCCGACACGCCCCAGTGTTCGAGATGGCCGCCGACCCCGAGCGGCACGGCGAAGACCGTGTCGGTGCCGGCCAGCGCCTTGATCGTCGGCATGTCGAGGTGGTCGTAGTGGTCGTGCGAGATGACGACGACGTCGACCGGGCCGAGCGCGGCGAGCGGCAGCGGTACGGGGTGCAGCCGCTTCGGCCCGGCGAAGGGGAACGGGGAGCAGCGCTCGCCCCACACGGGATCGAAGAGGACCCGGTGGCCGTCGATCTCCGCGAGGATGCTGGAGTGCCCCATCCAGGTAATGCGCAGCCCCGTGGCGGGAGCTTTGGCCAGGTCCGCATAGGTGGTCGAGTGCACCGGAACGGTGCCGTTCGGGGTCCGTCGCGGCCGGGAGTCCTTGTCGAAGAAGACCTTGGCGAACTCCAGCATCGACCCGGAGGGCCTGGTGCGCGCCTCGCCTCCCGGGTTCTGGAAAACCCCGTCCTTGAAGTGCGGTGATCTGCGGATACGCGCCATGCGCTCACCGCTCGGATCCACGCCGAAGGCCTCGGGCCGCAGGGCGCGCAGCCCGGAGCTCGGGAATCGGAAACCGGCCACGGTACCTCCAGCTGGATTCGGTGAGGAGTTCCATTATGGGCGGCCCGTCCGACACCCTCGGATCCCCCCTGGCCGGGACTGAGCCGGTGACCCCTGCGGCTCACCGGGCCGCATCGGATCCACACAGATCGATCCGCCACATTGACATGTCCCCACCCCCCTTCAATACTGACTCATCGTTCAGTAGCAGTACACCGCGCCGTGCCCTGGTAGCCCACCCCAGGCCCCGGACCCCACTCCCGGGAGACGGCCCAGACCCCGGAGACCCCATGGCCACCCCACCCGCCCCGACCACTCCCCTGCTGTCCCTGACCTGGACCGATCACATCACCGGCCGTCAGGGCTTCCTGGTCATCGACCGGCTGGTGCGCGGTGTGGCCAGTGGCGGGCTGCGGATGCGGCCGGGCTGCACGCTGGCGGAGGTCACGGGTCTCGCGCAGGGCATGAGCATGAAGGAGGCCCTGCACTACGACCCGGAGGCGCGGTACGTCCCCCTGGGCGGCGCCAAGGGCGGCATCGACTGCGATCCCCGGGACCCGGAGGCGTACGGCCTCCTGGTGCGCTACCTGCGGAGCATGCGGCCGTACATCGAGAGCTTCTGGACCACCGGCGAGGACCTCGGCCTCGCCCAGGACGTGGTCGACCGGGCGGCGGCCGAGGCGGGGCTCGTCTCGTCGGTCCAGGCCGTGTATCCGCTGCTCGACGACGAGGTGGGTTCCCGGCGGCGGCTCGCGGAGGCGTTCACGGTCGAGGTCGACGGCATCGGGCTGGACGAGCTGGTCGGCGGCTGCGGGGTCGCGGAGTCCGTGCTGACCGCGCTGGACAGGGCCGGTGTGCCGTACTGGAGGACACGCGTCGCCATGCAGGGACTCGGGACCATGGGCGGGGCGACGGCTCGCTTCCTCACCCGCGCGGGGCTCACCGTCGTGGCCGTCGCCGACATCAAGGGCACGATCGCCAATCCGGCCGGGCTCGACGTCGAGAGCCTGCTCACGGCACGCGACGCCCACGGCACCGTCGACCGAGCCGCGCTGCGCCCCGGGGACCGTGAGCTGCCGGGCGACGCCTGGCTCTCGACCGAGGCGGAGGTGCTGGTGCCCGCGGCCGTGTCGTACGTGATCGACGCCGCGAACCAGGGCCGTGTCACCGCGCGTTGGATCGCCGAGGCGGCCAACATGCCCGTACGGCCCGACGCGGAGGAACTGCTGGCCGCGCGGGGCGTCACCGTGCTGCCGGACGTCGTGGTCAACTCGGGCACGAATGCCTGGTGGTGGTGGACGCTGTTCGGGGACATCGGTCCGGACGCGGACGAGGCGTTCGCCCACACACGGCGTTCGATGCGTGCCCTGACCGACCTCACGCTGGCGCGTGCCGAGGCGGACGGGACGGCTCCGCGGGCCGCCGCGCACGCCATCGCGGCGGACCGGCTTCCGTTGATCACCGAACGGTTCGGCCGGCACCGGTGACCGGCGGCCGCGGGGGGCGCCCGGTGGGACCTGGCCCGGGAACGGCCGCTGACGAGGCTTTAGGGTGACGACGTGGCAAGAGTGCGGTTGAGCGTGGCGGAACGGCGTGAGGAGTTGCTGAGCGCCGCCGTCGAGCAGATAGAGGTGCGGGGCGTGGCGGCGGTGAGGATCGCCGACGTGGCCTCGGTGCTCGGCGTGAGCAACGCGCTGGTGCTGTATCACTTCGACACCAAGGAAAAGCTGGTCGCGGCCGCGTTCAGCCATGCGGCCGAAGGGGACCTGGCCCATCTGCGCCGGCTCCTCGGACGCCGCACGACGGCACTGCGGCGGTTGCGGGCGGCCGTGCGCTGGTACGCGCCGACCGGTCAGGCCAAGGGCTGGCGGCTGTGGATCGAGGGCTGGGCGGCGGCGCTGCGCGAACCCGCGCTCCAGGAGGTCACCCGGGACCTCGACCGGCAGTGGAAGGGGGCCATCACCGAGGTGATCGCCGAGGGCGTCGCCGCCGGCGAGTTCCGCTGTCCGGACCCCGGCGCCACGGCGCTGCGCCTGACGGCCCTGCTCGACGGGCTCGCCGTACAGCTGACGTCGTACCCGGGCGCGATCTCACGCACGCGTGCCCAGGAGTGGGTGGATGAGGCGCTCGCGCAGGAACTCGGGCTGGAGCGCAAGGCGTTGACCGCGACGGACCGGTGAGGCTGTGTGTGGCGGGAGCACATGTGGTGTGAGGACATACGTCCGGGCCGCACCGATCAATCCTCGGTACGGTCCGGACGTATCGGTCGCTCGCGAATCGCCCTCAGGCCACCGCTCGGATCCGCATCTTGATGTCGTCCGGGGACAGCGCGCCCTTGGCCGTCACATGGTCGCCCGACGACTCGCCGCGCAGTCGCCGGCCGATCCACGGCACCAGGTACTCGCGGGCCCAGTGGACGTCGTCCCGGCGGACCTCGAGGGTGCCGCGGGGCGGGAGCGGCGGCCAGGGCTGGTCCGGGTCGGCGGGGATCTCCAGACCGAGGACCTGGCCCGCGCGGAGCGCCACGCGCGTGTGCCCCTCGGGGGACAGGTGGAGCCGGTCGTCGTCCCAGGCGCGGCGGTCCTGAACGGTCTTGAGGGACCACAGGTCGAGCACCGGGCAGCCGTACCGGTCGGCGATGGCCCGCACATGTCCGTTGTACGTGGCGATCTTGCCGCGCAGATGCTTCAGCACGGGCACGCCACGGGTGTCGAAGCCGGTCGTCACCATGACGGTGCCGACGGCCGAGGTGAGCCGGACGATCGCCCGCTCGAAGCGCTCGGCGACCTCGTCGGGGTCGGTTCCGGGTCGGATGATGTCGTTGCCGCCCGCACAGAACGAGACCAGGTCCGGGGCCAGTTCGGCGGCCTTCGGGAGCTGGTTCTCGATGATCTGGTCGAGCAGTTTGCCGCGTACGGCGAGGTTCGTGTAGTTGAAGTCGCCCTCGGGGCGGCGGTCCGCGAGCAGGACCGCGAACCGGTCGGCCCAGCCGACGAACGCGCCGTCGGGGCCGGGGTCGCCGACGCCCTCGGTGAAGCTGTCCCCCACCGCAACGTACGACCCGATCACTGCGCTGCTGTCACTCTTCGAATCGTCTGCCACATCGACCCATGATTCACCTTCGAATGTGACCTACGCGACCGTAGGAAAGGGTTGACGATCGGTGAGATAAGCCACTCCTAAAGTGTTCACCAAACGTGGAATAAGCCTCTGAACAGGGGTGTTGTGGGCGCAACATGCCGAAGGCCGGACCCGGGGATCGAGGTCCGGCCTTCGGCCGCGTGTCAGGCAGGTGGTTCTGGCGTGGGGCCGCGTCAGCCGATGGCGACACCCTTGGCGCGCAGGTAGGCGACCGGGTCCACGTCCGAGCCGTAGTCCGGCGTGGTGCGGATCTCGAAGTGCAGGTGCGGGCCGGTGACGTTGCCGGTCGCGCCGGAGAGGCCGATCTGCTGGCCCGCGGTCACGGTCTGGCCGCTGGAGACCGAGAGCGAGGACAGGTGGGCGTACTGGGCGTAGTAGCCGTCGGCGAGCTGGATGACGACCTGGTTGCCGTACGCGCCGCCCCAGCCGGCCGAGACGACGGTGCCCGCGCCGACCGCCTTCAGCGGGGTGCCGGTGGCGGCGGCGAAGTCGACGCCGGTGTGGTAGCCGCTGGACCACATGCTGCCCGCGATCTTGTAGCCGGTGCCGAGGGAGGCGCCGGACAGCGGGGCGGAGAAGCCGTTGACGGTGCTGGTGGTCCCGGCGGCCTTGGTGGCCTTCTGCGCCTTCTTCGGCGTGGCGGACTTCGCGGCGGACGAGTCCTTCGAGGAGGACTTGGACGCCGAAGAGGGCTTGGAGGGCGACGACTTGGGGGCGGTCGTCGCGGCCTTCTTGCCGCCGATGGCGAGCTTGAGACCCGGGTGGATCAGCGACGGGTCGGAGCCGACGGCCTCACGGTTGTCGGCGTAGAGCTTCTTCCAGCCACCGCTGACGTTCTGCTCATCGGCGATCTTCGAAAGGTAGTCGCCGACCTTCACCGAATAGGTCCGCACGTCCGTCTTCTTGTGAGCGGACTTCTTGTCGGCGGTCTTCTGGCCGGCGATCGGAAGGGACTGAACGGCCTTTTCCGCAACGGACTGCGAGGGAGCGGCGTGGGCGCCGGTGGCTCCCATGAGCGGAAGAGCGAGAGCGGCGCCACCGGTTCCGGCGACGGCAATGGAGCGGGTGAAGCGCAGGGACTTCGGACGGCGATGCTTACCCTTCGCGGGCATGACGAATTCCTCTCCGGCGCCTGCGAGGTGAGCTGTCGGGTGCGGGCTGGAGATGCCCGGCCGCGCCGAGGCGCGACTTGACCCCTAGCCGTTCCGGAGACCGGAACAGGCGGTTCTACCTGTGGGTCCCCCGCTCCTGCCGTGCACGGGTGAGTTTGCGCGGAATCCGAGCGGCGGCAGGATTGGGCGTCCGTCCGGATTGGTCGTGAACGTAAGCGAGGAAGACGCATGGGAACAAGTGAGAGGTTCCGTCCGAATGCGTTCCTGTTGATCCGTTGTGGGAATTAGCCGTCACCGTGCGTGAAATGCGGGGGCGCCGCCCGACTCAAAGCCCCTTGAAAAGCCCATGAATTACGTGAACATGACGGGCGACGCACCGTCACGGCTATGACGCTCCTCACGTGACACTGCTCCAGCTTTCTTTATCGCAGGGCGAGTTGGAATGAAGGTGCCAATTCGGACAGAACACCTAGATGCGACGGAGTCGAATAACTGCCGCATCGAGGTCGCCCTTCAAGTCGGCGCGCAGTCCGTGATGCACCAGTACGGCCCCTCGGTGAATTTCACCCGTTTCAAGGCATTCATACGCAACTGCCGGATCCAGACCCCCGCAACCGGAGCGCCGGAAGGGGCGCCGCGGCCGGTGCAGGTCGCCGCGCGGCACCGGAGGCCGGACCTCCTTGCAGGGCGCCACCCACTCCCCCACCTCAACACGAGCGGGTCGCGGAATTCCGTCCGCATTCGTCCCGATTGGCACTGAATCCAATTTGGCCCTGGAATCCATGTCGTATGGTCGAGAGCGCACCCCGTCGGCCGCATCGCCGAGCCGCGCCGCCGGGGCTGACTGGGAGGAGCCCCCGTGACGCAGCAGATCCCGTCGACCGAGCCCGAACTGGCCGGGGTTCGCAACTTCCGCGATGTGGGCGGCCTGCCCACGGTGGACGGACGACGGGTGCGGCACGGAGTGCTGTTCCGCAGCGGCCACCTCGCACACGCAACCAACGAGGACGCCGACTTCCTCGGCTCGCTGGGGCTGCACACGATCTTCGACTTCCGCAACGCGGCCGACCAGAAGCTCGAGGGGCCGGACGTCGAGCTGCCGGGCGTGCGCAACGTCAACCTGCCGCTCTCCGACCCGGCGGACGGCGCGGAGTTCTGGAAGATGGTCCGGGACGGCGACCTCGACCAACTGCGCGGGATCCTGTCGGACGGCAAGGGCGCGAACCGGATGATCGTCTCCTACCGTTCGATCATCAAGGAGCGCACCGGCGAACACTCCCAGGTGCTGCACTCGCTCGCCGAGGACAGCGTCCCGGCGCTGATGCACTGCGCGGCCGGCAAGGACCGCGCGGGTCTGTCCATCGCCGTGACCCTGCTGGCCCTCGGCGTCGAGCGTGAGGCGATCGTCACCGACTACCTGGAGTCCAACGCCAAGCACCGCCGCTACAAGGTGCGGCGCAGCGGCAGCGACGCCTCCGCCTACTCGCCCGAGGTCATGGAACTGCTCAGCCCGCTGTTCGACGCGCGGGCCGAGTATCTGACGGCTGCCTTCGAGACCATCGAGGAGACGTGGGGCGGCGTCGACACCTATCTGGAGCGGGGCCTGCGACTGAGCCCCGAGTCCAGGGACCGGCTGCGGGAGCGGCTGCTCGACTGAGGCCGCGCCCGGCCTACTTCGCGCCCGCCTCGAACAGGAAGTAGATGAAGGCGGCGAAGACGTGCCCCACCGCGATGTAGATGATGAGCCGCACCCACAGGGCACGCGGGAACTTCTCCTCCATGTCGCTCATGGCGTCTCTCCAGGGGTGGGGCCCAGGCACAGGGTGGCCGTGGGGCTCTGCAACAGGGTGTGGACGAACAGCAGCTCGACCCCGCCCGGGTCCAGGGCGGCGATGCGGTGCGGGGTGAGCGAATCGAAGTGCGCGCTGTCTCCGGGCACGAGCCGGTGCGTGGTGTCCCCGAGGCGCAGCCGCAGCCGCCCTTCGAGGACGTAGAGCCACTCCTCTCCGGGATGCACCCGCACGATGTCGCCCTGCGAGCCGTGCGGCACATGGACGCGCAGGGCCTGCATCCCGCGCCCGGGCGCGCCCGTCTGCCAGTACATCCAGCCGCCGGCGGCAGTCGGCTCCATGTCGGCGGCACGCACGACGGCGTCCCGGTCGGCGACCGACTCGCCGAGCAGCTCGGAAACCGTCGTACCGTAGATGCGGGCGAGCGCGAGCAGCATCGGCAGCGAGGGCTGGCGTTGCCCGGTCTCCAGCCGGGAGAGGTGGGCCGGTGACAGCCCGGCGGAGCGGGCGGCGGCCTCCAGGGTGAGGGCGGCACGCCGGCGCAGGGCCCGGAGCTGGGGCGCGACGACCGGGAGTGCCCCGGTCGGCACTTCCGCCTCGCCCTCGGGCGAGGTCTCGGGAGAGCTCATGCTCTCCATTCAGCCGCAGGCTTGCCTCTGCGGCAAATTACTTGCCTCAGAGGCAAAAGCCACGGGCCGCGAGCCGAACGCCCGACCGGGCCCGCACAGTGCCAACCGGGTCTCGCACAGTGCCAACCGGGTCTCGCACGGTGCCAACCGGGCCCGCACAGCGCGAACCGGACCCGCACGGTGCTATCGCCCGCACGGTGCCTATCGGGCCCGCACGGTGCCTACCGGACCCGCAGCCTGCCTACCGCGCCGTCACCGGTTGGCGACCGCCTGCTTGATCAACGTCTTGCCGAAGTCCCACATCAGCCCGCCCCCGCTGTGCGCGTCGTCCATCACCTCGGTGAAGGCGTCGACGAACCGGTCCACCTCCCGCTCGCCGATGATCAGCGGCGGGATCAGCTTGATCACCTCCAGGTGGTCGCCGGAGACCTGGGTGAGGATCCGGTGCCTGCGCAGCAGCGGGACGACGACCATCTGCGCGAACAGTCCCTTGCGGGCGGCCTGGAGCATGGTCCAGCGGCCGCGCAGCTTCAGCGAGTCGGGACGGCCGAACTCGATGCCGATCATCAGGCCCCGGCCGCGGACGTCGGCGAGCAGCTCGTACTTGCCGACCAGCGCCGCGAGCCGGGACCGCAACTGCTCCCCGGTCGCCCGCGCGTTCGCGACGATCTGCTCGTTCTCCATGACGGACAGCACGGCGAGCCCGGCCGCCATGGCCTGCGCGTTGGACCCGAAGCTCGCCGAGTGCACGAGCACCCGGTCCATGGACGAGTAGACCTTCTTGAAGATCCAGTCCTTGCCGAGGGTGGCCCCCACCGGCACATAGCCCCCGGAGAGCGCCTTGGCGACGCACACCAGGTCCGGCTCGACGCCCTCTTCGTGCTGGTAGGCGTAGAAGTCTCCGGTCCGGCCAAGGCCCGTCTGCACCTCGTCGGCGATGAGCAGCGCCTTGTGCTTGTGCAGCAGCTCCTGGGCGGCCCGCAGATAGCCGGGCGGGGCCTCGTGCACGCCCTTGCCCTGGATCGGTTCGACGATCAGGGCGGCGACGTCGCCCTTCTTCAGCTCCCGGGCCAGGGCGTCGAGATCGCCGAGCGGCAGGGCCGTGTCCGGCAGCAGCGGGGCGAAGCCGTCCCGGAAGCCGGACTCACCGTTGACGGACAGGGAGCCCGTGGTCAGCCCGTGGAAGGCGTGGTCGCAGTACAGCACCCGCGGCCTGCCGGTGACGAACCGCGCGAACTTCAGCGCGGTCTCCACCGCCTCCGTCCCGCTGTTGCCGAAGAACACCCGCTCCAGGTGCGGGCTGTGGGTGAGGAGCCGCTCCGCCAGCAGCCCGGGCAGCGGCTGGCAGTCGAAGCGGGTGAGGTCGGCGAGCTGGGCGTCGAGGACGTCGTGCAGCGCCCTGCGGACGACGGGGTGGTGGCGCCCCAGGCCCATCACCCCGAACCCGGCGAGCATGTCCAGGTGGTCGTTGCCCTCGGCGTCCCAGAAGTGGGCGCCCTCGGCCCGCTCGTAGACCTTGTCGAAGCCGATGGTGTGCAGCATGCGCGGGAGCTGGTGGTTCAGGTACTTCGTGTGCAGCTCGTAGCGCTCGGCTCCGCGCTCGGCGAGGAGCCGGCCGAGGTCGAACTCGCTCGTCATTCGGCTTTCTCCTTGACCGGCACGACGGTACGACCGTCATGACCTCCCTCGGCCCGCTCCGCGCCAGCCACGCTCTCCTCGGCCTCCTTGAGGGCCAGGCTCGCGCTGATCCGGCCCGCGATCTCGACGGGCGTAAGGCCGATGTCCGCGAGCACCTCGCCCCGCTTGGCGTGCGCGAGGAACTGCTCCGGGATGCCGAACCGCCGCACCGGTACGTCGACGTCGGCGTCGCCCAGCGCGAGCGCCACGGCGGAGCCCACCCCGGAGGACCGGCTGTTGTCCTCGACGACGGCCACCAGCCGGTGCTGCGCGGCGAGGGGCGCGAGGGCGGGGTCGACGGGTTTCACCCACCGCGGGTCGACGACGGTGCAGTCGATGCCGCGGGCCTGGAGCAGCTCGGCCGCCTGGAGGCACACCGGAGCCATCACACCCACGGCGACGAGCAGGACGTCCGGCTCGCCGGCGCCCCGGTGCAGCACGTCCAGCCCGCCCACCCGGTCCACCGCCGGGATCGACGGCCCGACCGACTCCTTCGGGAACCGTACGAGTGTCGGCGCGTCGTCGCAGGCCACGGCCTCGCGCAGCTGGGCCCGCAGCTGGTCGGCGTCGCGCGGCGCGGCGATCCTGAGGCCGGGGACGACCTGGAGGATCGACATGTCCCACATGCCGTTGTGGGAGGCACCGTCGGCGCCGGTGACACCGGCCCGGTCCAGCACGAACGTCACTCCGCAGCGGTGCAGCGCGACGTCCATGAGGAGCTGGTCGAAGGCACGGTTGAGGAACGTGGCGTAGACGGCGACGACCGGGTGCAGCCCGCCCGTCGCGAGGCCCGCCGCGGACACGGCCGCGTGCTGCTCGGCGATCCCGACGTCCCAGACCCGGTCCGGGAACCGTTCGGCGAACCTGCCGAGCCCGACGGGGTGCAGCATGGCCGCCGTGATCGCCACGACGTCCTCCCGCTCCTCGCCGATCCGCACGATCTCCTCGCCGAACACCGACGTCCAGGACGGCCCGCCCGACGGCGCGAGCGGCTCGCAGGTCAGCGGGTCCATCACGCCGACGGTGTGGAAGTGGTCCTCCTCGTGGGCGAGGGCGGGTTCGTAGCCGCGCCCCTTCTCCGTGAGGCAGTGGATCAGCACGGGCCCGTGGAACCGTTTCGCCCGCCTCAGCGCGGACTCGACGGCCCCGATGTCGTGCCCGTCGATCGGGCCGACGTACTTCAGCCCCAGGTCCTCGAAGAGCCCCTGCGGCGCGAACGCGTCCTTGAAGCCCTTCTTCGCGCCGTGCAGGGCCTCGTAGACGGTGTTGCCGACGACGGGCGTGCGCTGGAGCACGTCCTTGCCCCAGGCCAGGACCCGCTCGTAGCTGTCCGTCGTGCGCAGGGTGGCCAGGTGGTTGGCGAGACCCCCGATGGTCGGCGCGTACGACCGCTCGTTGTCGTTGACGACGATGATCAGCGGCCGGTCCTTGGCCGCCGCGATGTTGTTCAGCGCCTCCCAGGCCATGCCGCCGGTCAGCGCCCCGTCGCCGATCACCGCGACGACGTGCCCCTTCTCCCCCTGCACCGAACGCGCCTTGGCGAGCCCGTCGGCCCAGCCGAGCGCCGTGGAGGCGTGGCTGTTCTCGACGATGTCGTGCTCGGACTCCTCGCGCGAGGGGTAGCCGGACAGGCCGCCCTTGCCGCGCAGCTTGGAGAAGTCCTGGCGTCCCGTCAGCAGCTTGTGCACATAGCTCTGGTGACCGGTGTCCCAGACGATGCGGTCGACCGGCGACTCGAAGACCCGGTGGAGCGCGATGGACAGTTCCACCACGCCCAGGTTGGGCCCGAGGTGTCCGCCGGTCCTGGCGACCGCGTGCACCAGGAACTCCCTGATCTCGTCGGACAGTTCGCCGAGTTCCGCCTCGGACAGCGCCTTCAGGTCGCGTGGTCCCCGGATGCTCTCCAGAATCGTCACGCTCGGGCCCCCTCTCGGTCCGTGCCTTGCTTCAACTCACTGTCACTGCCGGTTTCCCCGTGACGGTGGGGGCGCCCGATGCGGCCCCGTCCTGCTCCATCTGTTCGGCGATCTTCATCGCCTCCTCGATCAGGGTCTCGACGATCTTCGACTCGGGGACGGTCTTGATGACCTCGCCCTTCACGAAGATCTGACCCTTGCCGTTGCCGGAGGCGACGCCGAGGTCGGCCTCCCGCGCCTCGCCGGGGCCGTTGACCACACAGCCCATGACGGCCACCCGCAACGGCACTTCCATGCCTTCCAGGCCGGCCGTGACCTCGTCGGCGAGCTTGTAGACGTCGACCTGGGCCCGCCCGCAGGACGGGCAGGAGACGATCTCCAGGCGCCGCTGCCTGAGGTTCAGCGACTCCAGGATCTGGATGCCGACCTTGACCTCCTCGGCGGGCGGGGCGCTCAGGGACACGCGGATCGTGTCGCCGATGCCCCGCGACAGCAGCGCGCCGAAGGCGACCGCCGACTTGATCGTGCCCTGGAAGGCGGGCCCGGCCTCGGTGACCCCGAGGTGCAGCGGGTAGTCGCACTGGGCCGCGAGCTGCTTGTACGCCTCGATCATCACGACCGGGTCGTTGTGCTTCACCGAGATCTTGATGTCCCGGAAGTCGTGCTCCTCGAACAGCGACGCCTCCCACAGCGCGCTCTCCACGAGCGCCTCCGGGGTGGCCTTGCCGTACTTCTGGAGCAGCCGCCGGTCCAGCGACCCGGCGTTGACGCCGATCCGGATCGGCGTGCCGTGGTCCCTGGCGGCCCGCGCGATCTCCTTGACCTTGTCGTCGAACTGCTTGATGTTCCCCGGGTTGACACGTACGGCCGCACAGCCGGCCTCGATCGCGGCGAACACGTACTTCGGCTGGAAGTGGATGTCCGCGATCACCGGGATCTGGGACTTGCGTGCGATGGTCGCGAGGGCGTCCGCGTCGTCCTGCGTCGGGCAGGCCACGCGCACGATCTGGCAGCCGGACGCCGTCAGCTCGGCGATCTGCTGCAGGGTGGCGCCGATGTCGGATGTCCGGGTCGTCGTCATCGACTGCACCGACACCGGGGCGCCGCCCCCGACCGCCACCGGGCCGACCTGGATCTGCCGGGACACACGTCGCTCGGCGACCGGCCGGACCGGTACCTCGGGGACGCCCAAGGAGATGGCGGTCATGGCGTCACTCCCGGTTCCCGGAGACCGTCTCGCGCATGGCGCGCAGCGACTCCTTGAGCGAACCCATGGTGGCGAGGACGGCGGTGGGCTCGTAGCCGCAGTGCGCCATGCAGTTGGCGCAGCGCGGGTCCTTGCCGCGTCCGTACTTGTCCCAGTCGGTGTCCTCGATGAGTTCCCGGTACGTCGGCACGTACCCGTCGCTCATCAGGTAGCAGGGGCGCTGCCAGCCGAACAGGGAGTAGTTCGGGATGGCCCACGCGGTGCACGGGAAGTCGACCTTGCCCTCGAGGAAGTCGAGGAACAGCGGCGAGTGGTTCAGCCGCCACTTCCTGCGGTTGCCGCCCGCGAAGGCCTTCTTGAACAGCTCGCGGGTCTGCTCGACGCCGAGGAAGTGCTCCTGGTCGGGGGCCTTCTCGTAGGCGTAGGCGGGCGAGATCATCATCTCGTCGACCTTGAGGTCGTCGTTGAGGAAGTTCAGCACCTCGATGATGGTCTGCGGGGTGTCGGTGTTGAAGAAGGTGGAGTTGGTGGTGACCCGGAAGCCGCGCCGCTTGGCCTCCTTGATCGCCTCCACCGCCTCGTCGAACACGCCCTCCTTGGCCACCGACTCGTCATGGCGCTCGCGCAGGCCGTCGATGTGGACGGCGAAGGCGAAGTAGGGCGAGGGGGTGAACTTGTCCATCTTCTTGCGCAGCAGCATGGCGTTGGTGCACAGGAAGACGTACTTCCGCTTGGCCACCAGCTGCCGCACGATCTCGTCGATCTGCGGATGCATCAGCGGCTCGCCGCCGGCGATGGACACCATGGGCGCGCCGGACTCGAGCACCGCCCCCACGGCCTGGGCCACCGGCATGCGCTGCTTCAGGACCCCGGCCGGGTGCTGGATCTTGCCGCAGCCCTCGCATTTGAGGTTGCAGGCGAACAGCGGCTCCAGCTCGACGATCAGCGGGAACTTGTCACGCCTGCGGAGCTTCTGTTCGGCCAAGTAAGTAGCGACCTTGATGGACTGACGCAGCGGCATGGCCATCTGGCTCACCTCCTGGGGAGCAGCAAAGAACGGTGCCATTCATAGAATGCGGGTAGAACGGTACGAAGGACGCGGAAAGCCGATATTCCACCGCGCAACGTGCCGATCCGGACGAGTTCATGTTCTGGAGCGTCCACGACCACCCGGACGGCCGCAACCGGGCGCTCGCCCGTGCGGACGGCGCTCAGCAGCGTCGCAGCCGACTCCATGTCGACCGCGATTGCGCCGGTCGTGAGCAGGTCGGACCGTTCCTGACCTCGGACGACATGGTCCGAGCCGGTGAGCGGTCCGGTGTGGACGGTGCGGCCCGGGACGGTCCGCACGAGTTCTTTGACGAGTAGGTCGGTTCCCACGCACGGAACGGTTCCCGCCGGATCCCGCGTTTCCTCGGCGACCACCAGATCCCCGGGGTGCATCCCGGGGGCGAGCCCCGCGCAGAAGCCGGTGGCGAGGACCGCGGCCCCGGCGAGGGCCGGGTCGGCGAGCACCCGGGTGACGGAGCGTTCCGCCGCCCGGGGACCCATGCCCGTACGGAGCACGGTGACCGGCCCGCCGGCGCCGCCGCGCTCACCGGCGCGCAGGGCGAACTGCTCGATGCCGAGCGCGCAGGCGATCAGCAGCGGGACCGGGGCGGGCTGTGGGCTCATCAGCTCCCCTCAGCCGCGGCGAGCGGCCTGCTGGGCCCCCCGCTCCGCTCGGTGAAGGGCTCCCCGTGCACGTACCGGCCTAGCGCCGTGAGCGGGAAGACCTGCCGGTAGAGGTGGTAGTTGATGGAGAAGTCCCAGGGGAACCCGGTGCCGGTGAAGTACGGCTCGTCCCAGGAGCCGTCCGCCAACTGGGTGGCGGCGAGCCACCCGACGCCGCGCTCGACGGCCTTGGAGTCCCTCTCCCCCGCGGCCAGCAGCGCCATCAGCGCCCACCCGGTCTGCGACGCCGTCGAGGCGCCCTTGCCGCTCCACTCCTTGACGTACTTGTAGGAGCGCAGGTCCTCGCCCCAGCCGCCGTCGTCGTTCTGGACTGACTCCAGCCAGGTGACGGCGCGCCGGATGGCGGGGTGCGAGCCCGGCATGCCGGCGGCCACCAGGGCGGGTACGACGGATCCGGTGCCGTAGACGTAGTTCACGCCCCAGCGGCCGAACCACGAGCCGTCCGGTTCCTGCTCGGCGAGCAGCCATCGGATGCCGCGCCGGGTGCGCGGGTCGTGGGCCAGGCCCTCGACCGCGAGCATCTCGACGACGTGCGCGGTGACGTCCGCCGACGGCGGGTCGATGACCTCGCCGAAGTCGCAGAACGGCAGCCGGTTGGGGAACGGGCTGGTGTTGTCGACGTCGAAGGCGCCCCATGCCCCGTTGCGCGACTGCATCCCGAGGTTCCAGCGCACCCCGCGGCCGATCGCCTTCTCCAGCCGCTCCGGGTCGTGGTGCCGCACCCGGCGCAGCGCGAGCACCACCTCGGCGGTGTCGTCGATGTCGGGGTAGTTGTCGTTGTGGAACTCGAACGCCCAGCCGCCCGGCGGCAGTTCCGGCCGCTTGACCGCCCAGTCGCCGGGCCGGACGATCTCCTCGCCCAGCATCCAGTCGGCGGCCCTGACCAGCTGCGGGTGATCGGCGGGTACGCCGGCGTCCACCAGCGCGATGGTGGCCAGGCAGGTGTCCCAGACCGGTGACTGGCAGGCCTCGATCATCCGGGCCCCGTCCTCGCGCCAGACGGCGAAACGGTCCAGGGAGGCGAGCCCCTCGCGCATCACCGGGTGCTGGAGGTCGTAGCCGAGCAGATGCAGGGCGATGATCGAGTACACCGCCGGGGGCTGGATGCCGCCCCAGCAGCCGTCGTTCTCCTGCCGCTCGATGATCCAGCGGGCCGCGGTGTTCATGGCGGCTCTGCGCAGTCTGCGCGGGGCGACCTTGCGCAGCTGGTGCAGGGCCCTGTCGAGCCGCTGGAAGGCGCCGTCCCAACTCGCTGCCGGGGCAAGGGGCTTGGACGGATTGGGCTCGGCGGGGTCGGTGTGCAGTTCGTCGAGGGGGAAGGGCGCGGGCCGTACCGGGCGCTTCGCGGAGACGATCGTCAGCGGGACGATGGTCTGCCGGGCCCAGCAGCCGAAGTCGTAGATGTTGAGCGGGACCCACTTGGGGAAGTAGATGAGCTCCGGCGGGAGTTCGGGCAGGTCCTCCCACTTCCACCAGCCGAACAGCGCCAGCCAGATCCGGGTGAAGACCCGGGCCGCGGCGATGCCGCCCTGCTCGCGGATCCAGGCGGAGGCCCGTGCCATGTGCGGGGCGTCCGGCGCGTCGCCGGCCAGACGGAGGGCGACGTACGCCTCGATGGTGGTGGAGAGCTCGCCCGGCGCGCCGTAGAAGGTGCCCCAGGTGCCGTCCTCGCGCTGCTCGCCCCGGATGAAGAGCGCGGCCGCCCGTGTGGTCTTCTCGTCGCGGATGCCGAGGAACTGACGGAGCAGAAGGTCCTCGGCGTCCATGGTGACGTTCGTCTCGAGGTCGCCCTTCCACCAGCCCTGGGCGTCCTGCTTCGCCAGCAGGAAGTCGGTGGCGCGCCGGACCGCGCCCTCGGCGGCTTCGTGCACCCCGGCCGCCGCGGGGTTCTCACTGTCGGTGTCGCTGGCCGCGGCTGCCCGGGGCGGCCGCGCCCCGGTGCTTCCGTCGGTCGTCGCTGTCATGGCTTCCCCTTCGTGCAGTGCTACAGGTAGTGCGTCTGCTGTGGGTCCGCCGTCGGCCGGTGCGCTTCTTCCAGCGACACCGGCCGGCGACTACGCGAGGGCTATTCGACCGATACTGATCATCTCTTTTCGCCCGGTGGTGATCATCTCTTTCGTACGACGACGAAGTCGGCGAGCGCCGTCAACTGCGCCCGCACCCGGTCGGGCATGTCGACGGCGTCCAGGGCCTCGACGGCGACCGTGTGCTGGCGGCGCGCCTCCGCGGCGGTCCACTCACGGCCGCCCGCCTCCTCGATGAGGGCGGCGCGGGCGGCGAACTCCTCCTCGGAGAAGTTCTCGAAGTCGCTGCTCTTGGCGTCCGCGGCGAGGATCTCGCCGAGCCGCTCGGAGGCGGGGCCGCCCGCCGCGAGCGCGGCCACGACCGGCAGGGACTTCTTGCGCTGGCGCAGGTCGCTCCAGGTCTGCTTGCCGGTGGAGACCGGGTCGCCCCAGATGCCGAGGAGGTCGTCGACGGCCTGGAAGGCGAGCCCCAGGTGGTAGCCGTACTTATCCAGGATGTCGGCGGTGCGGTCGTCCGCGCCGGCGAGCACCGCGCCGATGGAGCTGGCGCTGGCGAGCAGGGCGCCGGTCTTGTTGCCCTCCATCTCCAGGCACTCCTCGACGCCGACGCGGTCGCGGTGCTCGTAGGAGATGTCCTGGGCCTGACCGTCGATCAGGGCGCGGGTGGCGGTGGTCAGGCGGCGGGTGGCGCGGCCGGCCTCGACGGTGCCGAGTTCCAGCAGCACCTCGTTGGCCAGCGCGAACATGGCGTCGCCGACGAGGATGGCCTGGGCGGGGCCGTGCACCTTCCAGACCGTGTCGCGGTGGCGGCGCTGCTCGTCGCCGTCCATCAGGTCGTCGTGCAGCAGGGAGAAGTTGTGGACCAGTTCCACGGCGACGGCGCCGGGGATGCCGACCTCGGGCGCGGCGCCGGTGACCTCGGCGGAGAGCAGGGCGAGGGCCGGGCGTACGGCCTTGCCGCCGTCGCCGGCCGTGGGCCTGCCGTCGGCGTCGATCCAGCCGAAGTGGTAGGCGGAGACGGTGTCCATGGGAGGAGCCAGGCGGTCGACGGCCGCCCGCAGGACCGGTGTGGTCAGGGTCCTACCGCGCTCCAGGAGCGCGGTCACCGACACCGCGGTCTCTTCAGCGGCCTTCTCGGCCGGGGGCACAGTGGGCACGTTCTCTCCTCTTGTCGCGCTACGGGGGGTGCGGGGGCCTGCCGCCGAGTGCTCGTTCAGCATCACGCCGCCTCCTCGACGTCGAAGAGGTGGCTGGGGCGAGGCCGGCCCAGAGCGCTCAGCGCGGCTTCGACCGCGCTCACGCCGCTGCGGACCGCACTCTCCATGGTCGCGGGCCACCCTGTGGCGGTCCACGCGCCGGCCAGGTACAGGCCGGATGCCTTGGTGCGGGCGCCGGGCCGCAGCCGCCCGACGCCGGGGGTGGGGGCGAACGTCGCCGTGCGCTCCCTGGTCACGAAGAAGTCCTGCACCCGGGCGCCGCGCGCCCTGGGCAACAGCCGCTCCAGCTCCGGCAGATACCGCTCGCGCAGGGTGGCCACGGGTTCGTCGATCTCGTCCCGGGCGGCCGACTGGGAGACGGCGAGGTACTGGCCGTCCTTGAGCCCGGAGGCGTCGGTTCGGTCGAACACCCACTGCAGGGGGCTGCCGAGGGCCGTGAGGAACGGCGTGCTCAGCACCTTGCGTTCGTAGACGACATGGACGTTGAGGATCGGCGCGGTGCCGATCTCCAGGAGCTGTTCGGGGGCGTCGAGGGCACCGCCGGGCAGCAGGTCGTACGCCTCGCGCTGGGCCACGGCGAGCACGACCGCGTCCGCCTGGAGTGTCTCGCCGGGAACCTGAACGCTCCAACGTCCGTTCTCGTCAGAGGAGATGGAGGTGACGCGTGTACGGACCTCGGTACGGACGCCCGCGGTGTCGAGCGCCTTGCGGGCCAGCCGGTCATGCAGTTCGCCCAGCGGGACGCGCGCCCATCCGATGTCGGCGGCGCCCGGGTCGGACAGCAGACCGGTCTTGAACACCATCGCGGCGAGCCCCAGGGAGGCGTCGCCCGCGACCGCGTTGAGAGTGGCGACCCCGACCAGGTCCCACAGGGCCTCGACGGCACGCGCCGACTGACCGTGCGCGGTCAGCCAGCTGCCGAAGTCCTGGGTGTCCAGGGTCGGATCGGCGAGGTCGAGCCCCTTGAGCGCGAGCGCGGCACGCCCGACCCCGGCGCGTTCGGCGAGGGAGAGATGCGGATATGTCGCCAGGCTCCGGCCCAGGTGCAGGGGCACGGGCAGCGCGTCGCGCCGCAGTCTGCCGAGCCGTCGGCCCTCGGGCTTGTCGACGTCGACCACGGGCACGTCGAGCCGGTCCTGGAGCGGCGCCAGCGCCGTCCCCTCGATCCGGTCGAGGAACCAGCGGTAGGCGGTGCAGCAGCGCAGGTAGACATGCTGTCCGTTGTCGACGGTCAGATCGCCGCGTTGAAAGGAGAAGGCCAGGCCGCCCAGCCTCGGCCTGCCCTCGACGAGGGTGACGCGGACGCCCGCGTCGGCGAGCGCGAGCGCGGCGGTGATGCCGGCGAGCCCGCCGCCGATCACGACGGCGTCCCTCCCGGTGCGTCCCGGGATGTCCGCGAGCGACTCGTGCGGCCGCGTGCCGTCGGTCATCGTGCACCCTCCCCTGGGCGACCGCCGCGCCGATGGTTCAACGGTGTACCGCCGGCCGTCTCAGTCAGGGACGCCGCATGGCGGCGGAGGGTTGCCTGCCGCTTTTCCCCGGCGGCATCACCTTGGGCCGAAATGTCCATCAGGCGCGCCTCCTGACGGTTCGGGTGACATGCCGGGCGTCCAGACCGGACAGACCGCGCACGGCGACGTACGCCTTCTCGCGCCCGGGCAGGGAGACCCGGCCGCGCAGCACGGCCTCCGGGTCGCGCTCGATGCGATCCAGGAGGCGGCGGTAGATGCCGGCCATGGCGGCGACGCACGCGCCGCTGCGCCGGTCGAGCATGGGGAGCAGCCGGTAGCCCTCGGCGAAAAGGGCGCGGGCCCGTCGCACTTCGAAGTGCACGAGGCCCGCGAAGTCGGAGCCCTCCGGCGGAGTCGGCCCGCTGAAGCCGGCCGAGCAGCCGAATTTGGCGAGGTCGTCGGAGGGCAGATAGGTGCGCCCTCCTTCGGCGTCCTCGCGGACGTCGCGCAGGATGTTGGTCAGTTGCAGCGCCAGGCCGAGCGTGTCCGCGTACTCGGACGCGCGCTCGACGCCGCGGGCCGCCGGTTCGGTGCCGAACACGCCGAGCGACAGACGGCCGATGGCGCCCGCCACGCAGCGGCAGTAGACCTTCAGGTCGTCCCAGGTCTCGTAGGCCTCGCCGCGCACGTCCATCAGGACGCCGTCGATCAGCTCGTCCAGTCCGCCGAGCGGGATCGGGAAGGCGTCGGCCGCGTGGGCGAGCGCGACGGCCACGGGGTCGGTGTCGTCCTCGTCGACCTCGTGGTCGCGGATCCGGGTCAGCAGCTCCCGGGTGCCCTCCAGCCTGGCGATCTTGACGTCGCCGCTCAGGGCACCGTCGCCGATGTCGTCGACACGGCGCGAGAACGCGTACAGCGCCGACATCGCCCGCCGCTTGGGCGTGGGCAGCAGCCGGATGCCGTAGGCGAAGTTCCGTGCCTGCTGTCCGGTGACGGCCTCGCAGTAGCTGTAGGCGGCGAGTACCGGTGCGGACGCGTGTGGTGCAGACTCCACGGTCCGGATCACCCCTCTCCTCGCAGAGTCACGCCCACCTCGCGCAGCAGTCGGAGCTTGCTGGCCTTGGGCGGGCCCGGCAGTACGTCGTATTCGGCGGCGGCGATCGCGCCGATCGCCGCCCTTCCCCCCGCCACGAAACCCGCCAGCAGCAGCTTGAGCCTGCCGTGGACGCTACCCACCAGGGGGGTGCCTTCATTCAGGAGGTTCCGGGCACGTTCGGCTTCGTATGCAACCAGTGCGCGCACCGATGCGCCCGCCGTTTTCGCCCCGAGATCGGTCCCGTCGACGTGAAAGCGTTTCATGTCCGCCGCGGGCAGATAGATCCGGTCACGGCCGAGGTCCTCGGCGACGTCCTGGAGGTGCTCGACGATCTGGAGTGCCGTGCACACCGCGTCGGAGCGGCGGATCCGCTCGGGCGTCGCCGTGCCGGTGACGGCGAGCACGAGTCGGCCGACGGGGTTGGCGGACAGTTCGCAGTAGGCAAGGAGATCGTCGTAGGTCTCGTAGCGTCCGACGAGCTGGTCCTGGCGGTTCGCGGCGATCAGGCCGAGAAAGGGCTCGGGGGTCAGCGAGCAGCGGCGGACCGTCGGCTGGAGGCGGCGCAGCAGGGGGTGGCCGGGGGTGCCGTCGAAGACGCGGCGCAGGTCGGCCTCGAAGGCGTCCAGCAGGACAAGACGGTCCTCGGCCGACTCGGGCGACACGCCGAGCAGACGGGCATCGGCACCGCCGGGGGCGAGATCGCCGTCGCCGATGTCGTCGACGAGGCGGGCGAAGCCGTAGACGGCCATCAGGTCGTCGCGCCAGGCCCTGGGCAGGAAGAACGGCGCCACGGGGAAGTTCTCCGCGGCGGCCTTGTCGAGCGTGCCGCGCGCCGGGTCCTCAGGGCGCGCGCCGGTTGCCTTCACCGTGGACTGCCCTGGGCGGGGACGGCGCAGGCGGGTGCGTTGAGCTGGGGAGTTTCCGTAGCCATTGCCGTCACATCTCCCGTTCTACACCGCTGACCCAATGCACACTATTTCGGACACGCCGCCCGGCTGCCCGCGCCGCAGCCCGGAGAGAGGGGTGTCGCGCCTTATCGCCCCACTTGCCGCGTTTCGGTACCGCTACAGCTTACGTTGTACAACGCAGCGTGGCCCCTGGGGGTGTCCTGCACATCACAACAACACACCGATTGGCGTCAAGATTCCTGGCGCCAGCCGGAGTTGACGTTTCCTTTGCAGACGCAGGCCCCGCCGGTGCAGTTCCGGCGGGGCCCCGGGAAGCTTGCTGGGCCGCACGGCCCATGTCCGGGTGGACTACTTGCCCGTGAACTTCTCGTACTCCTTGAGGACCTCGTCCGTCGGTCCGTCCATGCGCAGCTCGCCGCGTTCCAGCCACAGCACGCGGTTGCAGGTGTCGCGGATGGACTTGTTGTTGTGGCTGACCAGGAACACCGTGCCGGCTTCCTTGCGCAGCTCACGGATGCGGTCCTCGGAGCGCTTCTGGAACTTGCGGTCGCCGGTGGCCAGCGCCTCGTCGATCATGAGGACGTCGTGGTCCTTGGCCGCCGCGATGGAGAAGCGCAGCCGGGCCGCCATGCCGGACGAGTAGGTGCGCATGGGCAGGGTGATGAAGTCGCCCTTCTCGTTGATGCCGGAGAAGTCGACGATCCCCTGGTAGCGCTCCTTGATCTGCTCGCGGGTCATGCCCATGGCGAGCCCGCCCAATATGACGTTGCGCTCGCCGGTGAGGTCGTTCATCAGGGCCGCGTTCACACCGAGCAGGGAGGGCTGGCCGTCGGTGTAGACCTTGCCCTTCTCGGGCGGGAGCAGGCCGGCGATGGCGCGCAGCAGGGTGGACTTGCCGGAGCCGTTGGAGCCGATCAGGCCGATGGCCTCGCCGCGGTAGGCGACGAAGGAGACGCCTCGGACGGCGTGCACCTTGCGCACGCCCCGCTCCTCGCCGCGCTTGAGGATGCGGCTGAGGGCCGCGGTGGCGCTGCCCTTGCCGGACTTGGCACCGTTGACGCGGTAGACGATGTGGAGCTCGTCCGCGATGACGGTGGGGATGTGCGCATCCGTCCTCTGCTCAGCCACGGCCGTACCTCTCCTCCGCCTTCCAGAAGTACACGAAGCCGCCGACCGCGAACAGCACGGCCCAGCCGACCGCCGCCGCCCAGACGTGGTCGGGCAGGTTCGAGGAGCCGTAGCCGTCGATCAGGGCGAAGCGGATCAGGTCCATGTAGACCGCGGCCGGGTTCCACTGAAGGACCGTGGCGATCCAGTCCGGCTTGTCCTTGAGCATGATCGGGATGGAGAACATCACGCCGGACGCGTACATCCACGTACGCATCACGAACGGCATCAGCTGGGCCAGGTCCGGGGTCTTCGCACCGGCACGGGCCATGATCAGGGCGAGGCCGGTGTTGAACAGGAACTGGAGGGCCAGCACCGGCAGGATCAGCACCCAGCTCAACTTGGGGTAGCTGCCGAAGCCGACCGCCACGGCGAACAGCACGATCATCGAGAACAGCAGCTGCTGGAGCTGCTGGAGCGCGAAGGAGATGGGCAGCGAGGCACGCGGGAAGTGCAGGGCGCGCACGAGGCCGAGGTTCCCGGAGATCGCGCGGACGCCCGCCATCACCGAGCTCTGGGTGAAGGTGAACACGAAGACGCCCGTGACCAGGAACGGGATGTACACCTCGCGCGACATGCCGCGGTCGGCCTGGAGGATCAGGCCGAAGATGAAGAAGTACACGGCCGCGTTCAGCAGCGGGGTGGCCACCTGCCAGAGCTGGCCGAGCTTCGCCTGGCTGTACTGGGCGGTCAGCTTCGCCCGCGAGAACGCGAGGATGAAGTGCCGCCGGTCCCGGAGCTGGCGGACGTACTCGAACAGCGAGGGCCGGGCGCCGCTCACAGCGAGCCCGTACTTGGCGGCCAGCTGGGACGCCGTGAGTCCCTCGTCGGGCGACGGCGGTGCGCTCACCGCGACCGAGCCGTCCTGCGTTGTCTCACTCACCAGTTGAAACTTTCGTCTTCGAGATGCGCAGACTGTGCGGGTCTGGCATGAACGTTGGGCCCTCGGGCCCGGTCGCTCTCAGGGTCGAGCCTGTCAGATGACGGGAGGCCGGCCCAGTCGAGTCAGCCGCCACACCGTACGCCACTTCATGGGCCTGCGGGGACCGCACGAAGTGGTCCAGCCTTCCCGGAATCCGCCGAACCATGCTCGCAGAGCGGGGCGGGAGGGGCGCCGGGCCAGGGTGAGAAGCAGCCAGACGCCGAGATAGACCGGGACAAGGGGGGCGGGGAGGTTGCGGCGGGCCAGCCAGACGCGGTTGCGGGCGACCATGCGGTGGTAGACCGCGTGCCGCGAGGGCGCGGTCGTCGGGTGGTACAGCACCATGTCGGACCGGTAGTCGATCATCCAGCCCGCGTCGAGGGCCCGCCATGCCAGGTCGGTTTCCTCGTGGGCGTAGAAGAATTCGTCCGGAAGCCCGCCGACCTCGGCGAAGACCTGGGTGCGCACGGCGTTGGCGCCGCCGAGGAAGGTGGTGACCCGGGAGGAGCGCATCGGGTCGGAGGCGCGCAGCCGGGGGACGTGGCGGCGCTGGGTGACGCCCGTCCCGGGGTCGGCGATGCGGAAGCTGACGATGCCGAGCCTCGGGTCGACCGAGAAGGCCTCGCGGCACAGCTCGGCGGTGTCGTGGTGGGCGAGGAGGCCGTCGTCGTCGAGGAAGAGCAATATGTCGACGTCACGGCCGCTCGGCCCGAAGGCCTCGATACCGACGTTGCGGCCGCCGGGGATGCCGAGGTTCTCCGGCAGCTCGATGGTGCGTACGCCCTCGGGGACGTCGGGCACCGGGGAGCCGTTGCCGACCACGACGACCTCGACCGCGTCGCCGTCCTGCTTGGCGACCGAGTCGAGCAGGGCGCGCAGCTCGTCGGGGCGGTTGCCCATGGTGATGATCACCGCGCCGACCTTCATGCCGTTCACTTCAGCCTGCTGGAGGCGAGGACGGACACGAGGTGCAGCAGGGTCTGCAGCAGCGCGATGCCGGCGAGCACGGCGACACCGAGCCGGGTGAAGAACAGGTCGCCGCGGATCTGGTCGGCGATCGCCAGGACCAGGATGAGCAGCGAGGCCTCGATACCGAGGATCAGGCGGTGGAACTTCAGCAGGGCGGCGGCCTTGCGGGCCATCGCCATGCCGGAGGAGCGCATCTCGGACGCCGACTCCTGGACCGGCGGCTTGCCGGCCTGGTGGCGGGCGACGCCGACGAGGTCGGTCTCGGCCTTGATCAGGATGGCGCCGAGCGCGGCCAGCGTGCCGAGGAAGGCCCACAGCCAGTCGATACGGCCGCTGCCCCACAGGTCGGCGGCGCGCAGGCCGAAGCCGACCAGCACGGCGGCGTCGGTGAGGTAGGCGCCGACGCGGTCGAGGTAGACGCCGCCCAGGGAGTACTGCTTCTTCCAGCGCGCGATCTCGCCGTCGACGCAGTCGAGGAGCAGATACATCTGGACGCACACCACGCCCAGCACGGCCCCCGGGATCCCCGGCACCAGGAGCGCCGGGGCCGCGAGTACACCGAAGACGGTCATCAGGTACGTGAGCTGATTGGGAGTGACCCTGGTGTTCACCAGGTAGCGGTCGACCCGCAGGGACACCTCGCGCATGTAGAGGCGTCCCATCCAGTGCTCACCGCTGCGCCGGTCCTTCACCCCCGCGGGATGAACGACGGGGCGGAGTTCAGCTACCGATGGCCTTGACATAGTCGGCGTAGATGTCCTTGATCTGGTCGGTTGTCAGGTCGAGGTGTTCGAGGATCGTGTAGCGGCCGGGCCGGGTCTGCGGAGCGAACTCCACCGCGCGGACGAACTCGTCGTCCGAGAAGCCGATCTCCTCCGGCAGGACCGGCAGACCGTGCCGGCGCAGCACCTCGGCCATGTGGGCCGACTCCTCGTGGGCTCCGCGCAGGTACATCGCGAAGGCCGCGCCGAGCCCGCACTGCTCGCCGTGGGCGGCGGCGCGCCGCGGGTACAGCAGGTCGAAGGCGTGGTTGATCTCGTGGCACGCGCCGGAGGACGGACGGGAGTCGCCCGACACCGACATGGCGATACCGCTGAGCACCAGTGCCTCGGCCAGCACCTGGAGGAAGTCGGTGTCCCCGATGCCGCCGGGGTGGCGCAGCACGGCTTCGCCGGCCTGCCGGGCGATCGCGGCGGCGAGGCCGTCGATCTTCTCGCCCTTGACCCGGTTGGCCAGCTCCCAGTCCGCGATCGCGGAGACGTTCGAGACGGCGTCACCGATGCCGGCCCGCACGAAGCGCACGGGGGCGTCGCGGATGACATCGAGGTCGATGACGACGGCGATCGGGTTCGGCACGCCGTAGGAGCCGCGCCCGGCGTCGTTGTCGAGGGTGGCGACCGGCGAGCACAGGCCGTCGTGCGCCAGGTTCGTCGGTACGGCGACCAGCGGCAGGCCGACGCGTGCCGCGGCGAACTTGGCGCAGTCGATGATCTTGCCGCCGCCGAGCCCGACGACGGCGTCGTAGTGACCGGCCCTTATGTCGCCGGCCAGCCGGACCGCGTCGTCGAGGGTGCCGCCGCCGACCTCGTACCAGGTGGCCCCGGGCAGCGCGGGAGCGAGCCGCTCCTTGAGCCGGGCACCGGAGCCGTTGCTGACCGCGACGGCCAGCTTGCCGGAGTGCGAGATGCGCTCGTCG
>NZ_JBYIVZ010000025.1:0-145571 GCF_057710365.1 Streptomyces sp. bgisy027
CTGGTTGGGCGGGGGGGTGCGAGGGGGGCGCACCCCGCGCGCGGGGTGCGCCCCTCTTCGTGTGCCTGGGCTGCAAAGCCCGTCATTCAGATGTCAGTTGTGGCCGAAGCGCTTCTGCTTGCCCTTGCGTGCCATGTCGGCGGGAGTCGCCTGCGGCATGTGCTGCTCGGTCTGCGCCTCCATCGAGGAGTGCTGCGCCTGCTGCTGTGCACGCTCGGACTGCGGCTGCTTCCGGTCCTGCTTCTTGTTCTTGGCCATGGTGATCTGCCTCCTGTGGGGACTAGGGGCCAGGGCCGGGATCAGATTCACATAGGCTGATAAAGAACGCATTTCGGATAATTACCGTCTGTGACAGTGGTTGTCGGGGCGTGAGGCATGGCGCGCCACGGGTCCGATGCCCCGAAACGCCACGCCGAAGATCGAGTTCGGCCCGTTAACCCCCGCGCGGTCGGGCAGACTCGAAGGAAGCCCGAAGCAAACCTCCCGGGAAGAGGGTGAGTCGCGTGGACCGCTGCATCGTCCTGGTGGACGCCGGGTATCTGCTGGGGGCCGCCGCCAGCCTGCTCGCCGGGGAACCCTCCCGGTCCCGGATCACCGTCGACCACGCCGCCCTCATCCAGGGGCTGCGCGAACGCGCCGAGTCCGACACCCAGCAGCCCCTGCTGCGGATCTACTGGTTCGACGGCGCCCCCGACCGCGTCCCCCAGCCCGAGCACCGCAGGCTGCGGGTGATGCCCCGGGTCACCGTCCGGCTGGGCGCTCTGACCCGCAGCGACGGCCGCTGGGCGCAGAAGGGCGTGGACGCCGCGATGCACGCCGAGCTCACCGAGCTGGCCCGCAACCGCGCCTGCTCCGACGTGGTGCTGGTGACCGGGGACGGCGATCTCCTGCCGGGCATGATGGCCGCCAAGGAGCACGGCGTCGCCGTACACCTGTGGGCCGTGCAGGCCGCCGACGGTGACTACAACCAGTCCGAGGACCTGGTCGCCGAGGCCGACGAACGACGCGTCCTCGACCGTACGTGGATCACCAAGGCCGTACGCGCCAAGGAGCTCACCGGGGTGTGCGCGCCGCCGCCCGCGCCCCGGCCGGAGATCGCCGCGATCCTGTCCGCGCCGCTGCCCGACTCCGCCCTCGGCGCGGCGACCGAGCGGCCCCCCGCGGAGGTCGAGCACGCAGCGCCCACCGCCTCGGAGAACGGCACGCAGGAGCGGGTTCCGGCACCCAAGGGCGTGCCCACGCCGAAGGACCTCGCCGCCCTGCGCGCGCCCGGCGTCCAGCCTGCCCAGCACCCGTCGAGCGCGACGCTGCGCTGGTCCTCCGACAAAGGGTGGGTCGACCGGCCCGGCGTCGCGGCCGAGTCGGCCGAGGCCGCGTCCATGCCGACGCTGGCACAGCTGACGACGGCCGAGCAGCGGTGGGCCGACCGCGAGGAGGACATCACCACGGTCGGCGGCGACCCCTACGAGGTCGGACAGGTCTTCGCGCGGCGGTGGATGGCGCGGCTCGGGGACCAGAACCACTTCCAGCGGCTGTCCGGCATGTATCCGCGGATTCCGCACCGGATCGACGGCGAGCTGCTGCGCTACGCGGCCCGGTTCGGGCTCCTCGCGCACAAGGACGACCAGATCGACGAGCACGACCGGTACGCGATCCGGGCCGGGTTCTGGCGTGAGATCGACGTCCGCACGGCCGCGGAGCACGCGCCCGCGGGTGAGTGAGCCGGACGCGTGGCGGACGAGTCCGGCACCGACCGGCCCACGCCGTGCGGAGAGCGGCTTTACGGCGGTGAGCGGCCGATTTGTTCCGGGTGGCCGACCCGAGGGCGGATCGGGCTCGTGGACCCCGTAGTCTCGTCCCTTGTGAGTACGCGCGCGGCACAGGTATTTCGGCACGGTGGTGACGTCGTGTGTGCCGTGCGCGGGCTGACCAAGACCTACCCGGCGGTGCGTGCACGGCGCGGGGCGCCCGGCACTCCCGAGGTGCGCGCCACCGACGACGTACGGCTGGACATCCGGCGCGGCGAGATCTTCGGGTTGCTCGGCCCCAACGGCGCCGGCAAGACCACCCTCGTACGGCAGCTGACCGGGCTGATGCGGCCCGACGCGGGCAGCGTCGAGATCCTCGGGCACGACATCGTGCGCCACCCCGAGCGGGCCGCGCGCATCCTCGCCTACCTCGGGCAGGAGTCGACCGCCCTCGACGACCTGACCGTCTCGCTCGCCGCCGAGACGACCGGACGGCTGCGCGGCCTCGACGTACGGCGGGCCCGCGACGAACGGGACGCCGTACTCGACGAGCTGGGCCTCGGGCCGCTCGCCGGGCGGCCGATCAAGAAGCTGTCCGGCGGCCAGCGCCGGCTCGCCTGCTTCGCCGCCGCGCTGGTGGGGGAGCGGCCGCTGCTCGTGCTCGACGAGCCGACCACCGCGATGGACCCGGTGGCACGGCGGGCCGTGTGGTCGGCCGTGGACCGCAGGCGGGCCGAGCACGGCACGACGGTGGTCCTGGTCACCCACAACGTCATCGAGGCCGAGACCGTGCTCGACCGGGTCGCCGTGCTCGACCGGGGCCGGGTGATCGCCTGTGACACGCCGTCCGGGCTCAAGGAGCGCGTCGCCGGCGAGGTCCGGGTCGAGCTGCTGTGGCGGGAGCGGGCGCCGCTGGACGTGCCCGAGGTCGCCGCGCTCCAGGACCGGGTCGTGGAGTCCGGCCGCCGCTGGACGCTGCGGCTCGCCCCCGAGGAGGCCCGCGCGGTCGTCGCCACCGTCACCGGCGGGGCCGCCTTCGCCGCGCTCGACGACTTCACGCTGGCCACGCCGAGCCTGGAGGACGTCTATCTGTCGCTGGGCGGGGCCGCACAGCAGGGGCTGGTGAAGGCGTGAGCACGCAGACCGCCGCATCCGTACCCAACGCCGTACGGAACAGGGCCACCTCCCCGGTGATCCCCCGTGTGAAAGGGAGCAGCGCCACGTGAGTGTCGTACCCGCCGAGGTTCTGCCGGGCAGCGCCCCGGCCGTGGACGAGACGGCCGGCCGTGCCGCGGCCGAGCTCGGGCCGCGCGCGCGGCTGTGGCCGTCGCTGTGCGCCGTGTACCGGGCGCAGCTGTCCCGGGCCCGGGTCGCGCGCATCCCGCTGCTGTTCGTGGCGACCTTCCAGTCGATCGGGATCATGATCCTGATGCGCGGGGTCGTCGACGGCGGCGCCGAGGCGCAGGCCGTGGTCGCCGGTTCGGCGGTACTCGTCGTGGCCTTCGTCGCGCTGAACCTGCTCGCCCAGTACTTCGGGCAGCTGCGCGCCAGTGGCGGGCTCGACCACTACGCCACGCTGCCGGTGCCGCCGGCCGCGGTGGTGCTGGGGGCGGCCGGGGCGTACGCCTCCTTCACCGTGCCGGGGACCGTGGTGACCGCCGTCTTCGGATGCGTGCTGTTCGGGCTGCCGATGGCGAATCTCTGGGTGCTCGTCGCGGTGATCCCGCTGGCCGGGGCCGCGCTCGCCGGGCTCGGGGCGGCGCTCGGGCTGCTCGCCCCGCGCCCCGAACTGGCCACGCTGCTCGGGCAGCTGGGCATGTCGGCCGCGCTGCTGCTGGGCGTGCTGCCCGCCGACCGGATGCCGGAGGTGGTCCGCCTCGCCCGGGACCTGCTGCCCTCGACGTACGGCGTGGAGGCCTTCGCGCGGACCTTCGCGGAGCGGCCGGACTGGGCCTTCGTGCTCGGTGACCTGGCCGTGTGCGGGGTCGTCGGCGTCGTCTCGCTGGCCGTGGCCACCTGGGCGTACCGTCGGGCGGCCGTCCGGTGACGCGCCGCACAGGTCGGCCTGGCACGATGGCAGGGTGACCGCTCCGCTGACTCCTCCACCGCCGCCGCGTGAACCGTCCCCGAACGGGGGATGGCAGCAGCCCGCTGCCGGGCACGCGGCCGCCGCACCGCCGCATGACGCCATATCCGGTGCCCCGGGAGCAATACCGGGCCACCCCGGCTCTCACGGCCCGTACGGCATGTATGGCTCGTACCAACAGGACGGTCCCGGTATGAAGACCGAACTGCGAGAGGCAGCGATCGTCACGGTGGTGGTGGCGCTCTTCGGCGCGCTGCTCGGGGTGCTGTGGTGGCGGCTGGCGCCGAGCGTGCCACTGGTCGGGGACGTCGTCGACAACAGCTGGGTCGTCTACTTCAAGGATTCCGAGGGGGAGCAGGCCATCGGGGTGGACGGAACGTTCACTCTGCTCGCGCTGGCGTTCGGCCTGGTCAGTGCGGTCGCCGTGTTCCTGTGGCGGCGGCGCGGGGGCGTGCCGCTGGTGATCGGACTGGCCGTCGGGGGATTCCTCGGGGCGCTGCTCGCCTGGTGGCTCGGAGTCCGGCTCGGGCCCGCGCAGGACGTCGTCGCCCACGCCAAGGAAGTGGGCAAGGGCGTCGCGTTCTCCGCGCCGCTGAAGCTGGGGGCCAAGGGCGCCCTGCTGGCCTGGCCGTTGACCGCGCTGATCGTCCACCTCGGGCTGACCGCGCTGTTCGGCCCCCGGGACGCGGACCCGTACCACCAGCACCCGCCGGAGGGACAGCCGAAGGACCCGTACGGAGCACCGCCGGCCTAGAACCTGTCCGGCGATCAGGCATCGGGGCCGGGATGCCCAGGGGGCCGTGGCCCCCGGGCCGGTGGTTCGTCATGCCGGGCGGCGTCCGTGGTTCGAGCGGCCCTTCTTGATGCGCCACTTTCGTTTCCGCGTTTTCTTCGACATGTCCCTCGTACTTAACCGAGGACACCGCCGCCGTCGAGAGGTCACGCACGCCCGATGGGCGCCAGGACCGCCTCCGTGAGCTTGGCGAGGTCCTCGGGGGAGAGCTCGACCTCCAGGCCGCGACGGCCCGCCGAGACGCAGATCGTGGCGTGGGCCGAGGCCGAGGCGTCCAGGACCGTGCGGAGCTTCTTGCGCTGGCCCAGCGGGGAGATGCCACCGCGCACATAGCCCGTGGTGCGTTCCGCCAGGGCCGGGTCGGCCATCGCCGCGCGCTTGCCGCCGACCGCCGACGCCAGCGACTTGAGGTCCAGCTGCCCGGCCACCGGGACCACCGCCACGGTCAGACTGCCGTCCACGTCCGCCACCAGCGTCTTGAAGACCCGGTCAGGGGAGACGCCCATCGCCTCCGCGGCCTCCTCGCCGTACGAGGGGTGCGCTGGGTCGTGGTCGTAGGAGTGGACGGTGTAGGCGACGCCCGCGGCCGCGAGGGCGACCGTCGCGGGAGTACCGCCCGACTGTTGGTTCTTCTTCGACTTCTTCGCCATGGTGGCCGGTATCCCCAGTGGTCGTGCGTCAGTTGAGACTCGTCGGGCCGCGCGTCAGGTCCGACGACGGCAGCGACGGCAGGCTACGGATGATCGAGGTCTCGGTGCGAAGGAGTTTCAGCTCGTCGCGCAGCCGGGACGCGGTGTCCGGGGCCTGGAGCAGGCGCTGCTTCGTCGGGGTGTCCAGCATCATCGCGGCCGCCACCAGGTAGGAGACCACCGCGGGCTGGTCGGGCAGCTCGGCCCCCGTGGACAGGGAACGTTCACGGGCACCGGCCAGACGCTTCTGGTACTGCCGGAACGCGCGTAGCACGCCCTCGGCCAGAGCCCCCGCCTCGTCGCCCGGCTCCTCCTGGAGCTCCTCCAGCTCCGCCGTCAGGAACGGGCCCGAGGCGTCCACCGAGACCAGCCGCACCCGGGTGGTGCCCGTCGCCAGCACCTCGAAGGTGCCGTCGGCCCGCTCCCGGATCGTCGCCGCGTCCGCCACACAGCCCACCCCGTGCAAGGCCTTCACCGGGTCCGGGCCGAAGCCCGCGGCGGGCCCGCGCTCCGGCAGGGCCGTGGGGTCGGGCATACCCGGAGCGCTCGGGGCCACCTCGTGGCCGTCGCGGATGGCCACGACGGCGAAACGGCGCGGCTCCTCCTCGGGGGTCTTCAGCAGATCGCGCATCATGGCGCGGTAGCGCTCCTCGAAGACGTTGAGCGGCAGCACGAGTCCCGGGAACAGCACCGAGTTCAGGGGAAACAGCGGAAGGCGGACGGTCACGGCGCCAAAGCCTAGTGGTCATCGGAGTGAACGCGTCCGCCGCGCCCACTCCGTGGATGTCCGCCTGCGGCACCCCGCGCCGCGGAGCCGGCCGCCCGGCGCCGTACCTCGTCGCGCGTCTCCAGGAACCGGCCCAGCGGATCGTCCGCGACCCTGCTCCACGGGAAGGAGGTGGCGTGCGGCCCGATCAGCGCGAGCTGCTCCAGGGCGTCCTCCCAGCGGCCCAGCCGTACCAGCACGTACGTCAGCTTGTTGCGGATCGCCGCCGGCCACGGGTCGGCCGCCGGGAACCGGGCGGACAGCGCCACGGCCCGGTCGGCCGCCTCGTCCAGCCGCTCGCGCGGCACGCCAGGACCGCAGCCGTCGTCCAGGTAGGCGAGGACGGCCCGGGTCGGCAGCGCCTGTACGAGGGAGTCGGCGGGGGCGTCCTGCGCGGCCCGGTCGGCGAAGTCCAGGCACTCGCGGTGGGAGCCGTGCCAGGAGGAGGCCAGGTAGCGCAGGGCCGCCACATGGCAGCCGTAGTGGCGCGGGGCGCGGCGCAGCGCCGCCTCCCACAGCTCCCCGAAGTAGGTGTGGCCGGCCCGTGAGCCGCGCGCGTGGTCCAGGGCGATCCGCCAGGGCACCGGGTCGCGGTCGTCGGTACGGGCGGCGGCGGTGATCAGCGGGCTCACCCCGCGCAGCACCTCGGCCCGGGCCGGCGAGCCCCAGGCGTGGTCCACCGCGAGCTGGGCCCTGATCAGCAGCGCGTCCGGGTCCTGCGGGGCGGCCGCGTACCAGGTCTCCAGCCACTCCGTCCGGGAGCGCGCGAAGGCCGCCAGGCGCAGCGTGTAGCGGTCGCGGTGCTCCCACTCGGTGTGCCGGCGGGTACGGGCGAGCAGCGCGGCGGCGGGTTCGTACTCACCGCGCCCGGCCGCGACCAGGGCGGGGCCGAGACGGTCGTCGGGCGCGTCGAGAAGCACCTCGTCGTCGCCGGGGAGTGCGACGGCGGGGTGCTCCGCGGTCCTTGTCGTCCGGGACGCACGGCCGAACGGAAGCATCAGAGCCATGGTGTCGACCATTGAAAGACCGCTGGTCACGCCGCGCCAGAGGGAAAAGCCAAGATGTCGAAAGTTGTACGCCGGTAGGTCAAGAACAGGTAAAGGTCGACTGTTCAACAACTGTCCCGGCGCCCGAGTCTCAAACTCAGCGGTCGCACACGTGCCCACACGTCCCACACGTCCCACTGGCCTCATCGGTTCGCGGGGATCAGTTCCGCCGCAGCATGCGCGTGGCTCCCGTCGCCACGGTCGTGGCCAGGATCCAGCCGAGCAGGATCATCGCCGCCGCCAGCCACTGCCAGGCGCCGCTCAGCTGCCAGAACCCGACCTGGCCCAGGTCGATCACCGGCAGCAGCAGATCGAGGGCGAACAGCGGCGGGTTCCAGGTCGGATGCTCACCGCCCTTGATCGGCGGATGGTCGGCGTGCGCGAACGCCAGCGAGCCCGCCGCCCACAGCACCGCCATCCACACGGCGGCCCGCCCGGGCCGGTATCCGTAGGCGACCATCCAGTCCTGTGCGTAGCCCCACAGCTTGGCCGCCGGCGGCAGCGTCTCGCGGCGCCGGCGCTGCTTGGCGAGCAGCACCTCGCGCGCATCCTCGTCCTCGCCGCCGGCCCGCAGCACGGAGGCCAGGCGCTCGTACGGCTCCGGGTTGTACTCGGCGGTCGCGGCGGCCACCCACTGAAGCCGCCGCTCCAGCGGGAACGGGCCGCGCGGCACGAGGTTCTCGTACGTGAAGCCGCTCATGTGCAGCAGCCCCGGGTCCGGCCAGGCGTCCGCGCGGTCCATCAGGTTGACGGTCCGCGCCCCCGACAGCACCACCCCGCCGCGCTCCGGCCGCTCCCCGAGGAAGCGCAGCTCGGGCGTCTGGATGCGGCGCAGCGACAGCTCCTGCTCGTCGGTGAAGGTGAACCGGGCCCGCTCCAGGTCGACCGCGTCCCCGAACCGCCCGTCGTCGAGCCGCACCCCGCCCTGGCACTCGAACCGCTGGATGCGCGTCCCGCGCGCGGGAGTACGGCCGCTCAGCAGCGGACTGCCGACGCCCGCCGGCGTCATGTACAGCGTGCGCCCGACGGTCAGCTGGGGCGCGTTCAGTGCGAGCCGGGTGTACGGGTTGACCAGCCGGGCGCCGCGCAGGCTCAGCGACACGCCGATGGTGGCGCCGCGCAGGCTCAGCTCGCCGTGCGACTCCAGCATCTCGGCCTGGAGGTCCTGGCCGACGCTGATGCCGTCCGCGGCGATCGAGCGCCCGCTGCGGTCCCGGTAGACGATCGCCTGGTTCAGCAGCAGATCCGTGCCGATGTGGGCGTCGGTGAGCCGTACGCCGTTGTGGAACCGGCAGCGCGGCAGATGCAGATCGCCCTCGGTGTGCACCCGCGCCGCCTCCAGCCGCGGCACCGCGCAGTCCACGAGCCGTACGGTCGTGAAGCGGGCCTCCGGCAGCAGGATCTCCCGGTCGAAGCGGCAGCCGCGCAGCTCGACGTAGGGCACCACCGTGCCGCCCGCCAGGTCCATCGGGTCGCTGATCCGCACGCCGACCAGCTTCAGCGAGGACACCCGGCCCGCGAGGGCGGGCGGCCCGTCCAGCAGCAGCCAGCAGATGATCCGTGCGCGCACGGTCCGCTCCGGGCCCCAGGGATGCCCGCCGTGCGGGTCGTCGACGACCGTGTCGCCGCTGCTCAGGTCGTACACGCTGCCGTTGCGGAAGGCCTGCCACATGCCGAGCTCGGCGGCGGTCAGGTCGTTCGGCAGGTCGTCCGGCAGGTCCCCGTCGCGCAGACCGCCCCGTTCGGTCACGTTTCGCCCATCCCCCTCGGCTACTCGTGGGTTTATACAACCGTTCATGCCCGCTGGGTGACGCCCCGAACGCTAGACGTGAAGAGGATCTTCCGGGTTCCGCCGGCGGTCTGTATCAGCCATTGATACGCGCGAACGACGCCGGACCCGGGTCTGAGAGAATTGCACCCGTGATCTCCCGAATCGATCTGCGCGGCGACGCCCTCCCCGAGGGCCCCGCCCTGCGCGACCTGCTGCCCCGAGCCGACTTCGACGTCTCGGCCGCCCTGGAGAAGGTGCGTCCGATCTGCGAGGCCGTGCATCATCGGGGCGACGCGGCGCTGATCGACTTCGCGGAGAAGTTCGACGGGGTCGGGCTGGAGAAGGTCCGGGTGCCCGCCGAGGCCCTCGACAAGGCCCTCGCGGAGCTCGACCCGGCCGTGCGCGCGGCCCTGGAGGAGTCCATCCGCCGCGCCCGTCTCGTGCACCGCGCACAGCGCCGCGAGACCCACACGACCCAGGTCGTGCCGGGCGGCTCGGTGACCGAGAAGTGGGTGCCGGTCGACCGCGTCGGGCTGTACGCGCCGGGTGGCCGCTCCGTCTACCCGTCGTCCGTGATCATGAACGTGGTCCCGGCCCAGGAGGCCGGCGTCGAGTCCGTCGCGCTCGCCTCGCCCGCCCAGGCCGAGTTCGGAGGCCTGCCGCACCCGACGATCCTCGCCGCGTGCGCGCTGCTCGGCGTCGACGAGGTGTACGCCGCCGGCGGCGCCACGGCCGTCGCGATGTTCGCGTACGGCACCGAGTCCTGCCCGCCGGCCAACATGGTCACCGGCCCCGGCAACATCTGGGTCGCCGCCGCCAAGCGCTACTTCACCGGCAGGATCGGCATCGACGCCGAGGCGGGCCCGACCGAGATCGCGATCCTGGCCGACGCCACCGCCGACCCGGTGCACGTCGCCTCCGACCTGATCAGCCAGGCCGAGCACGACCCGCTGGCCGCCGCCGTCCTCGTCACCGACTCCGTGGAGCTCGCGGACGCGGTGGAGCGGGAGCTGGAGCCGCAGGTCGCGGCCACCAGGCACATCGACGACCGGATCGTGCCCGCCCTCAAGGGCAGGCAGTCCGCGATCGTCCTGGTCGACGGCGTCGAGCAGGGCCTGAAGGTCGTGGACGCGTACGGCGCCGAGCACCTGGAGATCCAGACGGCCGACGCCGCCGCCGTGGCGGACCGCGTGCGCAACGCCGGCGCGATCTTCATCGGGCCCTGGGCGCCGGTCTCGCTCGGCGACTACGCAGCCGGCTCCAACCACGTCCTGCCCACCGGCGGCTGCGCCTGCCACTCCTCGGGCCTGTCCGTCCAGTCCTTCCTGCGCGGCATCCACATCGTCGACTACACGAAGGACGCGCTGGCCGAGGTCGCGCATCACGTGGTCACGCTGGCGGAGGCGGAGGACCTGCCCGCGCACGGCGCGGCGATCAAGGCTCGGTTCGGTTGGAAGGTTCCAGAAGACAAGTGACAGGCAACCCCTCTGTGTCCCCTTGGGACGAGCTCCCCGTCCGTGACGAGCTGCGCGGCAAGTCCCCCTACGGCGCGCCCCAGTTGGACGTGCCCGTACGGCTGAACACCAACGAGAACCCCTACCCGCTGCCCGAGCCGCTGGTCGAGCGGATCGCCGAGCGCGTCCGCGAGGCGGCCCGCGACCTCAACCGCTACCCGGACCGGGACGCCGTCGAGCTGCGCACCCGGCTCGCCGAGTACCTCACCGACACCTCCGGCCACGAGGTGGGCCTCGCCAACGTCTGGGCGGCCAACGGCTCCAACGAGGTCATCCAGCAGCTGCTGCAGACCTTCGGCGGACCCGGGCGCACGGCGATCGGCTTCGAGCCGTCGTACTCGATGCACGCGCTCATCTCCCGCGGCACCGGCACGGGCTGGATCTCGGGCCCGCGGCGCGACGACTTCACGATCGACGTCGAGGCGGCGACGAAGGCGATCGCAGAGCACCGCCCCGACGTCGTGTTCATCACGACGCCCAACAATCCCACCGGCAACGCGGTCCCGCGCGAGACCGTCCTCGCGCTGTACGAGGCCGCGCAGGCCGCCAAGCCGTCGATGGTCGTGGTCGACGAGGCGTACATCGAGTTCAGCCACGGCGACTCGCTGCTGCCGCTCATCGAAGGCCGGCCGAATCTCGTCGTCTCCCGGACGATGTCGAAGGCCTTCGGCGCCGCCGGCCTGCGCCTCGGATACCTCGCCGCGCACCCGGCGGTGGTGGACGCCGTCCAGCTCGTACGGCTGCCCTACCACCTGTCGGCCGTCACCCAGGCGACCGCGCTGGCCGCACTGGAGCACACCGACACGCTGCTGAAGTACGTCGAGCAGCTGAAGTCCGAGCGGGACCGGCTGGTGCACGAACTGCGCGCGATCGGCTACGACGTCGTCGAGTCCGACGCGAACTTCGTGCAGTTCGGCAGGTTCGAGGACTCGCACCGCGCCTGGCGGAAGATCCTCGACCGGGGTGTCCTGGTCCGTGACAACGGCATCCCGGGATGGCTGCGGGTGTCCGCCGGAACTCCCGACGAGAACGACGCGTTCCTCGACGCGGTACGTGAGTTGCAGTGTCTTGTGGGGGGCGCCCCCACACCCCCGAAGGAGCAGAGCGCATGAGCCGCGTAGGCCGCACAGAGCGGGTGACGAAGGAGACCTCGGTCCTCGTCGAGATCGATCTCGACGGGTCCGGGAAGGTCGATGTGTCGACAGGCGTCGGCTTCTACGACCACATGCTCGACCAGCTCGGCCGGCACGGTCTGTTCGACCTGACCGTGAAGACCGAGGGCGACCTGCACATCGACTCCCACCACACCATCGAGGACACCGCCCTCGCGCTGGGCGCCGCCTTCAAGCAGGCCCTCGGCGACAAGGTGGGGATCTACCGCTTCGGCAACTGCACGGTCCCGCTGGACGAGTCCCTCGCCCAGGTCACCGTCGACCTCTCCGGCCGCCCCTACCTCGTGCACACCGAGCCCGAGAAGATGGCGCCGATGATCGGCGAGTACGACACCACGATGACCCGGCACATCCTGGAGTCCTTCGTCGCCCAGGCCCAGATCGCGCTGCACGTGCACGTGCCGTACGGGCGCAACGCCCACCACATCGTGGAGTGCCAGTTCAAGGCGCTGGCGCGGGCGCTGCGGTACGCCAGTGAGCGCGACCCGCGCGCGGCCGGCATCCTTCCCTCCACGAAGGGTGCGCTGTAACCCATGAACGGGCTGTCCACCGTCCTGATCGTCGTCGGCCTCTTCCTCGTCGGCGGCATCATCTCCTTCGCCAAGCAGGGGATGCCGAAGAGCCTCATCACCCTGCTCTCGATAGGCGCCGCGATGTGTCTCCTCGCGGGCGTCCTGAGGCTGGAGGTGTGGAATTGAGCACCAAGAAGGTCGTGGTCTTCGACTACGGCTTCGGCAATGTGAGGTCGGCCGAACGCGCCCTCGCGCGCGCGGGGGCCGACGTCGAGATCACCCGTGACTTCGACCGGGCCATGAACGCCGACGGGCTGCTGGTGCCGGGCGTCGGCGCCTTCGCGGCCTGCATGAAGGGGCTCACCGAGGCCCGCGGCGACTGGATCATCGACCGCCGGCTGTCCGGCGGGCGGCCCGTGATGGGCATCTGCGTCGGCATGCAGATCCTGTTCGCGCGCGGCATCGAGCACGGCGTCGAGACCGAGGGCCTCGGCGAGTGGCCGGGCTCGGTGGAGCCGGTGCAGGCCGACGTCGTGCCCCACATGGGCTGGAACACCGTGGACGTGCCGCCCGGCAGCGAGCTGTTCGCCGGCCTGGACGCGGACGCGCGCTTCTACTTCGTGCACTCCTACGCCGTCCAGGACTGGACCCTGGAGACCGCCAACCCGCTGATGACCGCCCCGCTGGTCACCTGGTCGACGCACGGCAAGCCCTTCGTGGCCGCCGTGGAGAACGGCGCCCTGTGGGCCACGCAGTTCCACCCCGAGAAGTCCGGCGACGCCGGAGCGCAGCTGCTCACCAACTGGATCGGAACCCTGTAGAGACATGGCCAAGCTCGAACTCCTCCCCGCCGTCGACGTCCGTGACGGCCAGGCCGTCCGCCTCGTGCACGGCGAGTCCGGTACCGAGACGTCCTACGGCTCCCCGCTGGAGGCCGCCCTCGCCTGGCAGCGCTCCGGCGCCGAGTGGCTGCACCTGGTCGACCTGGACGCCGCGTTCGGCACCGGCGACAACCGCGAGCTGATCGCCGAGGTCGCGGGGGCGATGGACATCAAGGTCGAGCTGTCGGGCGGCATCCGCGACGACGCCTCGCTGGCCGCCGCGCTCGCCACCGGCTGCACGCGCGTGAACCTCGGCACGGCCGCCCTGGAGACCCCGGAGTGGGTCGCCAAGGTCATCGCCGAGCACGGCGACAAGATCGCCGTCGGTCTCGACGTACGCGGCACGACCCTGCGCGGCCGCGGCTGGACCCGCGACGGCGGCGACCTCTACGAGACGCTGGAGCGCCTCAACAACGAGGGCTGCGCCCGCTACGTCGTCACCGACATCGCCAAGGACGGCACCCTCCAGGGCCCCAACCTGGAGCTGCTGAAGAACGTGTGCGCGGCGACGGACCGGCCGGTCGTGGCCTCCGGCGGCGTGTCCTCGCTGGACGACCTGCGGGCCATCGCCGAGCTGGTGCCGCTCGGTGTCGAGGGCTCCATCGTCGGGAAGGCGCTGTACGCGAAGGCGTTCACCTTGGAAGAGGCCCTGGAGGTTGTGTCGTCATGACGTCCGATGCCGTGCGGCGGGTGCAGAGCGGGAGTCCCTGGGAAGAGTCCTTCGGCTTCGCACGCGCCGTCGCGGCGGGCGACCGAGTGCTGGTGGCGGGCACCACGTCCTTCAAGGGACAGGTGCTGTACGGGGAGGGCGACCCGTACGAGCAGGCCAAGGTGGCCTTCGCCGGCGCGATCGAGGCGATCGGCGAGTTCGGACTCGGAATCGGGTCCGTGATCCGCACCCGGATGTATCTGACGCATCTGCGGGACGTGGACGAGGCGGGCCGGGCCCACAAGGAGATCTTCGACGCGGTGCGACCGGTGTCCACCCTGCTGGTCGTGGAGGGTTTCGTCGACCCGCGCATCCTGGTCGAAGTAGAGCTAGAGGCATACAGAGGAGCCGTGGATTCATGACCCTGGCGGTCCGAGTCATCCCCTGCCTGGACGTGGACAACGGCCGGGTCGTCAAGGGCGTCAACTTCCAGAACCTGCGCGACGCGGGCGACCCCGTCGAGATGGCCAAGGTGTACGACGCCGAGGGCGCCGACGAGCTGACGTTCCTGGACATCACCGCCTCGTCGGGCAACCGGGAGACGACGTACGACGTGGTGCGCCGCACGGCCGAGCAGGTGTTCATCCCGCTGACGGTCGGCGGCGGTGTCCGTATGGCCGAGGACGTGGACAAGCTGCTGCGCGCGGGCGCGGACAAGGTGGGCGTCAACACCGCGGCCATCGCCCGCCCCGACCTGATCCGTGAGATCGCGGAGCGCTTCGGACGGCAGGTGCTGGTGCTGTCGGTGGACGCCCGCCGCACGCCCGAGGGCTCCTTCGAGGTGACCACCCACGGCGGCCGCAAGGGCACCGGCATCGACGCCGTCGAGTGGGCGCACCGCGCGGCCGAGCTGGGCGCGGGCGAGATCCTGCTCAACTCGATGGACGCCGACGGCACCAAGGACGGCTACGACCTGGAGATGATCCGGGCCGTACGCAAGCACGTGACGGTTCCGGTGATCGCGTCCGGCGGCGCCGGCAGGCTCGCCGACTTCGCGCCCGCCATCGAGGCCGGCGCGGACGCGGTGCTGGCCGCCTCGGTCTTCCACTTCGGCGATCTGCGGATAGGCGAGGTGAAGGACGCGCTGCGGACGGCCGGCCACCCCGTGAGGTGACGCCGGTCCGAGTCCTGAGCCCCGGTCACCGTGTGGCCGGGGTCGGCGACAAGGTGTACTACCTCGCCCTGTCCTGGGCCGCTGTCCGGGCCGGGCTCGTGACGGCGGTCAGCGCCGTGCCGCGTGCCCTGCCGATGCCCGTCGGGGGAGTGGTGGCGGACCGGTAGGTCTAGATCCCCAGCTGCTTGCCCTCGTGCAGCTTGGCGATGGCGTTCTCGTCGCCGTCCAGCTCGACCTTGGCGGCGTTCTGCCGGCCGTAGGCGAACATCAGCAGCTCCGACGGCTCGCCGGTCACCGTGACGACCGGCGTGCCCTTGTGGGCCACCGCCGTCTGGCCGTCGGGGCGGCGCAGCACCAGACCCGTGGGCGCGCTGCGGCCCACCAGGCGCGCGGAGCGCTCCAGACGGGACCACAGGGCGTCCTGGAAGACCGGGTCGAGCTCGCGCGGCGTCCAGTCCGGCTGGGCACGGCGGACGTCCTCGGTGTGGACGTAGAACTCGATCGTGTTCGACGCCTCGTCGATCTGCTTGAGCTGGAAGGGCGAGAAGCGCGGCGGGCCGGTGCGGATGAGCTGGATCAGCTCCTCGTACGGCTTCGCGGCGAACTCCTCCATCGCCTTGTCCAGGCGCGGGGCGAGCGGCTTGATCAGCAGACCGGCGGCGGCGTCGGGGCGGCGCTCGCGCACCACCACGTGCGCGGCCAGCTCACGGGTCTGCCAGCCCTCGCAGAGGGTGGGGGCCTCGGGGCCCTCGGCCTCCAAGAGGTCGGCGAGCAGAAGTCGTTCACGCTGGGCGAAGGTCGACATACAGTCAGCCTACGACCCCCTCGGAAGTCCGCCCAGTGGACATCGAACCGTCACTGTCAGTGGCAGGCGGCACAATGGCAGGCATGACCACCAGCACGCCCCGCCCACCCAGCCGGCTGGACCCCGAGATCGCCGCGCGCCTCAAGCGCAGCGCCGACGGCCTCCTGCCCGCCATCGCCCAGCAGTACGACACCCAAGAGGTGCTGATGCTCGGCTGGATGGACGACGAGGCGCTGCATCGCACGCTCACCACCGGCCGCTGCACCTACTGGTCCCGCAGCCGCCAGGAGTACTGGGTCAAGGGCGACACCTCCGGCCACTTCCAGTGGGTGAAGTCGGTCGCCCTGGACTGCGACGCGGACACCCTCCTCGTCAAGGTCGACCAGGTCGGCGCCGCCTGCCACACCGGCGCGCGCACCTGCTTCGACGAGGACGTGCTGCTCAAGGACGGCGCCGATTCCGGCGCACCGGCCTCGGATCAGTAGGGTCGGCCGCCATGGACCTTGAGACGTTCCGCAAGCTCGCCACCGACCGCCGGGTCATCCCGGTCACCCGCAAGCTCCTCGCCGACGGCGACACCCCGGTCGCCCTCTACCGCAAGCTCGCCGCCGAGCGCCCCGGCACCTTCCTGCTGGAGTCCGCGGAGAACGGCCGCTCCTGGTCCCGCTACTCCTTCGTGGGCGTCCGGTCCGCGGCGACCCTCACGGCCCGCGGCGGCCAGGCCCACTGGCTCGGCACCCCGCCCGTCGGCGTCCCCGTCGAGGGCGACCCGCTGGCCGCCCTGCGCGCCACCATCGAGGCCCTGCACACCCCGCGCGACCTCGCCCACGACCTGAACCTGCCGCCCTTCACCGGCGGCATGGTCGGCTACCTCGGCTACGACATCGTGCGCCGCCTGGAGAAGATCGGCCCCGGCGAGCGGGACGACCTGAAGCTGCCCGAGCTGACCATGCTGCTCACCAGTGACCTCGCCGTCATGGACCACTGGGAGGGCTCCGTCCTGCTGATCGCCAACGCGATCAACCACAACGACCTCGACACGGGCGTCGACGAGGCCTACGCCGACGCCGTCGCCCGCCTCGACGCCATGCAGGCCGACCTGACCCGCCCGGTCGCGCAGCCCCCGGCCGTCCTCCCGCCCTCGGAGCTGCCCGAGTACTCCGCGCTGTGGGGCGGCGAGGACTTCCAGGAGGCCGTCGAGGACATCAAGGAGCGCATCCGGGCCGGCGAGGCGTTCCAGGTGGTCCCCTCCCAGCGCTTCGAGACGCCGTGCACGGCGAGCGCGCTCGACGTCTACCGGGTGCTGCGGGCCACCAACCCCTCCCCGTACATGTACCTGTTCCGCTTCGACGGCTTCGACGTCGTCGGCTCCTCCCCGGAAGCCCTGGTGAAGGTCGAGGACGGCCGTGCCATGGTCCACCCCATCGCCGGCACCCGGTGGCGCGGGGCGACCCCGCAGGAGGACCAGGCCCTCGCCGACGAGCTGCTCGCCGACCCCAAGGAGCGCGCCGAGCACCTGATGCTGGTCGACCTGGGCCGCAACGACCTGGGACGGGTCTGCGAGCCGGGCTCCGTCGAGGTCGTCGACTTCATGTCCATCGAGCGGTACTCCCACGTGATGCACATCGTCTCCACGGTGACCGGCCGCGTCGCCCCGGGCCGCACGGCCTTCGACGTCCTGACGGCCTGCTTCCCGGCGGGCACCCTCTCCGGCGCCCCCAAGCCCCGCGCGATGCAGATCATCGACGAGCTCGAACCGTCCCGGCGCGGGCTGTACGGCGGCTGCGTCGGCTACCTCGACTTCGCGGGCGACTCCGACACCGCCATCGCCATCCGTACGGCCCTCCTGCGCGACGGCACCGCCTATGTCCAGGCGGGCGCCGGCATCGTCGCCGACTCGGACCCGGTCGCCGAGGACACCGAGTGCCGCAACAAGGCGGCGGCGGTCCTGCGCGCGGTGCACACGGCGAACCGGCTCGGCTGAACCGCCCCGCGCCGGGCCGGGTAGGCGGTCTCACATGAACCCCGGGTGACTGATCGCCCGGGGTTCGGGTGATAGTGGAGTACGTGACTGCTGTACCGCACCCTCGTTCCGAAGCCCCCGGCTCCGCCCGGGCCGGCCGTATGAGCCTCGCCGCAGCCCTGCTGTGCGGGGCGGTCGGCGCCACCGTCGCGCTGCTCGCCACCCGGCAGCGCTGGTCGGAGGGCACCGCCACGGTGGCGGGCGGCCCCTTCCCGCTGACCGCCAAGGGCAGTGACGTCACCGGCGTCCCCGCGTCCCTGGCCATAGTGGGGCTCGCCGCGCTCGTCGCCGTCTTCGCCGTCCGCCGGGCCGGCCGCTTCATGGTCGCCGGTCTGCTCGCGCTCTCCGGCGCCGGCACCGTCGCCGCCGCCCTGCTCGGCGCCTCCGACAGCACCGCGCTGGACGAACAGGCCGCCCGGGCGTCCGGCGACACCTCGGCCACCGTCCAGGCCCTCTCCCACACCGCCTGGCCGTACGTCGCCGCCGTGGGCGGGGCCCTGCTGCTGCTCGCGGGACTGCTGGCCCTGCGCTACGGACGGCTGTGGCCCGGCATGTCCGGCCGCTACGAGCGCAACGGCGCGCCCAGGCCGCGCCGCAGGGCCGGGGCCGCCGGCGACCCCGACCGGCCCGAGGAACTCTGGAAGGCGCTGGACCGGGGCGAGGACCCGACGTAGCGCTCCGCGGGGAGGCGGTGACTTGTCTGCGGGCCGGTGGGGGCCGGTCGCGCCCACGCGGCGGAGCCGCACATCGGGCACAGCCCCGCGCCCCCTTGAGGGCGTTGCCCCACTCGGCGTCGAACCACTCGGCCCACCCCCGATCACCGCAGCCGCGCGCGTGCGGGACAATGACAGCGAGCGTCCGGCTCGACACGTACTTCAGCAACGAGGAGCAAGCAATGGCGGGCAGCAGCCACGGTCACACCCCGGCCGCCTGGACCGGTGTCACGATCGCCTTCATCGGTTTCTGCGTGGCGGGCGCCTTCATGGTGATGGACCAGCCCGCGGGCTTCTGGGCCGGCATGGGCGTCGTGGTCCTCGGCGGCATCATCGCCTGGATCATGAGCGCGATGGGCATGGGCCAGCCCAAGGACGCCCACAAGGCGCTGCTCACCACGCAGCAGAGCGAGGCCGCGAGCGCCAAGGGCTGACAGCCGCAGGACTCCGCCGAGGGGCGACCCGGCACCGATGGGTGCCAGGGGGCGCCCCTCTCGCGTGTGCGGGGCACAATGCATGGTGTGAACGCCGACAGCCAGAGGGTGACACAGCCCGGTACCGGCGCCCTGTGGGGGCGCCTGGCCGTCCCGGCGGGCGTGCTCGCGTCCGTCGTCGGCGCCTTCGCCTACGTCGGCGCCGTGGACCCGAACGAACCCGGCCACTACCCCGCCTGCCCGCTGCTCCAGTACACCGGCATCTACTGCCCCGGCTGCGGCGGACTGCGCAGCGCGCACGCCGTCGTGCACGGGGACTTCACGGCGGCGCTCCAGGACAACGCCCTCGCCGTCGCCGGCTACGCGCTCTTCGCCGTGCTGTGGACCGTCTGGGTGGTCCGCACGGTGCGCGGCCGGCCGTTGCGGATCGATCTCGGGCCGGTACAGCTGTGGGCCGCGGGCGCGTTGCTGCTGGTCTTCACCGTTGTCCGGAACCTGCCCTTCGGTGGCTGGCTGCACCCTTGATCAACTCGGAACGTCCAGGTACTGGGACCGGCGTCAACCGGATGTGAGGCCTGCGCCCCGCTCCGGATACCATCGCAGTGACCGGCGGTTTCGTACCGCTTTCACAGCCCACCGTCTGAAAGGGGGCCGCTCGCGTGAGTGTGCTCGACGAGATCATCGACGGAGTCCGTGCCGACCTCGCGGAGCGGCAGGCGCGCGTCAGCCTCGACGAGCTCAAGGAGCGCGCGGCGAAGGCTCCCGCGGCCAAGGACGGAGTGGCCGCGCTCAAGGGCGACGGCGTCAAGGTCATCTGTGAGGTCAAGCGCTCCAGCCCCTCCAAGGGCGCGCTGGCCGCGATCGCCGACCCGGCCGGACTGGCCGCGGACTACGAGGCGGGTGGCGCCGCCGTCATCTCCGTCCTCACCGAGCAGCGCCGCTTCGGCGGCTCGCTGGCCGACCTGGAGGCCGTCCGGGCACGCGTGGACATCCCGGTCCTGCGCAAGGACTTCATCGTCACGTCGTACCAGCTGTGGGAGGCCCGCGCGTACGGCGCCGACCTCGCGCTGCTGATCGTGGCGGCCCTGGAGCAGCCCGCCCTGGAGTCCCTCATCGAGCGCGCGGTGTCCATCGGGCTGACCCCGCTGGTCGAGGTGCACGACGAGGACGAGGTCGAGCGAGCCGTGGACGCCGGCGCGAAGATCATCGGCGTCAACGCGCGCAACCTGAAGACCCTGGAGGTCGACCGCGGCACCTTCGAGCGGGTGGCCCCGGAGATCCCCGACACCATCGTCAAGGTCGCCGAGTCCGGCGTCCGCGGCCCGCACGACCTCATCGCCTACGCCAACGCCGGCGCCGACGCGGTCCTGGTGGGCGAGTCCCTGGTGACGGGGAAGGACCCGAAGTCCGCGGTCTCCGACCTGGTAGCGGCCGGTGAGCACCCCGCACTCCGGCACGGCCGCGGCTGATCACCCGCTAGGCTTACATCGATGAACCGCACTGTGACGACCGTGGACCGGTACGCCCGCCTCGCGCGCGGCTGCCGCCCGAGGGGCTGCCGAGCCCCGGCGAGGCGTGTCCACGGCCGTCGAGTGCGATACGTCATCGGTGACGAACCCGGGCAGGTGAACGGCCGTCGATGGCAGCGCCCCTTCAGGGGCGCGGGGAACTGCGCGACCAGCCACACACGGTCCGCAGCCGCCTGATCATCCCCGCCCCCACGGCGATCAGTGCTTGTACACGCCACTCACCGTGAGGTATCCGCATGCCCAGCGAGTTCTTCATCCCGGACCCGGAGGGTCAGGTCCCCAGTGCCGAGGGCTATTTCGGCGCGTTCGGCGGCAAGTTCATCCCGGAGGCCCTCGTCGCCGCCGTGGACGAGGTGGCCGTCGAGTACGACAAGGCCAAGCACGACCCCGAGTTCGCCCGCGAGCTCGACGACCTGCTGGTGAACTACACCGGCCGCCCCAGCTCCCTCACCGAGGTGCCGAGGTTCGCCGAACACGCCGGTGGCGCACGGATCTTGCTGAAGCGGGAAGACCTCAACCACACCGGCTCCCACAAGATCAACAACGTGCTCGGCCAGGCCCTGCTCACCAAGCGCATGGGCAAGACCCGGGTGATCGCCGAGACCGGCGCCGGCCAGCACGGCGTCGCGACGGCAACCGCCTGCGCCCTGTTCGGCCTCGACTGCACCATCTACATGGGCGAGATCGACACCCGGCGCCAGGCCCTCAACGTGGCCCGGATGCGCATGCTCGGCGCCGAGGTCATCGCCGTGAAGTCGGGCAGCCGCACCCTGAAGGACGCCATCAACGAGGCGTTCCGCGACTGGGTCGCCAACGTCGACCGCACCCACTACCTCTTCGGCACGGTCGCGGGCCCGCACCCCTTCCCCGCCATGGTCCGCGACTTCCACCGCGTGATCGGCGTCGAGGCCCGCCGCCAGCTCCTGGAGCGCGCCGGCCGGCTCCCCGACGCGGCGATCGCCTGCGTCGGCGGCGGCTCCAACGCCATCGGCCTCTTCCACGCCTTCATCCCCGACACGGACGTACGCCTCATCGGCTGCGAGCCCGCCGGGCACGGCGTGGAGACCGGTGAGCACGCGGCCACGCTGACCGCCGGCGAGCCCGGCATCCTGCACGGCTCCCGCTCCTACGTCCTCCAGGACGAGGAGGGCCAGATCACCGAGCCGTACTCGATCTCGGCCGGCCTGGACTACCCCGGCATCGGGCCCGAGCACTCCTACCTCAAGGACAGCGGCCGCGGCGAGTACCGCGCGGTCACCGACGACGCGGCGATGCAGGCCCTGCGCCTGCTGTCGCGCACCGAGGGCATCATCCCGGCGATCGAGAGCGCCCACGCGCTCGCCGGAGCCCTGGAGGTCGGCAAGGAGCTGGGCAAGGACGGCCTGATCGTCGTCAACCTGTCCGGCCGCGGTGACAAGGACATGGACACGGCCGCGCGCTACTTCGGCCTGTACGACACCGACGCCGAGGTCGCCGCCGATGCGAACGGCGCCGCCGAGATCCAGGGGGACGCCAAGTGAGCGGCAACATCCAGCTGTTGACGGACACCCTCAAGGCCGCCAGGGCAGAGGGCCGCTCCGCCCTCATCGCCTACCTGCCGGCCGGGTTCCCGACCGTGGACGGCGGCATCGAGGCGATCAAGGCCGCGCTCGACGGCGGCGCCGACGTCGTGGAGGTCGGGCTGCCGCACAGCGACCCCGTCCTCGACGGCCCGGTCATCCAGACCGCCGACGACATCGCCCTGCGCGGCGGCGTGAGGATCGCGGACGTCATGCGCACGGTCCGCGAGGCACACGAGGCCACCGGCAAGCCGATCCTCGTGATGACGTACTGGAACCCCATCGACCGCTACGGCGTGGAGCGCTTCACCGCGGAGCTGGCGGAGGCGGGCGGCGCGGGCTGCATCCTGCCCGACCTGCCCGTCCAGGAGTCGGCGCTGTGGAGGGAGCACGCCGAGAAGCACGGCCTCGCGACGGTGTTCGTCGTGGCGCCGAGCAGCAAGGACGAGCGGCTCGGCCAGATCACCGGGGCCGGCAGCGGCTTCGTCTACGCCGCCTCGCTGATGGGCGTCACCGGCACCCGCGAGTCCGTGGGCGCACAGGCGCAGGACCTGGTCGAGCGCACCCGCGCCACCGGCACCGGCCTGCCCGTCTGCGTCGGGCTCGGTGTCTCCAACGCCGACCAGGCCGCCGAGGTGGCCGGCTTCGCCGACGGCGTGATCGTCGGCTCGGCCTTCGTCAAGCGGATGCTGGACGCGCCGGACGACGCGGCCGGAGTCGAGGCCGTGCGCGCGCTCGCCGGTGATCTGGCGAAGGGCGTGCGCCGGCAGGCGTAGCCCTGACCTGCGGCGGACTTTCTGCGCAGGGGACATCTTCAGAAGAAGGGCCTTCCGTACGGGTCGCTCGAACGGGTGGACCTGAGGCCGGGGAGGCGCGCTGCGCCTCCCCGGTTCGTTCTGCGGGTGTGAGCGAAAAGAATCGTGAGGGAAAGCGGACCGCCCGTGAGCGGCTGGCGGTCGAGCGTGAGAAGCAGAAGGCCGCCGACAAACGGCGTCGGGCGCTGATCGTGGGCGCCGGCGTCGTCTGCGTCCTCGGACTCGCGGCGGTGATCGGCGTCGTCGCGGCCAACGCCGGCAAGGACAGCGGCAGCGAGGCGGGACCCGTCGTCGGGCCCTCGGGGGCACAGGGCAAGGACGGTCTCGCGATCCCGGTCGGCCAGGAGGGCGCCAAGTCGACGCTCACGATCTGGGAGGACTTCCGCTGCCCGGCCTGCAAGTCCTTCGAGGACGCGTACCGGTCGACGATCCACGAGCTGACGGACGCCGGCCGGCTCCGGGTCGAGTACCACCTGGCGACGATCATCGACGGCAACATGGGCGGCACCGGCTCACGCAACGCCGCCAATGCGGCGGCCTGCGCCCAGGACGCCGGGAAGTTCACGCCGTACCACGACGTGCTGTACGAGAACCAGCCGCCGGAGGTCGACGACGCCTTCGCCAAGAACAGCAAGCTCTTCGAGCTCGCGGGCAAGGTCGAGGGCCTGGACACCCCCGCCTTCCGCAAGTGCGTCGAGGACGGCACCCACAACAGCTGGGTGGGGAAGTCCAACGACGCCTTCAAGAGCGGCGGCTTCAGCGGTACGCCGACGGTCCTGCTCGACGGCAAGAACATCTACCAGGACCAGACGATGACTCCGGCCAAGCTGAAGCAGATGGTGGAGGAAGCCGCCAAGGGCTGAGAGCGGCCCCTGTTATGGACCCGTAGCCGGGCCGCCTGACATCGGTGCCGCCCGGCAGGGTAGCGTCGACCTTGCCATGGAACTTGCCTACATTCCCAGCCCGTCGCGCGGGGTGATCCACCTCGGCCCCATTCCGCTGCGCGGCTACGCCTTCTGCATCATCATCGGTGTCTTCGTAGCCGTCTGGCTCGGCAACAAACGCTGGATCGCCCGGGGCGGGCGGTCCGGCACGGTCGCCGACATCGCGGTCTGGGCCGTCCCGTTCGGACTGGTCGGCGGGCGCCTCTACCACGTGATCACGGACTACGAGCTGTATTTCAGCGAGGGCCGTGACTGGGTGGACGCCTTCAAGATCTGGGAGGGCGGCCTCGGCATCTGGGGTGCCATCGCCCTCGGTGCGCTCGGCGCGTGGATCGGCTGCCGCCGCCGCGGCATCCCGATGCCCGCCTACGCCGACGCCGTGGCGCCCGGCATCGCCCTCGCCCAGGCGATGGGACGCTGGGGCAACTGGTTCAACCAGGAGCTCTACGGCCGCGCCACCGACGTCCCCTGGGCGCTGAAGATCACCTCCTCGACGGACGGCCGGGTGCCCGGCACCTACCACCCGACGTTCCTGTACGAGTCGCTGTGGTGCATCGGCGTCGCGGTGCTGGTGATCTGGGCCGACCGTCGCTTCAAGCTGGGACACGGGCGCGCGTTCGCGCTGTACGTCGCCTCGTACTGCGTGGGCCGGTTCTGGGTCGAGTACATGCGGGTCGACGACGCGCACCACATCCTCGGGCTGCGCCTGAACAACTGGACCGCGCTGTTCGTCTTCCTGCTCGCGGTGGCCTACATCGTGATCTCGGCGAAGAAGCGGCCGGGCCGCGAGGCCGTGGTCGAGCCCGGCGCGAGTGCCTCCGGCGGTGAAGCCGGGGACGACGCCGACGCCGAGGCGAAGGACGAGGACGCCGAGGGCGAGGCCAAGGACGAGGACGCGGAAGACGCCGCGGAAGGCGTCAAGGACGAGGCCGGGTCAGGGACGAAGAAGACCTGACATCTGGCTCCACGACGATGAGGGCGCCCGGATTCTCCGGGCGCCCTCCGTCGTGTCCGGTCAGCGCCGGCGGGCCAGCGCCAGGGTCCGTTGCGCCGCCGACACCACCGCCGCGTCGATGAACGTGCCGTCCTTCAGGGCCTGGGCGCCCTGTTCCGTCGTGGCCGCCTTGACGATCGTCTCCGCCTGTTCCAGTTCCTCCTCCGTGGGGAGGTAGGCCCGTTCGATCACCGGGAGCTGGCGGGGGTGGATGGCGGCCCGGCCCAGGAAGCCGAGGGTGCGGCCGTGGGCGCAGGAGGCCGCCAGGCCCTCCAGGTCGCGGATGTCGGGGTGGATCGACTGAGAGGGCGGGGGCAGGGCCGCCGCGCGGGCGGCCACGACGACGCGCGAGCGGCACCAGTCGAGGCCCGCGTCACCGCGTACGCCCAGGTCGGCCCGTAGGTCCGCCTCGCCGAGCGAGATACCGCGCAGGGCGGGGTGGGCGGCGGCGATCGCGTGGGCGCGTTCGATGCCCAGGGCCGATTCCAGGAGGGCGTGCAGCGGGGTCGTGCCCGGAGCGGTGGGCGGGGTGGTCTGGGCGAGGTGGATGATCTGTTCGGCGGAGGTCACCTTCGGCAGGCGCAGCGCGGCCAGACCGGGCAGGGCGGCGAGGATCGCAAGGTCCTTCGCCGCCGGCGGGGTGCCTGGGGCGTTCACCCGGACATGGACGGGAACGGGGTGCTCCGGGTCCGCGAGCAGGTCGGCCGTGGCCGCCCGGGCGTAGTCCTTGCGGTCCGGGGCCACGGCGTCCTCCAGGTCGACGATGACGACGTCGGCGCCGGACAGGAGAGCCCTGGCCACCACACGCGGGCGGTCGCCGGGGGCGTACAGCCAGGTCAGGGGGAAGGCGGCGGCGGTCCTCGCCCGGACTGTCACAGGGCGCCTTCCTCGCGCAGGGCCGCCAGGTCGGCGGAGGTCAGGCCCAGGCCGGTGAGGATCTCCTCGGTGTCCGCGCCGTGCGGACGGCCGGTCCAGCGGATCGTGCCGGGAGTGGCGGAGAGCCGGAAGAGGACGTTCTGCATGCGCAGCGGGCCGAGTTCGGGGTCCTCGACGGTGGTGATGGTGTCCAGGGCCGCGTACTGCGGGTCCGTCATCACATCCCGGACGTCCTGGATCGGGGCCACCGCCGCCTCCGCCTTCTCGAAGGCGGCGAGCACGTCGGCGCGGGTGCGGCGGGCGATCCAGCCGCCGACGGCCCGGTCGAGGACGTCGGCGTGCCGGGCCCGGTCGGCGCCGGTCGCGAACCACGGTTCGTCGATCAGGTCCGGCCGCCCCACCAGGTGCATCACCCGCTCGGCGATCGACTGGGCGGAGGTGGAGACCGCGACCCAGCTGCCGTCCGCGGTGCGGTAGGTGTTGCGCGGGGCGTTGTTGGCGGAGCGGTTGCCGGTGCGTTCCTGGACGTGGCCGAGCTGGTCGTACCAGGTCGCCTGGGGGCCGAGGGCCAGCAGCATCGGCTCGATCAGGGCCATGTCGACGACCTGGCCCTCGCCGGTGCGCTCGCGGGCGGCCAGCGCCGTCATCACCGCGTACGCCGTCGCGAGGCCCGCGATCGAGTCGGCCAGGCCGAACGGCGGCAGCGTCGGGGGCGCGTCCGGTTCGCCGGTGAGCGCCGCGAAGCCGCTCATCGCCTCGGCGAGGGTGCCGAAGCCGGGGCGGTGCGCGTAGGGCCCGAACTGGCCGAAGCCGGTGACACGGGTGAGGATCAGGCGGGGGTTGGCGGCGGACAGCTCCGGCCAGCCGAGGTCCCACTTCTCCAGGGTGCCGGGGCGGAAGTTCTCGATGACGACGTCGGCGGTCGCGGCGAGGCGCAGCAGGGTGGCGCGGCCGCCGGGCTTGGACAGGTTCAGGGTGATCGTGCGCTTGTTGCGGCCGAGGACCTTCCACCACAGTCCCACGCCGTCCTTCGACGGGCCGTGGCCGCGGGAGGGGTCGGGCCGGTCGGGGTGTTCGACCTTGACGACCTCCGCGCCGTAGTCGCCCAGCATCGTGGCGGCGAGGGGGCCCGCGAAGAGAGTGGCCAGGTCGAGGACGCGCAGGCCGGTGAGGGGAGCTGGGGCAAGGGGGCGGGTGCCGGTGCCGGGGGCGCTCATGACGCGTACGCCTCCTCGATCTCGGGGCGGTACGGCATCCCCGCCGAGGCGCCCTCCCGCTGGACCGACAGTGCGGCCGCCGCGGCCGCCCACTTCAGGGCGTCCGGCATGGGGCGCCCCTCGCCGAGCGCCACCGCGAGCGCGCCGACGAAGGTGTCGCCGGCGCCGGTGGAGTCGACGGCGGTGACCTTCGGGGCGGGCACCGTCAGGGGTTCGGCGCCGCGGGTGACGTACAGGCTGCCGGCGACACCGAGGGTGACGACCACCTCGGGCACCTGGTCCAGCAGTGCGGTGGCCGCCTCGCGGGGGTCGGTGCGGCCGGTGAGGGCGGTGGCCTCGTGCTCGTTGGGGACCAACAGGTCGACGGCGGCGAGGAGTTCGGGCGGAAGGGACTGGGCGGGGGACGGGGTGAGGATCGTACGGACGTCGTGGCGACGGGCCGCCCGGGCGCCGGCGAGGACGGCGGGGAGCGGGATCTCCAGCTGGAGCAGCAGGGTGCCGGCGTCGGCGATGACGCCCTCGTCGCCGGGGCCGAGGTGGTCGAGCGTGCCGTTCGCGCCGGGGATCACGACGATCGCGTTGCCGCCCTCGTCGTCCACGACGATGTGCGCGGTGCCGGACGCGCCCTCGGCCGTACGGAGGTCGTCGGTGTCCACGCCGGAGTGTTCGAGGTTGGCGCGCAGCCGGGTGCCGAAGGCGTCGTTGCCGACCGCGCCGATCATCGAGACCATGCCGCCCGCACGGGCCGCCGCGATGGCCTGGTTGGCGCCCTTGCCGCCGGGGATCGTACGGAACTCCCGGCCGGTGACGGTCTCACCGCGCTGCGGGGCCTTCTCGACGTAGGTGACGAGGTCCATGTTCGTGCTGCCGAGCACGACGATGTCGGTCATGGGCGAGGTGCCTCCCGAGGGGTGTGCTGCTGGGTGAGGTCGTGGGTGAGCCGGGCCAGTGCGTCGAAGCCGGTGCCGTTGAAGTCGGCGACGGAGGTGGCGAGGCGGTTCTTGAGAGGGGTCGTCCAGCGGTCGGGGAGGGCGGCGGGGGTGCCGGCGAGGAGGGCGGCGACGCTGCCCGCCGTCGCGCCGCCCGAGTCGGTGTCCCAGCCTCCCGACACGGCACGGCTGATGGAGCCGGTGAAGTCGCCGTTCGCGTGGGTGAGGGCGGCGGCGATCAGGGCGGTGTTGGGGACGGCGTGGACCCAGTGGTGGGTGTGCGCGTGGGTGGCGTGGAGCTCGTCGACGACCGTGTCGAAGTCCTCGTGGAGACCGGCCAGTTGGACGGCGTGCCGCACGGCCTCCGCAAGCCGGGACTTCGGGGGGATCACCGTGAGGCCGGTGCGCAGACAGCTGTGGATGTCGTGCGGGCCGGCCGCCACCGCCGCCTGCGCGACGACCGCGGCGGTGAACATGGCCGCGTAGACGCCGTTGGCGGTGTGGGTGAGGGTGGCGTCGCGGTGGGCCTGCTCGGCCGCGGCGGCGGGGTCGCCGGGGTTGGTCCAGCCGTGGACGTCCGCGCGGATGAGGGCGCCGATCCACTCGCGGAAGGGGTTGCGGTGGCGGGCCGTGTGCGGGGGCTCGATGCCCAGGAGGAGGTTGCGGTACGCGACGCGCTCGGCGGTGAAGGTGCGGCCCGCGGGGAGCTCGTCCAGCCACAGGCGGGCCACGTCGGTGGTGGTGAAGGCGCGGCCGTGGCGCTGGAGCAGGAGCAGGTCGAGCAGGGGGTAGTTGAGGTCGTCGTCCTCGGGCATCCCGTCGATGTTCTCGGCGAGGGAGGTGGAGGCGGAGCGGCGGTTCCAGGGGTGGGCCGCGAGCAGTTCCTGGGGGACACCCTCGGCCGTGAAGTACGAGTTCAGGGGCCGGTTGCCGGTGGCTGCCGCGAGCCGGCGGATCCCTTCCAGGGGGAGCTTCTCGACGGGCTTGCCCAGCAGACAGCCGACGGCCCGGCCGAGCCAGGCGGCCTCGTAGCGGGCAGCGGTGGGCGCGGCAGGGGGCGGGGTCGGTCGGGAAGCGGTGGGCGCGGCGGAGGGCGGGGTCGGTCGGGATGCGGTGGGCGCGGTAGGGGGCGGAGCCGGTCGGGAAGCGGTGGGCGCGGCAGAGGGTGGGGCCGGGCGGGATGTGGTCGGTTCGGCCGCAGATGGGGGCGGTGCGGGCCAGGACGGGCAGCTCGCCCTGATCCTCGCGAGGTCGGTGGGCTCCCGGTCCGCCAACCTGCTCGGCAGGTCCGCCAGTTCGTCCAGCAGGTCCTCCGCCAGGGTGCGCAGATAGCGTGACGTGGGCTCCGGTGACGCGCCCGCGCGCAACGGCGCCTCGTGGCCACCCGCGGCCCTCCACCTCGCCGCGATCCTCGACGGCTCCCGGCCGTCCAGGGCGGCCTGGCGCAGCTCGTGGCCGATCAGGTCCTCGGGCTGGACCCAGGTCAGTCGGAGCACGGCCGGCCCTCCAGCGCCGCGAACGCCGCCTCGTGGGCGCGGCGCCTGCCCACGTCCCTGGCGTGGATCTCCCTCGTCACCTCGGACAGGGTGCGGGGCGGTTCCCACAGGTCCAGCCGGCTGGCCTCCGCGACCGCCTTCGACCAGTCCTCGGGGACCGGCGAGCCCAGGGCGCCGGACAGGGCGCCGGCCATCGTGGCGATCGAGTCGCAGTCGCGGCCGTAGTTCACGGCGCCCAGGACCGATGTGCGGTAGTCGCCGCCCGCGATCAGCAGCATGGCCAGGGCCACGGGGAGTTCCTCGATGGCGTGCAGGCGGGAGGGGCGCCGTGCGCCGAGGGAGGGCTGCCGGTAGTCCGGGCCGACGGTGTCGTACGGGGCGATCGCCGCCCGGAGCGGGACCAGCGCCGACTCGAAGTCCTGGTGGGCGCCCGCCACTTCGCAGATCCTCTCGATCGCCGTCCGCGTGCCGTCCTTCGCCAGCGCCAGACAGGCCGCGATCACCGAGTCCGCACTCGCCCCCGGTGCGCAGGCCGCGGCCACCGCCGCCGCGAAGACGCCCGCCGCCTCACGGCCGTACGACGACTGGTGGGCGCCCGCGATGTCCAGGGCCTCCGTGTACGCCGCCCTGGGGTCGGCCGCGTTGACGAGGCCGACCGGGGCCATGTACATCGCCGCTCCGCAGTTGACGATGTTGCCGACGCCGGCCTCCCGGGGGTCCACATGGCCGTAGTGGATGCGGGCCACGAGCCACTTCTCGGCCAGGAAGACGCGGTGCAGGGGGAGCGCCTCCGCCTCCAGCTCCGGGATCCAGCGCGGGTTCGTCATCAGGTCCGGGACCAGATGGTCGGCGATCGCGTACGCGTCGAGGTGGTCGCGGACGGAGCCGTAGACGCGGACCAGCGCGTGCGTCAGCAAGGTGTCGTCGGTGACGTGCCCGTCGCCCTTGTGGTACGGCGCGATGGGGCGGGCCGTACGCCAGGCGTCGCCGTTCCAGGGGCCGACGATGCCGTGCACCCGGCCGCCGTGGCGCTGAAGGATCTGGTCGGGGGAGTAGCCCTCCACCGGGCCGCCGAGGGCGTCGCCGACCGCCGCGCCGACCAGGGCGCCGGTGATCCGCTCGTCGAGACGCGGACCACTGCTTTCATCTGCTTTGGGCGTCATGCACCGAATCATCCTCCTGGTCGGGCCGGTTGTGCGGCTTCCAGGAGTTCGGCGAGTTCCACCAGGTCGGTGCCGGTGAGGCGGGGGAGTACGCAGCCGGAGAGGGTGCGGCAGGTGTCGCGCCAGGCCGCGGGGATCGACGCGCCGCCGCCCAGGGCGCCGGTCAGCGCGCCGGCCAGGGCCGGTGCCGAGTCGGCGACGCGGGAGAGGCACGCGGCGGCGGGGACCGCCTCGGCGATACGGCCGTCGGAAGCGACCGTGAGGGCGAGGGCGACCGGGACCGTCTCGGCGGCGGCGATGCCGTAGCTGTAGACGTGGTCGACGATCTGGTGTTCCAGGAGGGGGATCAGGGCGAAGGCGCTGTCGGCGGCCCGGGCGAGGTGCAGGGCATGGCGGGCGTTGCGCCCGATCTCCGTCTCCTCGGGGAGTTCGGCGAGGCCGGCCGTCACGCAGTCGGTGGTGTGCGCGCCGGTCAGGGCCAGGGACACGGCCGCCGCCATCGCTCTCGCACCGTGCACTCCGTCGCCGTCCTGGGTGTAGCGGGCGTCGAACTCGGCGAGGTCGGCGGCGCGGTGGGGGTCGCCGGGGTGGGCCACGGCGAGGACGCAGGCGCGGATGCAGGCGGCGTCGTCGAAGTAGTGCGGGTTGTCGTGGCCGGTGGCAGGTGGGCGCAGGCCGGTGGCGAGGTTGCCGAGGCCGGCGCGGACGGAGATGCGGGCGCGCAGGGGGAGGATGGCCGACTCGATCTCCGGGGCGCGGTCGGCTGCGGCGGCCACCTCGCCGGCCACGGCGTTCCAGGTGAGGTCGATGGCGGCTCGGGTGCGGCGTTCCCGGCTGAGGTCGCCGAGGGCCGTGTCGTCGCCGGCTCTCAGTACGGCCTCTGCGGCGAAGGCCGCCCATTCCGCGTCGTCGGAGGGGCCCAGGCGGAGGGGCTCGGGGGGTTGGTTGAGGGCGATGGGGACGGGGAGGGTGGTTGTCGCGTTGTGCTCGGCGAAGGTGTCGAGTTCTCGGGTGAGGCGGCGGGTCCATTCGGGCATGCGGGCGGCTCGGTGGCGGGCGGCGGGCCAGCCGGCGGCGTCGCCCGCGGCGAGGCCGAGGAGGAGGCCCTGGATGCGCTGCCCGGCCTCGGCTCCGCCTTCGGCCTGCTGTCTCCCACCGCCCGTGCGACTTTCGTCGTCGGGTGCGGGTGGCCCCGCCGGGGCCTGCTCGCCGTCGGCGGCTGCGGGTGGGGCAGGGGGCGTGAGCAGGGCGTTCGGGGCCGTGAGCAGTGTGGGACCGGAGTCGTTCGGGGGCGTCAGTAGTGCGGTCTCCGGGGCCGTGGGGGTCGGGGACTGCGTGAGCGGCGTCGGGTCGGCGTCCGGTGGGGGTGTGGGTTGCGTTTCCTCGGTCCAGGGGGTCGGTGGGGTCATCGAGGGGCTCCTTCGGGGGGCATCGGGGGTTCCGTCGGAGGGAGGCCGGCCGTCGCCCACTTCCTGTCCTCGCCCGGGACCAGGAGTTCCGCCACGTCCAGTACGTGGTGTCCGGCCATCGACGGCAGGCAGCTGCCGCGGGCCGGGCCGATCGCCGCCGCCCAGTCCGTGGGGATCGCCGATTCGCCCTGAGTGGCGCCCGCCAGTGCCCCGGCCACCGCCGCCGTCGTATCGGCGTCGCGGCCCATGTTCACCGCCGCCAGTACCGCCTGGACGAAGTCGCCGTCCGCCGCCGCGTACGCCCCGAAGGCCAGCGCGACCGCCTCGGGGGCCAGGTCGGTCCACGGGTAGCCGCCGATCACGACGGCGGAGCGGACCGCGCGTTCGCCCCGGTGGGCCACCGCGACCGCCCGGCGCAGGGAGCGCGCCGTCCAGGAGTCGTCCGGGACCACGGCGAGGGCCGAGGCGACCACGGCGATCGTCGGCGCCCCCGCCATCGCCGCGGCGACCCCCGCCGCTACTGCCTGGCCGCCGTAGATGCCCTCACCGTCGTGGCTCACCGAACCGTCGATCGCCACCAGGCGAGCTGCCTCCGAGGGCCGTCCGGCGGCGAAGACGCCGAAAGGGGCCGCCCGCATCGCGAGACCGTCGCTCCAGGCGTGCCGGTGCTGGGCGGAGATGGGGGCGGCCAGGCCCCGGCGGAGGTTCTCCAGCGTGCCGCGCTCGCTGAAGCCCGCGCCCCGGAAGGGGCCCTCGGCCCGGTCCGCGATCCACTCGTGCCAGGCCGCCTCCACATGGGCCGGCGTGAGGGCCGAGCCGTGGCGGGCCAGGAGGAGGCCCGAGAAGATCGCGTACTCGGTGTCGTCGGTGCCCGAGGGGTTGTCGGTGACGAATCCCGTCACCCGGCCCCAGCGGGCGCGGATCTCGGAGGGCTTCATGTTCTCCGCGGGAGCGCCGAGCGCGTCGCCGACCGCCAGGCCCAGCAGCGCGCCGCGCGCCCGTCGGCGCAGTTCGGCGGCGTCCCCGGGCGCCGGAACCGAGGGGATGCAGGCGATCGATGCCATACGCGGCCTCTCCTTGGGGGGCTCCACCCAGGGCGCGGAGCCCTTTGCGGATGTGTCCCACCGTCGGCGGTTGACCTGAGCCTCGGAAGCCTCAGAGTCACCCGGTCGACATCTGTGCGCACCCATACACGAATGAGCGTTCTAGGTAAAACCGCAGGTTAGACGAGCCTTTCCTTGCTGGCGAGGCGGAACTTCCCGGCGTAGATTTGGCGCTGTCAAAGAGTAGAACTCGTCTAAAGGCAGCCTTGCCTGAGTACCTGGGGGACACCTTTCATGGCCATCATCGAGACCGAGGCCGCGCTGCACGAGGCGCACCGTGACAACCACACGCACCGCGATGTGAACGGCGGCTGGCTGCGCCCCGCCGTCTTCGGCGCGATGGACGGCCTGGTCTCGAACCTCGCTCTGATGACCGGTGTCGCGGGCGGTGCGGTCAGTCATCGGACCATCGTGCTGAGCGGTCTCGCCGGTCTCGCCGCCGGCGCCTTCTCGATGGCCGCCGGCGAGTACACCTCCGTCGCCTCGCAACGCGAGCTCGTCGAGGCCGAGCTGGACGTCGAGCGCCGGGAGCTGAGCAAGCACCCGAAGGACGAGGAGGCCGAGCTCGCCGCGCTGTACGAGGCCCGGGGGGTCGAGCCCGAGCTCGCGAAGGCCGTCGCCGAGCAGCTCTCCCGCGATCCCGAGCTGGCCCTTGAGATACACGCCCGCGAGGAGCTCGGTATCGACCCCGGCGATCTGCCGTCGCCGCTGGTCGCGGCCGTATCGTCGTTCGGCTCGTTCGCGCTGGGCGCCCTGCTGCCCGTACTGCCGTATCTGCTCGGCGCGACCACCCTGTGGCCGGCCCTGCTGCTGGCGCTTGTCGGACTCTTCCTCTGCGGTGCGGTCGTGGCCAAGGTGACCGCGCGCAGCTGGTGGTACAGCGGGTTGCGGCAGCTCGCCCTGGGTGGTGCCGCGGCCGGTGTGACGTACGCCCTGGGCAGTTTGTTCGGAACGGCCGTAGGATAGCTCGGCTGGAACTTATGCGTTGGGCCGCATAAGTAGCCGTTACTCGCTGGTTTCGGATGCGTGACCACCGGGCATGAGCCGTAAGCGCTGTGGGCAATGACGCCTGGGGCGCACTCGCGGGGTCGGCGACGACGCCTCCTCCGCCCCCCTGGACCGTCGGACATGGACCTGTCCCGCTCGGTCCCCACATACTTCGAGCCACGTGCGCGGAACCCTGCCGCAGCCCGTGGTGTCCGCATGATGGAACGGATTATCCCGCTTCCCGAGAACCGACCCATCATGTAACCTGCACGAAATTTTGCACTCACGCAGAGGGCCAACGTCGTCCCTCGGCAATTTGCATATGCCACATGACGACGACGGGAGAGCCGATGCGTACGCCGCGCCAGCCGTCCCAGCACTCCACGAATGGCCAGAACTGGTCGTTCATGGATGCTCGCCCTGCTGCGCAGGGTATGTACGACCCCCGCAACGAGCACGACGCCTGTGGCGTCGGCTTCGTGGCCACCCTCACCGGAGAGGCGAGCCACACGCTGGTCGAGCAGGCGCTCACCGTCTTGCGCAATCTCGAACACCGCGGCGCCACGGGCTCCGAGCCCGACTCGGGCGACGGCGCGGGCATCCTTTCCCAGGTGCCGGACGCCTTCCTGCGCGAGGTGGCCGGATTCGAGCTCCCCGAGGCCGGTGCGTACGCCGTCGGCATCGCCTTCCTGCCGGAGGAGGGGACCCAGGACGCCGTCTCGCAGATCGAGACGATCGCATCCGAGGAGGGTCTGACCGTCCTCGGCTGGCGCGAGGTTCCCGTCGCCCCCGAGCTGCTCGGCGCCACCGCCCGCTCGACGATGCCCGCCTTCCGGCAGATCTTCGTCACCGGGGGCACCTCCCAGACGGAGTCCGGGGGAGGCGCTTCGGAGGGCATCGCGCTCGACCGCAAGGCGTTCGTGCTGCGCAAGCGCGCCGAGCGCGAGGCCGGTGTCTACTTCCCGTCGCTGTCGGCCCGCACCATCGTTTACAAGGGCATGCTGACCACCGGCCAGCTGGAGCCCTTCTTCCCGGACCTGTCCGACCGCCGCTTCGCCTCGGCCGTCGCCCTCGTCCACTCGCGCTTCTCGACGAACACCTTCCCGTCGTGGCCGCTGGCGCACCCGTACCGCTTCGTCGCGCACAACGGTGAGATCAACACCGTCAAGGGCAACCGCAACTGGATGCGGGCCCGTGAGTCGCAGCTCGTCTCCGACCTGTTCGGTTCCGACGGCAAGGCGCTGGAGCGCATCTTCCCGGTGTGCACCCCCGACGCCTCCGACTCCGCGTCCTTCGACGAGGTGCTGGAGCTGCTCCACCTCGGTGGCCGCTCCCTGCCGCACTCCGTGCTGATGATGATCCCGGAGGCGTGGGAGAACCACGACTCCATGGACCCGGCCCGGCGCGCCTTCTACCAGTTCCACTCCACGATGATGGAGCCCTGGGACGGCCCGGCCTGTGTCACCTTCACCGACGGCACCCAGGTCGGCGCCGTGCTCGACCGCAACGGCCTGCGCCCCGGCCGCTACTGGGTCACCGACGACGGCCTCGTCGTCCTCGGCTCCGAGGTCGGCGTCCTCGACATCGACCCCGCCAAGGTCGTCCGCAAGGGCCGCCTCCAGCCCGGCCGCATGTTCCTCGTGGACACCGCCGAGCACCGCATCATCGAGGACGACGAGATCAAGGCCCAGCTCGCCGCCGAGCAGCCCTACGCGGAGTGGCTGGAGGCCGGCGAGATCGAGCTCTCCGACCTGCCCGAGCGTGAGCACATCGTGCACACCCACGCCTCGGTCACCCGCCGCCAGCAGACCTTCGGTTACACCGAGGAGGAGCTGCGCGTCATCATCGCCCCGATGGCCAAGGCCGGTGCCGAGCCGATCGGTTCGATGGGCACCGACTCGCCGATCGCCGCGCTGAGCGAGCGCCCGCGTCTGCTCTTCGACTACTTCACCCAGCTGTTCGCGCAGGTCACCAACCCGCCGCTGGACGCCATCCGCGAGGAGCTCGTCACCTCGCTGAACTCCTCGCTGGGCCCGCAGGGCAACCTGCTCGACCCGACCGCCGCCTCCTGTCGCAGCGTCACCCTGCCCTTCCCGGTGATCGACAACGACGAGCTGGCCAAGCTCATCCACATCAACGCCGACGGCGACATGCCCGGCTTCAAGGCCGCGACCCTGTCCGGCCTGTACCGGGTGCACGGCGCCGGCGACGCGCTGGCCGCGCGCATAGAGGAGATCTGCGCCGAGGCCGACGCCGCCATCGAGAACGGCGCCCGGCTGATCGTGCTGTCGGACCGTCACTCCGACGCCGAGCACGCGCCGATCCCGTCGCTGCTGCTCACCGCGGCCGTCCACCACCACCTCATCCGCACCAAGCAGCGCACCCACGTGGGCCTGCTGGTCGAGGCCGGCGACGTCCGCGAGGTCCATCACGTCGCGCTGCTCATCGGCTTCGGCGCCGCCGCGGTCAACCCGTACCTGGCGATGGAGTCCGTCGAGGACCTGGTCCGCGCCGGCACCTTCCTGCCCGGCATCGAGGCCGAGACGGCGATCCGCAACCTGATCTACGCCCTCGGCAAGGGCGTGTTGAAGGTCATGTCCAAGATGGGCATCTCCACCGTCGCCTCCTACCGCGGCGCACAGGTCTTCGAGGCCGTCGGTCTCGACGACGCCTTCGTGGAGAAGTACTTCAACGGCACGGCCACCAAGATCGGCGGCGTCGGCATCGACGTCATCGCCAAGGAGGTCGCCGCCCGCCACGCGAAGGCGTACCCGGCGAGCGGCATCGCCCCGGCCCACCGCGCCCTCGAGATCGGCGGCGAGTACCAGTGGCGCCGCGAGGGCGAGCCGCACCTGTTCGACCCGGAGACGGTCTTCCGCCTGCAGCACTCCACGCGTGCCAATCGCTACGACATCTTCAAGAAGTACACGGACCGCGTGAACGAGCAGTCCGAGCGTCTGATGACGCTGCGCGGCCTGTTCGGCTTCAAGTCCGACCGGCAGCCGATCTCCATCGACGAGGTCGAGCCCGCTTCCGAGATCGTCAAGCGCTTCTCCACCGGCGCCATGTCGTACGGCTCCATCTCCAAGGAGGCGCACGAGACCCTCGCCATCGCCATGAACCAGCTGGGCGGCAAGTCCAACACCGGTGAGGGCGGCGAGGACCCGGAGCGGCTGTACGACCCGGCGCGCCGGTCCAGCATCAAGCAGGTCGCCTCCGGCCGCTTCGGTGTCACGTCCGAGTACCTGGTCAACGCCGACGACATCCAGATCAAGATGGCCCAGGGCGCCAAGCCCGGCGAGGGCGGCCAGCTGCCCGGCCACAAGGTCTACCCGTGGGTCGCCAAGACGCGTCACTCGACGCCGGGCGTGGGCCTGATCTCCCCGCCGCCGCACCACGACATCTACTCCATCGAGGACCTGGCCCAGCTGATCCACGACCTCAAGAACGCCAACCCGCAGGCCCGCATCCATGTGAAGCTGGTCTCCGAGGTCGGCGTCGGCACGGTCGCCGCGGGTGTCTCCAAGGCGCACGCCGACGTGGTGCTCATCTCCGGCCACGACGGCGGCACGGGTGCCTCCCCGCTCACCTCGCTGAAGCACGCGGGCGGCCCCTGGGAGCTCGGCCTCGCCGAGACCCAGCAGACCCTGCTGCTCAACGGCCTGCGCGACCGCATCGTCGTGCAGACCGACGGCCAGCTGAAGACCGGCCGTGACGTCGTCATCGCCGCGCTGCTCGGCGCCGAGGAGTTCGGTTTCGCGACCGCGCCGCTCGTCGTCTCCGGCTGCGTCATGATGCGCGTCTGCCACCTGGACACCTGCCCGGTCGGCATCGCCACCCAGAACCCGACGCTGCGCGACCGGTTCACCGGCAAGGCCGAGTACGTCGTGAACTTCTTCCAGTTCATCGCCGAGGAGGTCCGCGAGATCCTCGCCGAGCTGGGCTTCCGCACCATCGAGGAGGCCGTCGGCCACGCCGAGACGCTGGACGTCACGCGTGCCGTCGACCACTGGAAGGCGCAGGGCCTGGACCTGGAGCCGCTGTTCCACGTGCCCGAGCTGCCCGAGGGCGCGGTGCGCCACCAGCTGGTCGAGCAGGACCACGGCCTGGCGAAGGCGCTCGACAACGAGCTCATCAAGCTCGCCGCCGACGCGCTGGCCGCGGACTCCGCGACCGACGCCCAGCCGGTGCGCGCGCAGATCAAGGTCCGCAACATCAACCGCACGGTCGGCACCATGCTCGGCCACGAGGTGACGAAGAAGTTCGGCGGTGCCGGTCTGCCGGACGACACCATCGACATCACCTTCACCGGCTCCGCGGGCCAGTCCTTCGGCGCCTTCCTCCCGCGCGGTGTCACGCTGCGCCTGGAGGGCGACGCCAACGACTACGTCGGCAAGGGCCTCTCCGGCGGCCGTGTGATCGTCCGTCCCGACCGGGAGGCCGACCACCTCGCCGAGTACTCGACGATCGCGGGCAACACCATCGCCTACGGCGCGACCGGCGGCGAGCTGTTCCTGCGCGGCCGCACCGGCGAGCGGTTCTGTGTCCGCAACTCCGGCGCGACGGTCGTCTCCGAGGGCGTGGGCGACCACGGCTGCGAGTACATGACCGGTGGCCACGCGGTGGTCCTGGGCGAGACGGGCCGTAACTTCGCGGCCGGCATGTCCGGCGGCATCGCCTACGTCATCGACCTCGACCGCGACAACGTCAACGTCGGCAACGTGAGCGCCGTCGAGGCCCTCGACGACACCGACAGGCAGTGGCTGCACGACGTCGTGCGCCGCCACCAGGAGGAGACCGGCTCCACGGTCGCCGAGAAGCTCCTGGCCGAGTGGGACACCGCCGTCGAGCGCTTCAGCAAGATCATCCCCAGCACGTACAAGGCAGTGCTCGCCGCCAAGGACGCCGCCGAGCAGGCGGGACTCTCCGAGTCCGAGATCACCGAGAAGATGATGGAGGCGGCGATCAATGGCTGACCCGAAGGGCTTTCTCAACCACGGCCGCGAGGTCGCCAAGTCCCGCCCGGTCGACGTGCGTCTGAAGGACTGGAACGAGGTCTACGTCCCCGGCTCCCTGCTGCCGATCATCAGCAAGCAGGCCAGCCGCTGCATGGACTGCGGCATCCCGTTCTGCCACAACGGCTGTCCGCTCGGGAACCTCATCCCCGAGTGGAACGACTACGCCTACCGCGAGGACTGGGCCGCCGCCAGCGAGCGGCTGCACGCGACCAACAACTTCCCGGAGTTCACCGGTCGCCTGTGCCCCGCCCCCTGCGAGTCGGCGTGCGTGCTCGGCATCAACCAGCCGGCCGTCACCATCAAGAACGTCGAGGTCTCCATCATCGACAAGGCGTGGGACGGCGGTGACGTCGCACCGCAGGCCCCCGAGCGCCTGTCCGGCAAGACCGTCGCCGTCATCGGCTCGGGCCCGGCGGGCCTCGCCGCCGCCCAGCAGCTGACCCGGGCCGGCCACACCGTCGCCGTCTACGAGCGCGCCGACCGCGTCGGCGGCCTGCTCCGCTACGGCATCCCCGAGTTCAAGATGGAGAAGCGGCACATCAACCGCCGTATCGAGCAGATGCGCGCGGAGGGCACCCGCTTCCGTACCGGTATCGAGATCGGCCGCGACCTCAAGGCGACCGACCTGAAGAAGCGGTACGACGCCGTCGTCATCGCCGCCGGCGCCACCACCGCCCGTGACCTCCCCGTCCCCGGGCGGGAGCTCAAGGGCGTGCACCAGGCGATGGAGTACCTGCCGCTGGCCAACAAGGTCCAGGAGGGCGACTACGTCACCTCCCCGATCTCGGCCGAGGGCAAGCACGTCGTCGTCATCGGCGGCGGCGACACCGGCGCCGACTGCGTGGGCACCGCCCACCGCCAGGGCGCGGCCTCCGTGACGCAGCTCGAGATCATGCCCCGGCCGGGCGAGGACCGTGCCCCGCACCAGCCGTGGCCGACCTTCCCGATGCTCTACAAGGTCACCTCGGCGCACGAGGAGGGCGGCGAGCGGGTCTACTCCGTCTCCACCACCCACTTCGAGGGCGACGAGGACGGCAACGTCCAGTGGCTGCACCTGACCGAGGTGGAGTTCATCGACGGCAAGCTGACCCCGAAGCCGGGCACCGAGCGCAAGATCCCGGCCCAGCTGGTCACCCTCGCCATGGGCTTCACCGGCACCGACCGGGAGAACGGCGTGGTCGAGCAGTTCGGCCTGGACCTGGACGAGCGCGGTAACATCGCCCGCGACGCCGACTTCCAGACCAACGTCCCGGGCGTGTTCGTCGCCGGTGACGCGGGCCGCGGCCAGTCGCTGATCGTGTGGGCCATCGCGGAGGGCCGCTCGGCCGCCCGCGGCTGCGACCGCTTCCTGACCGGCGCGAGTGACCTGCCGGCGCCGATTCGGCCGACGGACCGTTCGCTGATGGTCTGACGGCCACCAAAAACGTCCCGTACAACGGCGTACGGAACACTGACGGCGCCTGCCCCTTGTCCCCGACCGGACGAATGGGCGGGCGCCGTCGCCCTTTCTGTGAGTCGGCCGGCTGCGGCGCCGTCCTGGCTGGTCGCGCAGTTCCCCGCGCCCCTTTGGGGGCGCGCTGTCGAACCGTCGCGATTTCAGGGCACCCTGAACGTCTCCCCGTACACCTGCCACCGCAGCGGCGTGGTGAGCTTGAGGTTCCCGTCGTACAGGAACCGCCGCTGGGCCGTGTCGATGCGGCTGGTGTCGGTGCCGGGACGCTTCTCCCTCATGGCCTCGCGGCGGACGTCGAGAAAGATGTCCAGGTAGGCCTTCTCCGAGCCGCCCTCGGACGGGGAGTCCGCCTTGCGCAGGGCACGCTCGCGCAGGACGTAGAAGCCGTCGTCGTCGATGCCGGGGCCGTGGAAGATCATCGCGTCGTAGTAGACGAACTGGCCCAGCGTGCCCAGGCCGTCGAGCTTGGCCAGGCGGACCGCAGGTTCGAAGTAGGCGCGGTCGCGCTCGGCGAGCTGCGCCTCCTGGAACGCCGGCTGCTCGGCCTCCGCCTTCCAGGCGGCCGTGAAGCCGGGGTCGAGGCCCTCGTGCGAGTCGGTGCCGTCGACCGCGCGCAGGGCGGGCAGGTACTTGGCGAGCCCGTTGTCCGGATGCTCGTCGGTGTAGTGCTCGACCAGGGCGCGCAGGTCGTTGGTGCCGGTGCAGAAGCCGATGATGCCGGCCGTGTAGCCCTGGCCGTCGCCGATGTCCTCGATGTAGCCGAAGGTGCTGCGCCAGTTCAGGGTCGAGTTCTCGGCGCTGGACACCAGTTGCTGGGCCAGCCTCTTCTTCGCCGGGGCGGCCAGGCCGGGCGGCAGGCTCGCGATCAGCTTGTCGTCGGCCGACCGCTCCTGCTCGGCGCGGCTCTTGGCCTCCTGGCGGGTCGTCTGCTCCGCGGTGACCACGGGGGGCGCGGCCGGGCTGTCGGCGGAGTCGGCGGGTACGAGGAAGTAGGCGGCCGCGGTGATGGCGACGGGGACGGCCGCGAGCAGCAGGATGCCGGTACGTCTCACTGGGCCACGCCTCCACCGGTCAGCTCGGACACCTTGGCGAACGCGACCGCCGCCAGCAGCACCAGCACGCCCGCACAGGCAGCCGCCTGGATCAGGGCCTGGCGCGGCCCGCGCGGGGCGTACGCGTAGGCGAGCGTCACCGCCGCACCGGTCAGCAGTCCGCCGAGGTGACCCTGCCAGGAGGTGAGGCCCGCGGACAGCAGCAGCCAGAGGAGAAGGAACACCATGAACCGGTTGACGGACCGCATGTCCGCGCCGACCCGGCGGGCGAGGACGTAGTACGCGGCGCCGAGCCCGAAGATCGCGCCCGACGCGCCGACCGACTCCACGTTCACCTCGGTGAGCAGCAGTTCGAACACCGAGCCGCCCAGGGTCGCCAGCAGATAGAGGGCGACATAGCGGATCCGGCCCAGCATGGGCTCCACGACCCGGCCGAGCTGCCACAGCGCGAGCATGTTCATCACGATGTGCAGCAGCCCGAAGGTGCCCTCCGTCGGCGGCAGATGCAGGAAACCGCCGGTGAGCAACCGCTCCCACTGCCCGGCGACCACGCCCTCGGCATGGAAGTCCGACGGGTACCCGGACTGGTAGAGGTAGAAGCCGCCGTCGGGCCCGACCAGCCGGGCGCTGAGCATCGAGAACCGGTCCAGGATCTCCGGGCGCACCACCTCGGCCAGATAGGCGAGGACGTTCAGCCCGATGAGCACGGACGTCACCAGCGGCGTCGCCGCGATCCGCCCCCCGACGACCGTCCGCGCCTGCCGCACCGACCGCGCGCCGTCCTTCACGCACTCCACGCACTGGTGGCCGACGGCGGCCTCGCGCATGCAGTCCGGGCAGATGTACCGGTCGCAGCGGGTGCAGCGGACGTGGGACTCGACCTTGGGATGGCGATAGCAGGTCGTGACGGCGGGCTGGGCGGACTCGGACTGGGTGGACTGGGACTGGGCGGACTCGGACTGGGCGGACTGGGACTGGGTGGACTCGGACTGGGTGGACTCGGACTCCACAGCCGGCTCCTCGGAGAACTGGACGAACGGTGAGCCGGTGGGGACGGCGGCGAACAAAATATCGAACACCTGTGGACCGAGGGAGGGGCGGGGCCCATGGTGTCGTAATCTCGGCAGCCAGTGTGACGCGCGAGGGGGAAAGCATATGGCCGCGATCAGTCTGAGCAAGGTGGAGGAGACCGCGCCCGCGCTGGTCAGCCTGTACAAGAGCGCCGGGGTGTCGCTCCACAAGCACGGGCTCGGCGGGGTGCGGGCCGCGGTCTATCTAGTGGTCGACTACTCCGGTTCGATGAAGCCGTACTACAAGGACGGCAGCGTGCAGGCGCTCGCCGACCGGGTGCTCGGGTTGTCGGCGCACTTCGACGACGACGGCACGGTTCCGGTGGTCTTCTTCTCCACCGACGTCGACGCCGTCACCGACATCGCGCTCACCGACCACCGGGGCCGGATCGAACGGATCCTGGCCGGGCTCGGGCACATGGGCAAGACCAGCTACCACCTGGCCATGGACGCCGTCATCGACCACTACCTGGACAGCGGCTCCACGGACCCCGCCCTGGTCGTGTTCCAGACCGACGGCGGCCCCATCAACAAGCTCGCCGCGGAACGCTATCTGTGCAAGGCGGCCCGCCTCCCGCTGTTCTGGCAGTTCGTCGGGTTCGGGGACCCCACCAGCAAGCAGTTCGACTTCCTGCGCAAGCTCGACGATCTCGCGGTGCCGCAGAAGCGGGTGGTCGACAACGCCGGGTTCTTCCACGCCGGCGCGGACCCGGGCAGGGTCTCCGACGCCGAGCTGTACGACCGCCTGGTCGGGGAGTTCCCGAAGTGGCTGGTGGCCGCGCGGGCGCAGGGAATCGTACGGCCGTGACAGCCCGGGTTTCCGGCCGGTCCGCACCGTTGGCCGGGCCCCCACCGCCGTGACACCCTGAGGTGATCCGACGGAGGGCGACGACCTATGGACGGCGCGGGATCGGGCAACGGGGCGGCTGCGGGGCGACGGTCCGCACCGCCGGGGAAGGGCGAGCGGGTCGCCGACTGGGCGGACGGCCGGCTCGGGATCTACGCGCTGGCCAAGGCCAACATGCGCAAGGTCTTTCCGGACCACTGGTCGTTCATGCTGGGCGAGGTCTGCCTCTACAGCTTCCTCGTACTGATCCTCACCGGCGTCTACCTCACCCTGTTCTTCGAGCCGAGCACCGCCGAGGTCGTCTACAACGGCACCTACGAGCCGCTCAACGGCGTCCTGATGACCAGGGCCTACGAGTCCACGCTCGACATCAGCTTCGACGTGCGCGGCGGGCTGCTGATCCGGCAGATCCACCACTGGGCGGCGCTGGTCTTCGTCACCGGCATGCTGGTGCACATGATGCGGGTGTTCTTCACCGGCGCCTTCCGCAAGCCGCGCGAGCTGAACTGGGTGTTCGGCTGGACCCTGCTGATGCTCGGCATCATCACCGGCCTGACCGGCTACTCCCTCCCCGACGACCTGCTGTCCGGCACCGGCCTGCGGTTCGCCTACGGCGCGATCCTGTCGGTGCCGATCGTGGGGACCTATCTGGCGTTCTTCCTCTTCGGCGGGGAGTTCCCCGGCGAGGACTTCATCGCGCGGCTGTACCCGGTCCACATCCTGCTGCTGCCCGGGATCATGCTGGGCCTGGTCGTCGCCCATCTGATCCTGGTCTTCTTCCACAAGCACACGCAGTACCCGGGTCCCGGCCGCGACCAGAAGTCGGTCGTCGGCATGCCCTTCCTGCCGGTGTACACGGCCAAGGCGGGCGGTTTCTTCTTCCTGGTCTTCGGTGTGCTGGCGCTCATGGGGGGCGTGGCCAGCATCAACCCCGTGTGGGCGTTCGGGCCCTACCGGCCCGACCTGGTGACCACCGGCGCCCAGCCGGACTGGTACCTCGGCTTCTCCGAGGGCCTGATCCGGGTGATGCCGGGATGGGAGCTCAACGCCTGGGGCCACACCCTGGAACTGGGCGTGTTCATCCCCTTCTCGCTCTTCCCGCTGATCCTGCTCGCGCTCGGTCTGTATCCCTTCCTGGAGGCGTGGGTCACCGGCGACAGACGGGAGCACCACATCCTCGACCGGCCGCGCAACGTGCCGGTGCGCACCGCGCTCGGCGCGGCCTGGCTGAGCCTGTACGCGGTGCTGCTGATCGGCGGCGGCAACGACATCGTGGCCACGCATCTGCATCTGTCCATCAACGTGATCACCTGGTTCGTGCGGATCGCGGTGTTCGTGGCGCCGGTGCTGACCTATGTCGTGACCAAGCGGATCTGTCTCGGGCTGCAGCGCCGGGACCGGGACATGGTGCTGCACGGCCGGGAGACGGGCACCGTCAAACGGCTGCCGCACGGCGAGTACATCGAGGTGCACGAACCGCTCACGCAGGGCCGGCTGCACACCCTGACCCAGCACGAGCAGCATCCGCCGTACGAGATCGGGCCGACGGTCGACGCGAACGGCGTCCGGCGCCGGGTCACCCCGGCCCAGCGGATGCGAGCGACGCTGGCGCGCGTGATGTTCGGGTCCGCGTCGCGGATCGAGAAGCCGACGGCGGAGGAGTACCGCGAGGTCACCAGCGGCGATCACCACCACTGAGCACCTCGGCCCGGCACTCCTGCGGGCTGCCCCACGCGGTGCGCAGGACACGGGCCTTGGTCAGCCACAGCGACAGGTCGTACTCCGCCGTGTAGCCGATCGCGCCGTGCAGCTGGAGCGCGGTCCGGGCGGTGGCGTACGCGGCCTCGCAGGCGGTGACCTTGGCGGCGGCGACGTCGGCCGGGTCCATGGTGAGGGCGGCGCCGAAGAGCAGGGGCCGGGCGAACTCCAGCCCCACCTTCGCGTCGGCCAGGCGGTGCTTGACGGCCTGGAAGGAGCCCACGGGGACGCCGAACTGGGTGCGCTGCCTGACGTGGGCGACGGTCCGGTCGAGCAGGGCGAGGCCCACGCCCAGCGCCTGGGCCGCCGTGGCCAGCCGGGCCCACGCCAGGGCCTCGGCGGTGGGCGGGCCGGCGCCCAGGAGTTCACCGCCGGGTTCCAGCGGGGTGAGGCGGCGGGCCGGGTCCACGGAGGGACGCACCGGGCCGTGGCCGGGAGCGAGGTGCAGGCCCTCGGCGGTGAGCGCGAGGCGCGTCGCGGCCACGTCGCCGTCGAGGGCGTACGGCGTCCGCCACGCCAGCGTCGCCAGGGCGTCCCCCGCCGCCAGCGCCGGCAGCAGCCGCTCGGCCGGGCCGGGGTCCGCCAGGCCGGCGAGCAGCGCCGCCGCCGCGACCGTCTCCACCAGCGGCCCCGGCACCGCGTGGCGGCCCAGCTCCACGAAGGCGACGGCGAGTTCGACGGGCCGCAGTCCCAGCCCCTCGTGGACCTCGGGCACCGCCAGCGCGAACACCCCCGCGTCGGCGACCCGCGACCACAGCGCCCGCCCCCTCGCGTGCTCGCCCCGGCTCCACTCCCGGACCACCGACGGGGTGTCCGACGCCGTCAGCATCGCGTCCAGCGAGCCGGCGAAGGCACGCTGCTCGGCGTCGAGGAGGAACCTCATCAGCGGCGCCCCTTCGGCAGGCCGAGCAGCCGCTCGGCGATGATGTCGCGCTGGATCTCGTTCGTCCCGGCGTAGATGGGCCCGGCCAGGGAGAAGACATAGCGCTCGGCCCAGTCGGTGTCGGCCAGCTCGCCTTCGGCGCCCAGGAGGTCGAGGGCCGTCTCGTGCAGCGCGATGTCGTACTCCGACCAGAAGACCTTGTTCAGGCTGGATTCCGTGCCGATCTCCCCCACGCTCGAATCCGCTCGCGCGGGGGGACCCTCACCGCCGTCGAGGAAGCGGGAGGCGGCGGCGTAGGTGAAGAGCTGGTAGGCGCGGGCGCCGATCAGGGCGTCGGCCACGCGGTCACGTGCGTCCCGGGGACTGCCCTGGGACTGCCAGAGGCGGTGCAGCCGGTCGGCGCCCGCGAGGAAACGGCCGGGGGAGCGCAGCATCAGACCGCGTTCGTTGCCCGCCGCCGCCATCGCGATCCGCCAGCCCTGGCCGGGCCCGCCGATGACGTCCTCGTCGGGCACGAACACGTCGTCCAGGAACAGCTCGGCGAAGGCGGGCTTGCCGTCGAGACGTGCGATGGGGCGGACGGTGACCCCGGGGGCGCGCAGGTCGAACATCAGGTAGGTCAGGCCCTGGTGGGGTCTCGGGGCGTCCGGGTCGGTGCGGAACAGGCCGAACGCGCGGTCGGCGAAGGCGGCTCGTGAGGACCACGTCTTCTGGCCGCTGAGCAGCCAGCCGCCGTCCGTGCGCACGCCCCTGGACCTCAGCGAGGCGAGGTCCGAGCCCGCCTCCGGCTCCGACCACGCCTGAGCCCAGATCACCTCGCCGGTGGCCATGGACGGGAGCACACGCGCGCGTTGCTCCTCGGTGCCGTGGTCGAAGAGGGTCGGGGCCAGCAGGCTGACGCCGTTCTGGCCGACGCGGCCGGGCGCCCCCGCCGCGTAGTACTCCTCCTCGAACAGCAGCCATCGCACCAGCGAGGCGTCCCGGCCGCCGTACTCGGCCGGCCAGTTCACCACCGACCAGCGGTCCGCGGCGAGTTCGGCCTCCCAGACCCGGTGCGCCGCGAAACCCTCCTCGGTCTCCAGGGAGGGGAGCGGATCGGGCGGCACATGCGCGTGCAGCCAGGCGCGGGCCTCGGCGCGGAACGCCTCGTCCTCGGCCGAGTGACGCAGATCCACGGTCGCGCTCCCTCCCTGCGGGCTCACCGGTCTTCCCTAACAAGTGTTTGGTAGGTTAGCGTGCTGCCATGACAAACGTCGAGGCGCCGACGTACGTTCCCGGGCACGGACTGCTCCGCGGGCGCACCGCCGTCATCACCGCGGCGGCCGGTGCCGGCATCGGCGGGGCGACCGCGCGCCGCTTCCTCGAAGAGGGTGCGCGCGTGCTGATCAGCGACGCGCACGCACGGCGGCTGAAGGAGCACGAGGCCGAGCTGGCCCGGGAGTTCGAGGGCGCGGTCAGCTCCGCGGTGTGCGACGTCACCGACGAGACACAGGTGCGCGCGCTGTTCGACACCGCCGTGCGGGAGCACGGCCGGCTCGACGTCGTCGTCAACAACGCCGGCCTCGGCGGGACTTCTCCGCTCGTCGACATGACCGACGAGCATTGGTCGAAGGTCCTCGACGTCACCTTGAACGGCACCTTCAGATGCACCCGGGCCGCCCTGCGCCGCATGCGGGACACCGGCGGCGGCGTGATCGTCAACAACGCCTCCGTCGTCGGCTGGCGCGCCCAGGCAGGGCAGGCGCACTACGCCGCCGCCAAGGCGGGCGTGATGGCGCTGACCCGGTGCGCGGCGATCGAGGCCGCCGAGTACGGCGTGCGGGTCAACGCGGTCTCGCCGTCCCTCGCCATGCACCCGCACCTCGCGAAGGTGACGACCCCCGAACTGCTTCAGGAGCTGACCGCGCGCGAGGCGTTCGGGCGGCACGCCGAGCCCTGGGAGGTGGCCAACGTGATCGTCTTCCTGGCCTCGGACTACTCCTCGTACATGACCGGGGAGATCGTCCCCGTCAGTAGCCAGCACGCCTAGGACGACAATGGACCCGTGCCGACCAAGAAGAAGCCCCAGGTGACCGCCGCGGCCGCCCGGCGTCGCGAACTCCTCGAAACCGCCGCCGAGGTCTTCGCCGAGCAGGGCTACAACGCCACCACCGTACGCAAGATCGCCGACCACGCGGGCATGCTCGCGGGCAGCCTCTACTACCACTTCGACTCCAAGGAGTCGATGCTGGAGGAGATCCTGCGGACCTTCCTCGACGAGCTGTGGAGCGGCTACGACGCCGTCCTGGAAGCCGAGCTGGGCCCGCGCGAGACGCTGGAGGCGCTGGTCACCGAGTCGTTCCGGGAGATCGACCGGCACCGGGCCGCCGTCGCGATCTACCAGAAGGAGAACCGCCAGCTCGTCGCGCAGGAGCGGTTCTCCTTCCTCGCCGAGTCGCAGCGCAAGTTCGAGAAGGCGTGGCTGTCCACGCTGGAGCGCGGGGTCGCGGCCGGGGTGTTCCGGTCCGACCTCGACGTCCGGCTCACCTACCGGTTCGTGCGCGACACGGTGTGGGTCGCCGCGTCCTGGTACCGGCCCGGCGGACAGCACAGCCCCGAGGAGATCGCCCGGCAGTACCTGTCGATGGTGCTGGACGGGATCGCCGTACGCACGTAACCCACTGTCACCACCGGGGAGTTGCCATGGCCGAGGCCTACATCGTCGAAGCGGTCCGTACGCCCGTCGGGCGGCGCGGAGGAGGACTCAGCGGGGTCCATCCGGCCGACCTGGGCGCGCACGTCCTCAAGGCGCTCGTGGAGCGCGCGGGCATGGACCCGGCGGCCGTCGAGGACGTCGTCTTCGGCTGTCTGGACGCCGTCGGGCCGCAGGCCGGGGACATCGCGCGGACCTGCTGGCTGGCCGCCGGGCTGCCCGAGGAGGTGCCGGGCGTGACCGTGGACCGGCAGTGCGGGTCCTCGCAGCAGGCCGTGCACTTCGCCGCGCAGGGCGTGCTGTCCGGCACCCAGGACCTGGTGGTCGCGGGCGGCGTGCAGAACATGTCGATGATCCCCATCGCCTTCGCCACCCGGCAGGCCGCCGAGCCGCTCGGACTGACCGCGGGGCCCTTCGCGGGCAGCGAGGGGTGGCGGGCGCGGTACGGGCAGAAGCCGGTCAATCAGTTCGTCGGCGCCGAGATGATCGCCGGCAAGTGGGGGATCACCCGGCAGGACCAGGAGGAGTTCGCCCTGCGCTCGCACCGGCGGGCGCTGCGGGCGATCGACGAGGGCCGCTTCGAGCGGGAGACCGTCGCGTACGGCCAGGTCGGCGTGGACGAGGGGCCGCGCCGGGACACCTCGCCGGAGAAGATGGCCGGGCTGAAGCCGGTCGTCGACGGCGGCACGATCACCGCCGCGTGTTCCTCGCAGGTCTCCGACGGCGCGGCGGCGATGCTGCTGGCCTCGGAGCGGGCGGTGCGCGAGCATGGGCTCACGCCCCGGGCCCGGGTGCACCATCTCTCGGTGCGCGGTGAGGATCCCATCCGCATGCTCACCGCCCCGATACCCGCCACCGCCCACGCCCTGAAGAAGTCCGGCCTGTCGATCGACGACATCGACCTCGTCGAGATCAACGAGGCCTTCGCACCGGTCGTCCTGGCCTGGCTGAAGGAGACCGGGGCGGATCCCGACAAGGTCAATGTGAACGGTGGGGCCATCGCTCTGGGGCATCCGCTGGGAGCGACGGGCGCGAAGCTGATGACGACCCTGCTGCACGAACTGGAGCGCACGGGCGGACGGTTCGGGCTGCAGACGATGTGCGAGGGCGGGGGACAGGCGAACGTGACGATCATCGAGAGGGTGTGAGACGCCGGCAGGTGTCCTCGGCCTCCTTCATGATCCGCTCCACCAGTTCCGCGCACGACGGCAGGTCGTCGATCACTCCGGCGACCTGTCCGGCGGCCATCACGCCCAGGTCCGTGCGGCCCTCCACCATGGACGCCCTGAGCAGCATCGGGGTGTTCGCGGCGAGCAGGACCTGGCTCCAGGTCAGGTCCTTGCCGTGCCGCAGTGCCCGGCCGTCGAGGAGCATGCGCCGCCAGGTCGTGCCGGACAGCTTGCGGTAGCCCGCCGCGCGGCGGACCGCCTGGAGGAGCGTCCGCGCGCGGCCGGAGCGCTCCAGGGCGTCGACCAGCTCGGTGCGCAGCATGCGGTGGGGCAGGCCGTCCACGGCCGTGGTGACCGTGACGTCCCGTACGGTCGCCGCCAGATACCGCGCCTTCACCGCGTCCGGCACAGTCGAGTCCGACGTCAGCAGGAAGCGCGTGCCCATGGCGATGCCGGCCGCCCCGTAGGACAGCGCGGCGACCAGTCCCCGCCCGTCGAAGAAGCCGCCCGCCGCCACGACCGGTATCTCCACGGCGTCCACCACCTGCGGCAGCAGCACCGTCGTCGCCACCTCGCCGGTGTGCCCGCCGCCCTCCCCGCCCTGCACGATCACCGCGTCCGCACCCCAGGCCGCGACCTTCTCGGCATGCCGCCGGGCGCCGATCGAGGGGATCACGACCACGCCCGCGTCCTTGAGCTCGGCCATCAGCTCACGGGACGGCGCGAGTGCGAAGGACGCGACCCGCACTCCCTCGTCGATCAGGACGCGGACCCGGTCTCCTGCGTCCGAGGCGTCCGCCCGCAGATTCACCCCGAACGGCGCGTCCGTACGGGACTTCACCTCCCGTATCGCCGCACGCAGCCCGTCGATCGTCATCGTCGCGGAGGCCAGGATGCCCAGCGCCCCCGCGTTCGCCGTCGCCGAGACCAGCCGGGGCCCCGCCACCCAGCCCATGCCCGTCTGCACGATCGGACGGCGCACCCCGACCAGCCGGGTCAGCGGTGTCTCCATCACGCACCGACCTCCCTGGCGCGGGTGTTGCCCGGGTCGATCACCTCGCGGATGAGCCGCAGCTCCTCGGCGGTGGGGGGCCGGGTCCGCGGCACGTCGTCCGGGACGGCCAGTTCGAAGGACGTCGCCTCCCTGACCTGCTCCAGGGTGACGCCCGGGTGGAGCGAGGCCAGCCGCATCGAGCGGTCGGGCGTGGCGAAGTCGAAGACGCCCAGGTCGGAGACGACACGGGGGATCCGGTGGTACCGGGCGCCCGCCGCGTGGTCGTACCCGACCCCGCACACCATGTCGACCCTCTCGACGAAGACCCGCCGGGAGTGCCTGGGGATCCAGTAACTGGTGGGATTGTTCAGCGTGTTGACCGGCGCTCCCCGCACCCCCAGCAGCTGCCGCTTCGGCCGCTCCCAGTCGCCGATGCACGAGATGTTCTGGTTGCCGTACCGGTCTATCTGGCTGGCGCCCATCATCACGTGCCGCCGGCCCCCGGTGACCAGGGCGAGGTGCCGGCGGTACGGCAGCCAGCCCTCGACCGTGCCGTCGGCGGTGACCAGCATCGCCTCGCCGTCGGTCAGCAGCAGGTCCGGCGAGAAGGTCAGGCGCGCCAGCCGGGCCCCGACGGACGGGATCAGGCCCATCGGGCTCGCCAGCACCTCCCCGGCGTCGCGCCAGGTCTCGGCGCAGGCGATCACGCAGTACTCGGCACGGGTGACCTCCGTCATGACGTCCATTCCCCCTCCCTGACCGCCGACTGGTAGGCCTGTTCGTCCCCGCCGAGGAACCGTGCCGCGAAGTCCGCCCAGGGCGTCGTCGCGTATGCCTTCTGGAAGGCCTCGTCACGGCCGTAGTCGGGGGCGCAGGACGTGAAGTGCGCGCCGTTCGGGGCCTCGACGACCCCCGTCACGGTGTGCCGCTTGATCAGCAGCGACTGCGGGGCCGCCTCCTTCGTCAGCTCGGCCGTGTCCACGATCCGTTCGCACGAGAGGTACGCCGTGTCCGCGCCCTCGCAGAACAGGTCGTCGAAGTAGGGGTCGGGGCCCAGATACCGGCCGTTGCCCCGCCGGTCGGCGCGGCCCACGTGGACCAGGGCCGCATCCATGCGCAGGGCGGGCACGGCCACGAACGTCTCCCCGTCGTCGTACGGCGAAGTCACCGTCCGCAGAGCCGGGTTGACGCGCATGACGTCCGAGCCGAGCCCCGCCCGCACCGGCAGGAACGGCAGCCGGTTCGCGGCGGCCTGCAGGCCCCACATGAACATCGCCTCGTCGATCTCCATGAGCTCGAAGGCGCCGCGCTCACGGGCCGCGCGGTAGTGCGGTTCCAGCGGGATCGAGTCGAGGGTGACGAAGGGGGCGACCAGCTTGCGGATCCGTCCCGCGGCGGCCAGCATCCCGACGTCCGGGCCGCCGCAGGAGACGATCGTGAGGTCCGTGACGTCGGAGCGCAGCAGCGCGCGCACCAGGGCCATCGGCTTGCGGCGCGAGCCCCAGCCGCCGATGCCGAGCGTCATGCCGCTGCGCAGCCGCGATGCGACCTCGTCCGCGGTCGTCGTCTTGTCGCTCACTCAGCCACCGTCCCGTCCGAAGGTGTCCCGGACCCGGTCGGCCACCCCGCTGAGGCCCGCCTCGAAGGTGAAGCCCTGCTCGAAGCGGTAGCTGCGGCGGACGTCGACCGGGTCGATGCCGTTGATCGCGGCCTTGGCCAGGCGCAGCAGCCGCCCGTCCTTCGCGGCGATCTCGCGCGCCAGCCCCATGGCGCAGGCGTGCAGTTCCTCGCGCGGCACCACCCGCCACACCGAGCCGTGCGCGTGCAGCTCGGCCGCGGTGGCGGTGCGCGAGGTGTAGTACAGGGCGCGCATCAGGTGCTGGGGGACCAGGCGGGCCAGATGGGTGGCCGCGCCCAGGGCGCCCCGGTCCAGCTCGGGCAGCCCGAAGGCGGCGTCCTCGCTCGCCACGATCGCGTCCGCGTTGCCCACCAGGCCGATGCCGCCGCCCAGACAGAAGCCGTGCACCGCCGCCACCACCGGCACCGCGCAGTCGTACACGGCCGCGAAGGCGTCCGCGCAGGCGTGGTTGACGCGGATCAGCGCGTCGTTGCCGCCTCTCTGGAGCTCCTTGATGTCCACACCGGCGTTGAACCCGCGCCCCTCTGCCGCGAGGACGACACACCGGATCTCCGGGTCGCGGCCCGCTTCCCGCACCGCGTCGGCCAGGGCGGACCAGCCGGCCACCGGCAGGGCGTTCACCGGTGGGAAGTCGACCGTGACGACCGCGGTTCCTTCTTCTTCGGACCCCTTTTCCGGGGACGAGGTGGAGACACCCATGGCCGCATCAGCTACCTTTCCACCAAACGTTTGTTAGGTGGAAGGGTAGCCGCCAATGGGGCTGGACGGGAAGGTCGTTGTCGTCACGGGGGGCACGCGCGGCGTCGGCGCGGGGGTGACGAGAGCCTTCGCCGAGGCCGGCGCGCAGGTCGTGACCTGCGCCCGCAGGCCGCCCGAAGTACCGCTCCCCGGCGCCGAGTTCAGGCCCCTGGAGCTGCGCGATCCAGCTGCCGTCCGGACCTTCTTCGCCGCCCTGCCCCGGCTGGACGTGCTCGTCAACAACGCGGGTGGCACACCGTACCGGCGGTTGACGGACGCGGACGCCGAGCGGCACGCGCGCGTCATCGAACTGAACCTCCTCGCCCCGCTGACGGCGTCCCTGGCCGCGTACGAGCACCTGGAGCGGTCGCGGGGGTCCGTCGTGATGATCGGCAGCGTCAGCGGCGGGCGGCCCTCGCCCGGCTCGGCGGCGTACGGGGCGGCCAAGGCGGGCCTGGAGAACCTGGCCCGCTCGATGGCGGTGGAGTGGGCGCCGCGGGTGCGCGTCAACACGCTCGTCGTCGGCATGGTCCGCACCGAGCTGTCCCACCTGCACTACGGAGGCGAGGAGGGCATCGCCGGCGTCTCGCGGACCGTTCCGCTCGGGCGCCTCGCCGAACCGGCCGACATCGGCAAGGCCGCCGTCTTCCTCGCCTCCGACGCCGCCGCCTACATCAGCGGGGCGAGCCTGCATGTGCACGGCGGGGGCGAACGGCCCGCGTTCCTGGACACCGCAACGGTCAACAAGGAGGCCTGACATGAGCCGGATGTGTGAAGGACGGGTCGCCGTCGTCACCGGGGCGGGCCGGGGGCTGGGCCGCGCGCACGCGCTCGCGTTCGCCGCCGCGGGGGCGAAGGTCGTCGTCAACGACCTCGGAGTCGGCCTCGACGGCACACGGGGCGCCGACGGGCCCGCGGGGCAGGTGGCCGCCGAGAGCCCCGCCCGCCGGGACACCACCGTCGACCCCGCCCGCCGGGACACCACCGTCGACCCCGCCCGCCGGGACACCACCGTCGACCCCGCCCTGCGCGTGGTCGAGGAGATCCGCGCGGCCGGCGGCGAGGCGATCGCCCACGGCGGCGACGTGGCGACGAGCGACGGGGCCGCGTCCCTGGTGGCGGCCGCGCTGGACACGTACGGCCGGCTCGACACCCTCGTCAACAACGCCGGGTTCCTGCGCGACCGGATGCTGGTCAACCTCGACGAGGACGACTGGGACGCTGTCGTACGCGTCCACCTCAAGGGCCACTTCCTTCCCCTGAAGCACGCCGCCGCGCACTGGCGGGCGGAGGCGAAGGCGGGCCGCACCCCGGCCGCCCGGATCGTCAACACGAGCAGCGGGGCGGGGCTGCTGGGCTCGGTCGGGCAGTCGAACTACAGCGCCGCGAAGGCCGGGATCGTCGGCCTCACCCTGGTCGCGGCGGCCGAACTGGCCCGCTACGGCGTCCAGGTCAACGCGATCGCCCCCGCGGCCCGCACCCGCATGACGGAGCGCACCTTCGCCGACACGATGACCGCCCCCGGCTCCGGCTTCGACGCCATGGCCCCCGAGAACGTCTCCCCCCTGGTCGTCTGGCTGGGCGCGGACGCGAGCACCGGCGTCACGGGCCGCGTCTTCGAGACGGAGGGCGGCCGGATCACCGTCATGGAGGGCTGGAGGGCGGGTCCCACGGCGGACAAGGAGGCGAGGTGGACGCCGGAGGAGGCGGGAGAGACGGCACTCAAGCTGCTGGGCCGGGCAAAGGTGCCGGGACGGGCGTACGGGGCGTGACGTGACGCCCCTTTGAGGGGCGCGGGGCCGTACCCATAGGCGGCTCCGCCGCGTGGGCGCGACCAGCCACAACGAACCCGCAGCCGCCCCACGACAGAACACCCACACCCCCACGGGCGCTCACGTATCGCATTCGAGCACCGTCCGGCACAGCCCGCACCGCGCCCGAACCCGCCCCTTCACCGGCACCCGGATCCGCTGCTGACACGTCGGACACGGGAACGACACCCGCAACGGCCCGTGCCCGTCCGGCGTGAACGTGTACGGAACTCCCGCCTGGGGAGCGGCCCCGGCATGGTCCTGCGCATGCCGCCGGTCCCGGGCGTAACGCCGCCGCCCCGCCCACCCGGCCGCCGTCAGCGGAGGCTGCTGCCCGTCGCGCCGGGCCTGCGCCTCGCCCTTGCCGTACGCCGTGTACGCCTGCGGGCTGGTGAACCAGATCGACGGGTCCTCGGCGAAGACCTGCGCCCGCTTGGCGAGGACGTACCCGAACTCCTCCGGCGTCAGATAGCCGAGCTTCTGCGAGGACGCCGAGTCCTCCCGGTACGCGTCCAGCAGCAGCCAGCCCGCGCCCAGATACGTGGTCACCGTGTCCGTGAGGATCTCGTTGTCGCGGGTGCCCGGGAAGGACAGGCCCAGGCGGTGCAGATACACATGCGTCACCTCGTGGGCGAGGGCCGCGCCGATGTCCCGGCGATGAGTACGGAAGCGGTCGTTCAGCTCGACGAAGTACTCCGGCCCGGCGGCGAGTTCGACGTTCGCCGCGTGGCTCATCTCCCGGAAGCCGACGATCAGCCGGGCGTCCGGCAGCCGGTAGTGCCGCACCAGCTCGCGGGCCACCCGCTGGGCGCCCAGATGGAGGTCGTCGGTGTCGCAGAACGCCACGTCGGCCGGGGCCACGCTGGTCGCGAAGGTCCGGACGGTGTCGTACGACAGCCGTCTGTAGAGCGCGGTGATCGAGGCCCGCACCGTCTCCAGATGCGGGAAGCCGTGCTGGACCGGTCCGCCGTTCGCCACGCCGGTACCCCCAAGACGCCTGGAAACCGATTCCACTCTACGGGGATGTGAGGGGATTTTCCGTGACGAGGTTCCATGGCCGGGACGTGAGATCCGTCCTTGTCATGGACGCTCCTTGATCTTCATACTCCGGGTCGCTCAACCCCCCACGAAAGGACGAATGTTGAGCCATCACATATCCCGGAGAACCGGCATCTCCCTGGCGAAGAGAGCCGCCGCGGTCGGCGCCGTCGCGCTCGCCGTCGCCTCCCTCCAGCCGGTCAGCGCGCAGGCCGCGTCCACCCGCATCGTCGGTGGAACGACTGCCGCGCAGAACGAGTTCCCCTTCATGGTCCACCTCTCCATGGGCTGCGGCGGGGCGCTCTACAAGAAGGACGTGGTGCTGACCGCGGCCCACTGCATGTCGGGCTCCGGCAACAACACCAGCATCACCGTCACCGCGGGTGTCAACGACCTCAACTCCTCGGCCGCGATCAAGGTGAAGTCGAAGAAGGTCAAGGTCGCCCCGGGCTACAACGGCAACGGCAAGGACTGGGCGCTGATCAAGCTCGCCCGGCCCATCGACAAGCCGACGCTGAAGATCGCCACGACGCACCAGTACAACCGCGGCACGTTCACGATCGCGGGCTGGGGCGACACCGAGGAGGGAGCGGGCACGGGCACGACCAAGCTCCGCAAGGCCAGTGTTCCCTTCGTCGCCGACCGCGTGTGCAAGCGCCACTACGGCAACCGGCTCGTGTCGAAGGAGGAACTGTGCGCCGGCTGGCAGAGCGGCGGCATCGACACCTGCCAGGGCGACTCCGGCGGCCCCATGTTCCGCAAGGACGACGCGGGCAGGTTCATCCAGGTCGGCATCGTCAGCTGGGGCGACGGCTGCGCCCGTGCCGGGGTGCCCGGCGTCTACACGGAGGTCAGCCACTTCGCGAGCGACATCGCCCGCGCGGCGGCCGCGCTGTAGGCAGCCGCCGCGGCGAGGTCGTCAGACGGCCCGCAGGACCGGAGTTCCGGCCTCGCCGGACCCGGTCCGGGCCGTCCCGCTGCCGGTCGCCGAGCACGCCGTCCGGCACGGCATGACGCCCCGGACCCGGTCCGGGCCGTCCCGCTGACGGTCGCCGAGCACGCCGTCCGGCACGGCATGACGCCCGCCGAACTGCGCACGGCCGTCCGCAGGGGCGCCGGATGCAGCCCCAAGGACCATCTGCTCGGCATCCGCCTCGGCCGTGCCAGGGAGCTCTTCGCCGTCACCGACCTGCCCGTCACCGACCGACCTGCCCGTCACCGACCTGCCTGTCGCCGCCGTCGCCCGCCGCGTCGGCTACGACGACCCCGCCTACTTCTCCCGCTTGTTCATCCGCCGGGCTGGCAGGGCACCGGTCCGCAACGGCGCCGGATGCAGCCCCAAGGACCATCTGCTCGGCATCCGCCTCGGCCGTGCCAGGGAACCCCTCGCCGCCACCGACCTGCCCGCCACCGACCGACCTGCCCGTCACCGACCTGCCCGTCACCGACCTGCCTGTCGCCGCCGTCGCCCGCCGCGTCGGCTACGACGACCCCGCCTGCTTCTCCCGCTTGTTCATCCGCCGGGCCGGCAGGGCACCGGTCCGCTTCCGCGCGCAGCAGGGCCGTGCCGTGCCGTGCCGTGCCCGGCGGCTGGAGCAACCAGGTCCCCGATCCCGCCGATCCGCCCGTGATCGGCCGAACCACGGGCGAGGCGGCCCCGTAGGCTGAGCGCCCATGACCAGCAACACGTCCCCAGGCGACGTCGACCCCGCCGTCCGCGAGGAGCTCGCCCGGCTGCGCGACAGCATCGACAACATCGACGCGGCCGTCGTCCACATGCTCGCCGAACGCTTCAAGTGCACCCAGCAGGTCGGCCACCTCAAGGCCCGCCACCAGCTCCCGCCGGCCGACCCGGACCGGGAGGCCCGCCAGATCGCCCGGCTGCGCACCCTCGCCGAGAACGCCAAGCTCGACCCGGCGTTCGCCGAGAAGTTCCTGAACTTCATCATCGCCGAGGTGATCAGGCACCACGAGAGCATCGCCGAGGACGCCGTCAACGGCGCTGCGCCCACGGCGAACTGACGCCTGCCGGCCGACCCGGGGGGTGACAGGGCGGCCCGCGCGGGGCATGCTGCGCTGTGCACCGCATGCAGGCTGACGAGCACGCTCCGTCAGCACCCCGGACACCCCCTGGATGTCCACGCGGGAGGGACCTCGGGCCATGCCGTCGGATGCCAAGATCCTCATCGTCGACGACCACGAGGAGACGCTGTACGCCCTGGAGAGCGCCCTGGCTCCGCTGGGCTACCGGCTCGCCCGCGCCACCAGCGGGGACGAGGCGCTCAAGCAGGTCCTCCGCGGCCAGGTCGGGCTCCTGCTCCTGGACGTGCGCATGCCCGGCGTCAGCGGCCTGGACGTGGTGCGGTACATGCGGCGCGTGGAACAGACCCAGAGCATTCCGGTCATCCTTCTCACGGGCTTCGGCGCCGACCACGAACTCACCGCCACCGCCTTCGGACTCGGCGTCGCCGACCTCGTCATGAAGCCCACCGACCCCTGGGTGCTGCGCACCAAGGTCCGCTACCTGTACGACGCCCACCAGCGCCACCGGGCCCTGGAGGAGGAGGTCCGCGCGCTACGGGCCCTGGTCGAGGGCCATGCCGACGCCCCTGAGCGCCCCGGGCGCCCGGCGCTGCGGCACCCCGAGACGCGCGTGCCGTTCCAGCGCGACGGCCCCGCCGCGAAGAATCGGACATAGCGTACGTACTGATCCACCCCTGTGCCTGGTCAGCGGCATCAGGCAGCATGTCGTGCATGTCCGTACTCACGCGCGACGAAGCGCAGACCCGTGCCCAGCTCCTCGACGTCCATCGCTACACCATCGAGCTCGACCTGACGACCGGGGACGAGACCTTCGACTCCCGTACCGTCATCGCGTTCACCGCGCGCACGGGCGCGGACACCTTCGTCGAGGTCAAGCCGGCCGAGCTGCGCTCCGTCACGCTGGACGGCAGGCCCCTGGACCCGGAGACCCTGGACGGCAACAGACTGCCCCTGAAGGACCTGGCCGCCGGTGAGCACGAGCTGCGCGTCGACGCGGCCATGCGCTACTCCCGCACCGGCGAGGGCATGCACCGCTTCACCGACCCCACCGACGGCGAGACCTACCTCTACACCCAGCTCTTCATGGAGGACGTCCAGCGCGTCTTCGCCGCCTTCGACCAGCCCGACCTCAAGGCCGTCTTCGAGCTGTCCGTGACCGCCCCGGAGGGCTGGAGCGTCCTGGCCAACGGCCGCACCGAGCACTCCGGCGACGGCCGCTGGCAGGCAGCGCCCACCCCGCTGATCTCCACGTACCTCGTCGCGGTCGCGGCCGGCCCCTGGCACTCGGTGCGCACCGAGCACCGCGGCCTGCCCTTCGGCCTCCACTGCCGCCGCTCGCTCGCCCCCTACCTGGACACGGACGCCGACGAGCTCTTCCAAGTCACCCGGCAGTGCTTCGACCGCTTCCACGAGAAGTTCGACGAGCCCTACCCCTTCGACTCCTACGACCAGGCGTTCGTCCCCGAGTTCAACGCCGGCGCCATGGAGAACCCCGGACTGGTCACCTTCCGCGACGAGTTCGTCTACCGCTCCGCCGTCACCGACACCGAACGGCAGACCCGCGCCATGGTCATCGCCCACGAGATGGCCCACATGTGGTTCGGCGACCTCGTCACCCTGCGCTGGTGGGACGACATCTGGCTGAACGAGTCGTTCGCCGAGTACATGGGCTACCAGACCCTCGCCGAGGCCACCCGCTTCACCGACACCTGGACCGACTTCGGCGTCGCCCGCAAGTCCTGGGGCTACGACGCCGACCAGCGGCCCTCCACCCACCCGGTGGCCCCGGAGAACGTCGACGACACGGCCTCCGCCATGCTCAACTTCGACGGCATCTCCTACGCCAAGGGCGCCTCCGCGCTGCGCCAGCTGGTGGCCTGGCTCGGCGAGAAGGACTTCCTCGCCGGCATCAACACCCACTTCGAGCGGCACAAGTTCGCCAACGCCACCCTCGCCGACTTCATCGACTCCCTCGCCTCCGCCACGGACCGCGACGTCCACGCCTGGGCCGACAGCTGGCTGCGCACCACCGGCGTCGACACCCTCACCCCGCAGGTGGTCCCCGGCGACAACGGCACCTGCAGCCTCACCGTGGACCACGCGGGCAGCCGCCCGCACCGCGTCGCCGTCGGCCTGTACGACCTGGACCTGGGCGACGACGAGGGCCGCCACCTCACCCTGCGCCGGCGCCTGGAGATCGACGTCCCGCAGAGCACGCCGCTGCCCATCGGCAAGCGCCCCGCCCTGCTGCTGCTCAACGACGGCGACCTGACCTACGCCAAGGTCCGCTTCGACACCGGGTCCTTCTCGACCCTGCGCGAGCGCCTCTCGGGACTGCCCGACCCGCTCACCCGCGCGGTCGTCTGGAACGCCCTGCGCGACGCGGTCCGCGACGGCGAACTGGCCGCCACCGCCTATCTGGACGCCGCCCGCGCCCATCTGCCCCGCGAGCGCGACCTCGCCGTCGTGCAGGGCGTCCTGGCCTTCGCCGTCGGCCAGGTCACCGACCGCTTCCTGCCCGCCGAGGAGCGGCCCGCCGCCCTGGCCACGCTGTCCGCCCTGTGCCGCGACCTGATCCGGCGCACCGAGGACGGCGACAACCCCGGCCTGCGGCTGATCGCCGTACGCCACTTCATCTCCGTGGCCGCGCACCCCGACACGATCGCCGCCTGGCTCGCCGACGGCACGGTGCCCGGCGGACCCGAGCTCGACCCCGAGCTGCGCTGGCGGGTCCTGGGGCGCCTCGCCGTCCTCGGTGCCGTCGACGAGGCCGCCATCGCCGCCGAGCTGGAGCGCGACCCGAGCGCCACCGGTCAGGAGGGCGCCGCCCGCTGCCGGGCCGCCCTGCCCGACGAGGAGGCCAAAGCCAGGGCGTGGGAGGCGCTGTTCACCACCGACGAGAGCAGTGACCTGTCCAACTACCTCTTCACCGCGACCGCCCAGGGCTTCTGGCAGCCCGAACAGGCCGACCTGGTGAGCCCGTACGTGGCGCGCTTCTACAAGGACGCCGTCGCTCTCGCCGCCCGCCGCGGCCCCGCGATCGCCGAAGCCGCGGGCCGCCACGCCTTCCCGGTGCACGCCGTGGACGCCGAGGCCCTGCGGCTGGGGGAGGAGTGCCTGCGCGACGGCGAGCCGATCCCGGCGCTGCGGCGCAAGCTCGCCGACCAACTCGACGACCTGGCACGGGCGTTGAGGGTACGGGAGGGCCGCAAGAGCTAGTACGTCCGAAGCAGGGGGCGCCGGTCCGGTCGGCGCCCCTTACTCCGCCCGAGTCCGCACACCGCGTCCGACACGCATTCCTCGCACGGAAGTACCCCCTTTCGGGTTCCGGTCATTGGGCTTTTCGGGCGCAGTCGTCCATCCGGGTACAAGCTGGAAGTCCTTCTCGTCCAGCGCCCGGGAGGACACGATGAGCACACCTGCCTCGCTCGCGTCAGGCCCCGAAGGCTTTCACGCCCTGCGGCCGTTGCTGGACACCGTGCTCGAAGCGCTGAGCGAGGGCGCGCAGCTGCGCCAGGGACCATTGCCCGCGGGCGGGCCGGACGCGGTGGCCGCGCGGATGCGGGCCGCGGTCGGGGACGTACTGCCGGACCAGGGCGAGCCGAACGCCCTGCACACCGTCGTCCGCGCCCTCGCGGAGACCGCCGCCGACCCCGCCGACCCCTTCTGCACCGCCCACCTCCACTGCCCGCCCCTCGCCCTCGCCACCGCCGCCGACCTCGCCGTCTCCACCCTGAACCCCTCCCTCGACTCCTGGGACCAGGCCCCGGGCGCCTCGGAACTGGAGGCACTGGTGACGGGGGCCCTCGCGCGGGAGGTCTTCGAGACCGGCGCCGCAAGGCGCGGCGGCGTCGCGGCGGGGCAAGCGCCGACCGCCCTGATGACCACCGGCGGCACCGAGTCCAACCAGCTCGCCCTGCTGCTCGCCCGGGAGGCACGCGGCGCCGGGATGCGGCTGGTGCACGGGGCCAACGCACACCACTCGCTGCCCCGCGCCGCCTGGCTGCTCGGGCTGCCCGAGCCCGTCGTCGTGCCCGCCCCGGCCGGTGTCCTCGACCCCGCCGCCCTCGACGAGGCCCTCACCGCGCTGCCCGGCCCGCACCTGGTCGCCGCCACCGCCGGCACCACCGACGCCGGGATGATCGACCCCCTCCCCGAGATCGCCACCGTGTGCGCGGCGCACCGCGCACGGCTCCACGTGGACGCCGCCTACGGCGCCGGCCTGCTCTTCAGCGACCGCTACCGCGACCTGCTGGCCGGCCTGGACACCGCGGACAGCGTCACCCTCGACCTGCACAAGCTCGGCTGGCAGCCCGTCGCCGCGGGCCTCCTCGCCGTCCGTGACGCGGCCGATCTCGCCGTGCTCCACCACCGCGCCGACTACCTCAACGCCGGCGACGACACCGAAGCGGGCCTGCCCGATCTGCTCGGCCGCTCCCTGCACACCAGCCGCAGGCCCGACGCCCTCAAGATCGCCGTCACCCTCAAGACCCTCGGACGCAGCGGCCTCGGCCGACTGGTCGAGCAGGTCTGCGACGGCGCCCGCGAGTTCGCCGCCCTCGTCCACGACCACCCCGGCTTCGAACTCCACGACCGGCCCACCCTCAGCACGGTCCTGTTCCGGCCCGCACACGCCGCCGACGACGCCGTCGCGGCCGTACGCCGAACGCTCCTCACCGACGGCCGAGCCGTCCTCGGCCGGGCCCGCGCGGACGGGCGCCTGTGGTTGAAGGTGACCCTCCTCAACCCCCGTACGCGCCCCGACGACCTGGCCGCCCTCCTGACACTGGTGGAAGGAAACACCCCCCGATGAGACCGCAGTCGAACCCCGCTGCCGACCCGCACCCCAACCCCCCGGGCCAGGACCCCGACACGCCCCGCGACCTCGTCGGCATCGGCATCGGCCCCTTCAACCTCTCGCTCGCCGCCCTCGCCCAGCCGCTCACCGGACTCGACGCCGTCTTCTACGAACAGCGCACCGCCTTCTCCTGGCACCCGGGGCTGCTCATCGACGGCTCCCGGCTCCAAGTGCCCTTCCTCGCCGACCTGGTGACGCTCGCCGACCCCGCCAGCCCCTGGTCGTTCCTGAACTACCTCAGACACCGCGACCGGCTCTTCCCCTTCTACTTCGCCGAACGCTTCCACATCCAGCGCGCCGAGTACGACGCCTACTGCCGCTGGGTCTGCGACAACCTCACCCAGCTGCGCTTCGGCCACCAGGTGGACGCGGTCCGCTTCAACCCCGAACGCGACGTCTTCGAGGTCGACTTCACCCAGATCGCCCCCGGCGGGGAGGCCGAGGCGCTCGGGCGCACCCACGCCCGCAACATCGTGCTCGGCATCGGCACCGAGCCGTACGTCCCCGACCCGCTGCGGCCCCTGGTCGAGGCGCCCGACGCGCCCGTCATCCACGCCACCGACTACCTCGACCACCGCCAGACCCTGCTCGCCGCCGAGCACATCACCGTCATCGGCTCCGGACAGTCCGGCGCCGAGATCTTCCTGGACCTGCTCCGGCACCGCCCCGCCGGCCGCGAGAAGCTGCACTGGCTCGGCCGCACCGAGGCGTTCGCGCCGATGGAGTACTCCAAGCTCGGCCTGGAGCACTTCACCCCCGACTACACCCGCTACTTCCACGCGCTCGCCGAACCGGTCCGCGACCGGCTCCTCGACTCCCAGTGGCAGCTCCACAAGGGCATCGACGCCGCCACCCTCGCCGCCATCCACGACGAGCTCTACGGCCGCACCACGCACGGCGGCTGGCCCGACACCGTGCTCACCCCGGGCGTCCGCGTGCGCACGGCCGGCCGTATCGCCACGACCAAGGTGGAGCTCCATCTGGAGCACATCCAGCAGGACACCCGCTCGCGGCTGACCACCGACGCGGTCGTGCTGGCCACCGGCTACCGCGAGCGCTCCCTCGACCGCATCCTCGCCGGCCTCGACCCCTACATGCGCCGCGACAGCCGGGAACGCCCCCGGATCGACGACCGGCACCGCCTGGTCATGGACCCGGCCGTCACCGGCTCCGGCTGCCACGTCTACGTGCAGAACGCCGAGCGCCACACCCACGGCATCGGCACCCCGGACCTCGGCCTCGCCGCCTGGCGCAGCGCCGGCATCCTCAACTCCGTCACCGGCAAGGAGACCTACGCCCTGCCCGGCCGCACCGCGTTCACCACCTTCGGCCTCGAACAGCAGCCCCGCATCCCGGCCGCGCGCAAGGCACCGGTACTCACCCCGCTGGTCGACAGACGGTGACAGCGGGGGAGGGGTGAAGAAAAGTGGAAGAGGGCGCGGAAAAGGCCACTTGAATATCCCGCGTCCCTCCCATCTGTCCCGGCGCGCTGCTACCTTCCGGTTCATGCGGCGGCAACGGGGGCGTCCGATCCGGGAAAAGATTCCTTCGATCGAGGGTCGGCCTTCCGACGCCGCCGACCTCGGCAACCCCGCTGCTCCAGGCGCGGTGTCCCGCCCCCGCCGGGTGGCCCGCCACCTTTTCCGCGAGCACGTTTCCGATCACCGGAAATGGCTGATTCTCATCGCCGTCCGAATCCGAATGACGCCGCCGATCTCCAAACGGACGGGCACGACCTGAGCGCGAAAACCGAGAGGAGGAAACAGAGCCATGACCACTCCCACCCTCAAATGCCCGCGCTGCCAGGCGGACAACGATCGCAGCTACACCGCCTGCGCCAACTGCGGCCTGTTACGCGGCGCCGACCCGACGAAGAGCCCGGACCCGGCGCCGCCCACCGTCCCCGCCGTACCGACGCAGCCTCCCGCCGGCGCCCGGCGCGCCGCCCCCGCCCCACCCGCCCACGCCCCCGGGGCGGACCGCAGCACCCGCTTCGCCCCCGACATCACCCGGTACCTGTGCACCGCCGTCCACACGGACACCAAGTTCGCCCGCCGGGCCGTCGAGCAGATCGTGGAGGAGCCGCGCCGCGCGGTCGCCTCCTCGCCGGGCGTCGACCTCGGCTGCGTGCTGCGGCACGCCCTCGCAGCCCGCCGCCGCCAGGTGGCGCGGGACGTCCTGCTCACCGTCCTGCTGCTGATCGTGGTGATCACGCTGCCGAACGGCCTCGGCTCGGCGGTCGTCCTGGGCTGGCTGATGGCCTGGATCATCGTCGCCGTCGAGTCCCTGCTGGTGCACTACGGCGTGGTCGCCAAACAGCTCAGCCGCGCGAACTTCGAACCGGCCAAAGCCCCTGAACCGGTCGGTTCGGAGAACCGCCGGCGCATCCAGGAGATCGAGCGGCGCGACCGCGGCAACGTCGTGGTCTCCTCGATGTACGCGCCCTTCGTCGGCTACGGGGACACGACGAGCACCTGGTCGTTCGCGCTCGACACCGCCCGCCCCGAAGAGGGCAAGCAGGTCGTGCCGTTCACCGTGCACGAGCTCAACGACCATCTCGCCGCCCGCGTCGGGGACCTGAAACTGCCCGGCGTACACGTCGAGAACCTGCTGCTGGTCAACGGCAAGGACCTCCAGTACGAGGTGGACGACCGCACCCGCTCCGAACTGCTGCCGAACCCCGCCGGACCGCCGAGCGCGAGAGTCTCGCCGGAGCTCCTCGACGCGCTGCGCGAAGACGGCAAGGGCCGGGCCCGCCCCTACCTGGCCATCCGCGTCACCGGCTGGAGCGGCGAACTCGCCATCACCTTCTTCCTGCGGTGCGCCCTGCTGTCCGACCGCAAGATGCTCTTCATCGAGGGCAGCAGCTCCCTGCTCGCCCCGGTGCGCGAGCGCTACCGCATCGCGGACCAACTGCTGGACACGCCGACCTTCCGGCAGTTCTCGACCCTGCTCGCCCAGGCCGGCCTGCGGGCCCCCTCCGGCTGGCCGGATCGCCCTTCTCGGTGGCCGCAGGCCTGTTCGCGCCGTTCAACCGGCACGGCAAACAACGCCGCCAGGCCCAGGAGATCCGCCACCGCACCTTCAACTACGGTGCGTCCTTCAGCATCAGGGACGCGGCCGGCGACAAGCTCTACTACCGCTACTTCCAGCAGCTCGACCGGGAGCTGTACGCCAAGACCGTCGAACACCGCGTACTGGACGCCCTGGTGGAGTTCCTGGAGGACCACGACATCGACACCAACGAACTGATCCAGCGTCAGACCACCATCTACAACACCGGCTTGTACGCGGGCGGCGACGTGACCCTCAACGGCTCCGCCGTCGGCGTCGGCGGCAGCATCGCCGGAGTCTTCAAACGCGGCCAGGCGACGGCCACGGCGGGGCAACCGGCGCCCGCCACGCCTCCTGCCCCCGCCCCACCCGCCAACCGAGGAAGGTGACCGCATGACAGCAACCGGCGCCGGCGACAACAGCGGCATCCACGCCGGCGGCGACATCCGCATCGACGGCAGCGCGGTCGCCGTCAACCGCTCGACCGCGACCACCGGCGCCCCGGCCGCCGCCGACCGTGAGGCCGCCGTCGCCGAACTGCGCGCCGCCGCACGGCTGCTGCTCGAACAGGTACGCAACCACCAGGACGAGTACGACGACGGCGAGGAACTCGTCGACGCCGCCGAGCGCGTCGAGGCGGAACTCGCCCAGGACGAGCCCCGCCGCGGCGTCCTGCTGCGCTGGCTCGGCTTCCTCGCCCCCGGCGTGGCGGCCACAGCCGCCGTCGCGGGCGATGTGGCGGCCATCCAGGACAGCGTGACGAGCCTGTTCTGAACGACTGCGTTCCGAACGACAGGGAAGGCCGACGGTCAAAACCGCCGCCGGCCTTCCCCACCCGGCCCTAGAAGACAGGCGTGCCGTCGCGCGTCAGCTTCCAGTCCACGGACGCGAAGTCCTCCGGGTCCAGCACGCCCTTCGCGGTCACCCACTCCGCGATCCGGGTGCGGATCTCCGTCGACTCCGACCACAGCTCCTGCGCCCCCGCCACATGCGGGAACGCGCCACCGCCGTTGGCCCGGTAGTTGTTCACCGCGAACACGAACTTCTGCGCGTCGTCGAGAGCGGCACCGCCATAGGTCACATTCTTGATCCGTGAACCGGCCGCCTGCGCGATGTCGATGTCGTACGACAGCCCGGAGACGTAGTCATAGTTGTAGTCGGGACGGTTGCCCGCGTTCGTCAGCTTCTCCACGTCGACGGCGACGTCGGGGGCGGTCTGCACGAAGTACTCGGCCGAGTACTCCAGGTACGCCTTGAGCTGCGCGCCCGTCATCAGCTTCGCGACCAGCGTGTTGTCGTACACGTACAGACTCGACAGGTCCCGGATCGTCACGTCGCCGGCCGGGATCTGAGAGGTGCGCGAGAACGGGGACGCCTGTGCGATGACAGGCAGCGAGGCGTACTCCGTGCCCGCCAGGGCCGCCTTGACGACGTCCTCCTGCACCTTGGTGATCAGGTCGATGATCGGGGCGTCCTTGTAACGGGCGTCGACCGTGGTCAGGGTCGCGGTGGCGGTGCCGACGACCTGGTTGACGTACGCGACAACCTTCTCGTGCTCGTCGGAGAGCAGCTTGGTGATCTTCGGGTCGTCGGCGACCGTATTGGAGTCGAGGACCGACGCGGCGACCTTCTCGACCGTCCAGCGGCCCCTCGCGAAGGTCAGCTCGATGTCGAACAGCGACAGCCGCTCGGCGAAGCACAGCGGCTCCGACAGCACGACGTCCTTGCCGGTCTCGGCGTTGGTCACCCTCAGCTCCGGGATCTCCACGTGCGCGTGGCCGACCAGGATCGCGTCGATGTCCGGCACCTGCTGCGCGACCAGCGCCGCCGAGTTCTCGACATACGGCAGCTGGTCACCGTAGGACGAGGTGCCCGAGGAGCCGGAGTGCGCCGAGACGATCACCACGTCCGCGCCCATCGCCTTCAGCTTCGGCACCCACTTGGCCGCCTGCTCCTCCAGACCCGGGAAGGTCAGCTTGCCCTGCACATAGGCCTTGTCCCAGATCGCGATACCGGGATTGGTCAGCCCGAGCACCGCGACCTTCACCGGCGGGGCGCCCCGCACCTTGAAGTTCTTGATGAAGTACGGCGGGAAGGCGGGCTTCAGCGTCTTCGCGTCCAGCGCGTTCGCACCGAGGAGCGGGAAGCGGCACTGCTCCTCGAACTTGCGCAGCGTCTCGATGCCGTAGTTGAACTCGTGATTGCCGAGCGCCACCGCGTCGAAGCCGATGGCGTTCATCGCCAGCGCCATCGGGTGCACCGGCCCGCCCTTGGCCGTGATCGGGTCGACCTTGGCGTAGTAGTACGTCAACGGGGTGCCCTGGATCGTGTCGCCCGCGTCGATCAGCAGCGTGTTGCGCCGGCCCCGCTCCGCGCGGATCCGGTCCACCAGCGTCGACACCCGGGCCAGGCCCTGCGCGTTGCCCTTGGCGTCGGTGTACTCCGCGTTCTTGAAGTAGTCCCAGTTGAAGACGTGACCGTGCAGGTCGGTCGTGCCCATCACCGTCAGCGAATACCGCTTCTCGCACTTCTTCGCCGTCACAGCCTCTGCCTCCGCCGCCTGTGCCGTCGGCACCGCCGCCCCGGCCAGCGCCACCCCCGCTCCGGTCACGGCGGACTTCTTCAGGAACTTCCGGCGGTTCAACGGCATGAGTGCTTCTCCCGTGGGAATGGTCGACAACGCGCGTAGATTCTGACCTGCGCATGGCGAACGGCAACAGACCCGTGAGGTTTCGATCTGGTGACCCGTGGCAGCCGTAACCAAGCAAGCAATGACAGAGTGGGACGTATGACCGTGCCACCAGAGGAACTTCAACCGGCCGTCCCCTACGGCACCCCCGACGCCCCACGCATCGCCGTGCGCGGCGAGGCCCGTCTGGAGGTCGACCCCGAGATCGCCCGCATCGGCGTCACCGTCGCCTCCCGCGGCAAGGACCGCCGCGCCGCCCTCGACGACCTCACCCGCCGCAACACCACCGCCCTCGACCTCGTCAAAACCTACGGCGACGCGGTCGAGCGCCTGGAGACCGGCGCCTTCTCCATCAGCCCCGAGCTCAAGGACAAAGGCCGCGGCGAACGCGTCCACGCCTACCACGGCCGCGTCCACATCACCGCCGTCCTCACAGACTTCACCGCACTGGGCGAACTGACCACCCGCCTCGCCGACTTGGAACTCACCCGCGTGGACGGCCCGTGGTGGGCCCTGCGCCCCGACTCGCCGGCACACCGTCAGGCGCGCCAGCAGGCGGTCCGAGAGGCCGTGCAACGGGCACGAGAGTACGCGGAGGCACTGGGATCGTCCCTGGCAGCGCTGGTCGAGCTCGCCGACATCGGCGCGGAGAACGCCCCACCGCCCCATCCGCAGGCGCCCGGCGGCCGAATGCGCTCCATGGCCTACGGCGCAACGGAGGACACGGCGCCCCCACTCGATCTGGAACCCCAGCGCCAGCACGTCCACGCCCAGGTCAACGCCCGCTTCACCATGACACCGCCGCAACTCTGAATTGCCCCGGCGGAACCTTTCAAACGCTCATCGGAGCGCCCCACCGCACAATTCAACACTTGTCAATAGCACTTCACGCAAAGGTTGTTGAGTAGTCACGCCGGACCAATTCTCTACCCGCCGGTAAGTCATAGAGTCGAAACATGCGCCGAGCAAAGATCGTCTGCACCCTGGGCCCCGCCACCGACTCGTACGACCAGATAAAGGCACTGGTCGACGCCGGAATGGACGTCGCCCGCTTCAACCTCAGCCACGGCAGCCACGCCGATCACGAGGAGCGCTACCAGCGCGTGCGAAAGGCCTCCGACGAGACCGGCCGCAGCGTCGGCGCCCTCGCCGACCTTCAAGGCCCGAAGATCCGGCTCGGCCGCTTCACCGAAGGACCTGTACTCCTTGAACGCGGCGACTCGTTCGTCATCACCGTCGAGGAGGGCACGGAAGGGGACCGCCACCAGTGCGGCACCACCTACTCCGGCCTCGCCACCGACGTCTCTGCCGGTGAGCGCATCCTCGTCGACGACGGCAAGGTCTGCCTGGAGGTCACCTCCGTCGACGGCCCCCGCGTGCACACCACCGTCGTCGAGGGCGGCATCGTCAGCGACAACAAGGGCCTCAACCTCCCCGGCGTCGCCGTCTCCGTCCCCGCCCTCTCCGAAAAGGACGAAGCGGACCTGCGCTGGGCGCTGCGCACCGGCTTCGACGTCATCGCCCTGTCCTTCGTGCGCAGCGGGCGCGACATCGAGGACGTCCACCGCATCATGGACGAGGAGGGCCGCCGCCTCCCGGTGATCGCCAAGGTGGAGAAACCACAGGCCGTCGAGGCGATCGACGGCATCGTCGCCGCCTTCGACGGCATCATGGTGGCCCGCGGCGACCTGGGCGTGGAGATGCCGCTGGAGCAGGTCCCGATCGTCCAGAAGCGCGCCATCAAACTCGCCAAGCGCAACGCCAAGCCGGTCATCGTCGCCACCCAGATGCTCGACTCGATGATCGACAACTCCCGCCCGACCAGGGCCGAGGCGTCGGACGTCGCCAACGCCGTCATCGACGGCACCGACGCGGTGATGCTGTCCGGCGAGACCAGCGTCGGCAAGTACCCGATCGAGACCGTCCGGACGATGGCGAAGATCGTCGAGGCCGCCGAGGAGGACATCCTCGCCAAGGGCCTCTCGACCCTGACAGAGAGCAACAAGCCCCGCACCCAGCCCGGCGCGGTGGCCCGCGCCGCGGCCGAGATCGGCGACTTCCTGGACGCCAGGTTCCTCGTCGCCTTCACCCAGTCGGGCGACACGGCCCGCCGCCTGTCGCGCTACCGCTCGCCCATCCCGCTGCTGGCCTTCACGCCGGAACCGGCGACGCGGTCCCAGTTGAATCTGACGTGGGGCGTGGAGACGTTCCTCGGGCCGCACGTGGACTCGACGGACGCGATGGTCGACCAGGTGGACGAGCTGCTGCTGAAGTACGGCCGCTGCCGGAAGGGCGACACGGTGGTCATCACGGCGGGGTCGCCTCCGGGGGTCTCGGGCTCGACGAACATGGTGCGGGTGCATCACATCGGGGAGGACGACAGTCCCAAGTAGCAGGCGTAGGGCCCCTCTTCGGCTTCGAGGAGGGGCCCTTTGCGGGGTTCGGTCAGTGCTTGGGTCCCACGTGGGCGTCCATCAGGGCTACGGAGGCTCTGCGGGCGATGGAGATGTTGCGGTCGTTGGCTTTCTTCCATTGGACCCCTACGGCGTCCAGCGTCTGGGTGAAGAGCCGGATGATGTCCCCCGACAGGTTGGTGAAGAAATAGCGCGGATACTCGTAGCGCTTCTCCTCACCTGCGACGAGGCGGGTCGTCCAGTTGGTGATACGGCAGCCGTCGGAGTGGATGAGGCCCCGGATGAAGTCCCAAGGGTGCGCGTCCACGATTTGCTGCTGCCAGGGTTCGAGGGTGATGGCGCGCTCGTGCTTCTTGCCGGGGCCATGCTGGGGGAAGAGGGCGGGCCAGTGCCGGGAGTAGCTGGTCACCATGGCGTAGCCCTGCTTCTGCAGGGTGTAGACGCCGATACCGGGACGGACCTCCGTGATGGCATCGTGGCACTGTTGGAGGAGGCCGGGCCAGGCGTCGGCGCACGCGATTCGGAGGTGGAAGCCGGTGCCGCGTGCGTGCGCGCTGATGCAGCCATCACCCAGGTAGAGGCCCAACAGATAGGCGTACGGCCTGTCGTCAGCGGGCGGCCCGGGGTCCGGAGTTGCCATGCGAGGCAGGGGCTCAAGGCGGTGCTGCCAGGAGCGAATCGCGGCACGTGAAATACCCGTCTCCCGGCTTACTGAGTTCAGGCTGCGCCCCTGGGCGACGAGCGTGAGAGCCCGCTTGCGTGTGCTGATGTCGTACATGTGGCCACGCTGCAAGAGTGATCGCGACGACACGCAGCAAAAAGCGGATGTTCACGAGAACGTGGACATCCGCTTCTCTGGGTCGACCTTAGAATCGAAGGAAAAGTGCCCCGGGTCGGACTCGAACCGACACTGTATGGGTTTTGAATCCATTGCCTTCTGCCAATTGGGCTACCGGGGCCCAGTGAATCGAAGGTTTACCTCGACCCGCTGCCCGTCCACCTTACCGCAGCTAGGTAGGCTCTTGTCAGCAGCACCCCTGCCCCTGAACGAGGAGCCCCCGTGACCGCCCCCGAGTCGCCCCAGCCCGTAGACGCGCCCGACGACGACAAGTCGCACGTGCCTCCGCTGACGACCCGCGTCGTCATCGCCGAGGACGAGGCGCTGATCCGGCTCGATCTCAAAGAGATGCTCGAGGAAGAGGGGTACACCGTCGTCGGCGAGGCCGGTGACGGCGAGCAGGCCGTGGAGCTGGCCCGCGAGCACCGGCCCGACCTCGTCATCCTTGATGTCAAGATGCCGAAGCTGGACGGCATTTCGGCGGCGGAGAAGATCGCCGAGGAGAGCATCGCCCCGGTGTTGATGCTGACCGCGTTCTCGCAGCGTGATCTCGTGGAGCGGGCCCGGGATGCCGGTGCCATGGCGTACCTGGTCAAGCCGTTCAGCAAGAGTGACGTGGTGCCGGCGATCGAGATGGCGGTCTCCCGTTTCACGGAGTTGAAGGAGTTGGAGAAGGAGGTCGCCGACCTCACTCTGCGCCTGGAGACCCGCAAGCTGGTCGACCGTGCGAAGTCCGTCCTCCAGACCGAGTATGGTCTGACCGAGCCGGCCGCGTTCCGGTGGATCCAGAAGACCTCGATGGACCGCCGCATGTCGATGCAGCAGGTCGCTGAGGCCGTCATCCAGGACGCCGACGAGAAGAAGGCCGCCAAGGGCTGACGTAGTCGCGGACACGAACGAGGCCCGTGCCCCTGACCGGGGGGCACGGGCCTCGTCGTGCGGGTGAGCAGTCGGGTGATCAGTCCTCGCCGAGGTACGCCTTGCGCACCGACTCGTCGTGCAGGAGGTCCTGCCCGGAGCCGGAGAGGACGATCTTGCCGACCTCCATGACATGGCCGTGGTCGGCCAGGGAGAGCGCGGCCTGGGCGTTCTGTTCGATGAGCAGAATGGTGGTGCCCGCGGCCTTGAGTTCCTGGATGGTGGCCATGATCTTCTGCATCATGATCGGCGACAGTCCCATGGAGGGTTCGTCGAGCATGAGCAGCTTGGGTCGGGACATCAGTGCCCGTCCCATGGCGAGCATCTGCTGCTCGCCGCCGGAAAGGGTGCCCGCGGCCTGTTTCCGGCGTTCTCCGAGGATGGGGAAGAGGTCGTAGGCGCGCTGGATGTCCTTCTCGATGCCCTCTTTGTCGGAGCGCAGGAATGCTCCGAGGCGGAGGTTGTCCTCGATCGTCATGCGCGGGAAGATGTGCCGCCCCTCGGGGGAGTGGGCGAGCCCGAGTGAGACGACTTTGTGTGCGGGGACCTTCTTCAGCGATTTGCCGTCGAACTTGATCTCGCCGGACGTCGGCTGGAGCAGGCCCGAGAGGGTGCGCAGGGTTGTGGTCTTGCCGGCGCCGTTGGTGCCGATGAGGGTGACGACCTCGCCCGCGTCCACCTTGAACGAGATGCCTTTGACGGCCTCGATCTTGCCGTAGGCGACCCTGAGGTCTTCGACCTCGAGTAGTGCGGTCACTTGTCGTCCCCTTCTGTGGTGCTGTGCGCGTCGGCCTCCGCAGCCTCTACCTCGGCGGCTTCGGCGGCACCTGGCGCGCCCTCGAAGGGCTCGCCCAGGTAGGCGGCGATGACGCGCTCGTCGGCCTGGACGACCTCGGCGGGGCCCTCGACGATCTTCTCGCCCTGGACGAGCACGGCGACCCGGTCGCAGAGGTTCATGATGAACCGGATGTCGTGCTCGATGACGAGGACGGCGATGCCCTGGTCCCGGATGGCGAAGATGAGTTCCTCGGCCGCCCGGGTCTCCTGTGGGTTCATGCCGGCGGTCGGCTCGTCGAGGAGGAGCAGGCCGGGCTCGCTCGCCAGTGCCCGGGCGATCTCCAGCTTGCGCTGTTCGCCGTAGGGCAGGTTGCGGGCGAGGTGGTCGGCTTTGGCGGCCAGTCCGGTGAATTCCAGGAGTTCCATGGCGCGGGCCCGGGATGCGTCCTCGGCCTTTTTGAAGCCGGGTAGGCGCAGGAGCGCGGACCAGAGGCCTTCTTTGGTCCGGGTGTGCCGTCCGACCAGTACGTTCTCCAGAACGGTCATGTTGGCGAAGAGCCGGATGTTCTGGAAGGTTCGGGCGATGCCGGCCTGGGTGACCAGGTGGGGCTTGGGCGGCAGGATGGTGCCCTTGTAGGCGACCTTGCCCTCGGTCGGCACGTAGAGGCCGGTGAGGCAGTTGAAGAAGGTTGTCTTGCCGGCGCCGTTGGGGCCGATGAGGCCGACGATCTCTCCGGTGTTCACGGTGAGGTCCACGTCGCGTACGGCGGTGAGACCGCCGAAGCGCATGGTGACGCCGCTCGCGTCGAGCACTGTGGTCGTGCTGGGTGCGGTCGTGGTGGTCGTCATGGCGGTCACGCCCCTGCCTTCGCGACGCCGGTCGCGCCTTCGGGCAATGGCTTGTCCTCCGGTACGTCGAGCTGTCCGGTTTCGTGGAATTCGAGCTGCTTCCTGCGGTCGGCGACCAGGCCCTCGGGGCGGAAGCGCATCAGCAGCATCAGCGCGAGGCCGAAGAGCAGCAGCTGGTATTCCGCCATGAACTGGAGCTTGGCCGGGATCAGGTAGAGCAGCGCGGCGCCGATGAGCGGGCCGCTGATGGTGCCCATGCCGCCGAGGATGACGGCGGCGAGCAGGAAGGCCGAGTTCGGTGGTACGGAGCCGGCGAACTGGTACTGCTCGGGGGTGACGCTGTAGGAGACGTGTGCCTGGACGGTGCCGGCGAGGCCGGCGAGGGAGGCGCCGAGTGCGAAGGCGAGGAGCTTCAGGCGGAAGCCGTTGATGCCCATCGCGGTTGCGGCTGTCTCGTCTTCGCGGATGGCCACCCATGCGCGGCCGATGCGGGACTCTGCCGAGCGGCGGAAGACCATCACGACGATTGCGGTGAACAGCAGCATCAGCAGGTAGTAGTTGGCCGAGCGGGTCAGCTCGTGGCCGAGGACGTTGTGTGGGACTCCGAGGTTGAATCCGAGGATCTCCAGGTCGGGGATCTGCGGGATGCCGTTGGAGCCGTTGGTGACGTCCGGGCCGCTGTTGCCGTTGAGGTTGTTCATGGTGATGCGGAAGATTTCACCGAAGCCGAGCGTCACGATGGCGAGGTAGTCGCCGCGCAGTCGCAGGGTCGGGGCTCCGATGACGACGCCGAAGATCAGCGAGGCCGCGGCGCCGGTGAGAACGGCTGCCCAGAAGGGGAACTGGACGCCGATGGTCGACGACGGGGAGCCGGAGACCAGGGCGGCGGCGTAGGCGCCGACGCCGAGGAAGGCGACGTAGCCGAGGTCGAGCAGGCCGGCGAGGCCGACGACGACGTTGAGGCCCAGGGCGACCGTGGCGAAGATCAGGATGTTCGCGCCGATGAGGGCGAACTGGTCGTTGGACTGGGTGAAGGGGAAGCAGATCGCCGCTGCGAACGCTGCGGTGAGGGTGACGTTGCGGTGCTTGGCGGTCAGGGCCGACAGTCGCTTGAGCAGGCCGGCGCGGGTGACGGCGGTGAAGCCGAACGCCGCGACGATCAGGAAGCCGATGAACAGTTCGGAGTACTCGGTGGCGATGCCGTAGGTGAAGACGTACAGGCCGACGCCGAAGCCGGCGGCGATGATGAGGATCTCGACCCAGTTGGGCAGTTCCTTGGCGCGGCCGGGGTCGGGCGCGGTGAGCGAGTGACGGATGCGGCCCCAGAGGTTCGGGGTGGGGTCCGAGGCGTCGTAGGGCTGGTCGACGGGGAGGCCGAGGGCGCCGATCACGGCGACGAGCGCGCCGATGCCGGAGACCCAGGCGCCGGGCTCCAGGTTGACCAGGCCGCCGAGTTCCTGGGTGATCGCGCCGATGGCGTAGGCCGTGGTGCCGAGTACGCCGAGGGCGGCGAGCAGGACGGGGCTGTTCTTGCCGCCGGGGGTGAGCCAGCGCAGGCCGCGGATGCCTCCTCCACTCTCGGCTTCGCTCGTGCGGGGGGATTCCCATCCGGAGAGGGCGAAGAGCAGGGTCAGCAGGGAGCCGAAGAGGGTGAGGATCTGAAGGCCGCCCGGGTAGCCGGTGACGGTCAGGTTGCCCGGGAACTCCTCGGTCCAGGTCCAGGCGAGGAAAGTGCCTATGAGGGCGAGGGCGGAGCCGCCGACGGCCAGTCCGCGGGCGACGGCCTGCGGCAGGGGGATGATCGGTGTGGCTTTTGCCGTGGACGCCTTGGTGGTGTCGGAGGTCTTGTCCATGGGGATCTCGGTGGTCATGTGCATCACGCCCGATCCGCGACGCGTTCGCCGAGCAGGCCTTGTGGCCTGAACAGCAGTACGAGGATGAGCAGAGCGAAGGCCCACACGTCCTTCCAGGCGCCGCCGCCGAAGAGGTCCATGCCGGGGATGTCGCCGATGTAGCCGGTGGCGAGGGACTCGGCGACGCCGAGGACGATGCCGCCGAGCATGGCGCCGTAGATGTTGCCGATGCCGCCGAGTACGGCGGCTGTGAAGGCCTTCAGGCCCATCAGGAAGCCCATGCGGAAGCCGACTTGGCCGTTCTTGAGTCCGTAGGCGACGGCGGCGATGGCGGCGAACGCGGCACCGATGGCGAACGCCATGACGATGATGCGGTCGGTGTTGACGCCCATCAGCTTGGCCGTGTCCGGGTCCTGGGCCGTGGCCTGCATGCCGCGGCCGGAGCGCGTCTTCGTGACGAAGAAGCCGAGGGCGATCATGCACAGGGGGGCGGCTATGAGGACGAAGAGGTCACCACGCTGGATGTTGGCGCCCAGGATCTCGATGGGGCCGCCCTGGAAACGCGGGAAGGGGTGGTCCTTCTTCGCGTCCGGGTACCACATCCACACGGCCTGCTGGAGGACGATGGACAGGCCGATGGCGGTGATGAGGGGCGCCAGTCGTGGTGCGGTGCGCAGGGGACGGTAGGCGAACCGTTCCGCCGCTGTGCCGACGGCGACCGAGACGAGGACACCACCGATGATCATGAGCGGGACTGCGGCCCCGAGGCCGAAGCCCTCGGGGAGTACCAACCAGACGGTGAGGGCCCCGAAGCCCCCGACCATGAAGATCTCGCCGTGGGCGAAGTTGATGAGCTGGACGATGCCGTAGACCATCGTGTAGCCGATCGCGATGAGTCCGTACATCGCGCCGAGGATGAGTCCATTGGCCAGCTGTTGCGGCAGTTCGTTCACCGCAGGGCCTCCGTGGAGTGGTTCGGATATGGCGCCGCGCGGGAGCGCTGATGGGCGCTTCCCGCGCGGCCTGGATCAATGTGTGAGTGGGGAGTCTCTACTCGTCCCTCGTCAGCCGAGCTTGGGTTCGCCGCTGAACTCCGGCGCCCAGGCGTTGCTCTTGACCTTGTACGCGGTCATGGTGTGGTTCGTGGTGTCACCGAACTCGTCGAAGGAGATGGTGCCGGTGACGCCGTCGAACTTGATCTTGGACATGGCGTCCAGGACAGCCTTGCGGCCGTCGGACGGGACCTTGCCGTCGTTGCCCTCGACCGCCAGCTTGACGGCCTCGATGATCGCCCAGGTGGCGTCGTAGGTGAGGCCGCCGTACGCCTCGTAGGCGTCCTCGTAGCCCGCTGCCTCGTAGTCCTTGATGAAGGTCTTGGCGGAGTCGAGCTGCTCGACCGGCTTGCCCACGGAGGTCGAGAGGTCGCCCTCGGCCTTCTTGTTCAGCTTCGGGAACTCGCCGGAGTAGATGCCGTCGCCGCCCATGAGCGGGATCTTCTGGCCGCTGTCCTTGAGCTGCTGGCTCAGCGGACCGGCGGCCGGGTACTCGCCGCCGTAGTAGAGGGCCTGGGCACCGGTCTTCTTGATCTTGGCGACCACGGCGTTGAAGTCACGGTCGTCGGGGTTCACGTGGTCGGTGCCGACGATCTGGCCGCCGAGCTTGGTGAAGTTCGCCTTGAAGGAGGCGGCGAGGCCGGCGCCGTAGGTCTTCTGGTCGTCGATCAGGTAGACCTTCTTCAGCTTCGCCTGGTTGTACAGGTAGTCGGCTGCGAAGGCGCCCTGGATCTCGTCCGTGGTGGCCGTACGGAAGAAGGTCTTGAACTGGCGGACCGAGTTGCCGGTCTTCCAGCCGTCGCCCTGGGTCAGCTCCGTACCGGTGTTGGCCGGGGAGACCTGGGTGAGGCCGGCGTCGTTGAACGGCTTCTGCATCTGCTGCGAGACGCTGGAGTTCAGCGGGCCGACGACGCCGAGGATGTCCTTGTTGTTGATGAACTTCACGGCGTTCTGCTGGCCGACGGACGGCTGCGCCTGGTCGTCGAGGGCTTCGATCTTGAACTCGACGCCCTTGACGTACTCCTTCTTGTTGGCCGTCTTGGCGGCCAGGTCGGCGGAGTTCTTGATGCCGAGGCCGAGGGCCGACAGGTCGCCGGTCAGCGGGGCGTCGACACCGATCACAACCGTGGTCTTGTCGCCGTTGCTGCTGCCGCCGTCGTCGTCACGCGACCCACAAGCCGTGAGTGTCAGCGATCCCGCCGCGAGTGCGGCGGTTATGGCGATGATCGAACGTTGACGCACGAATCAGGTCCTTTCCCTGGCACGGCGGCTCCCCATGGAACTCGCCGAGTCGAGCGCTGGGCCGAAGTGACTTCGAATCCGATGGCGCGGTGACTGGCGGTGACTCTAAGCGCGGGTGGGGAGCGTGGAGGAGGCTCTGACCAAGGCTGTGACGCTCTTGTTATGACACGGGGTAACACAGAGCGGTACTCCGTGGGGGGAAGAGCGGATTTCCGGCCGATTCGCCCTGTCCACATTGTGAGAACTAGCAGCGTTCGCGCGTAGCTTCTTCACGAGTGTTCGCATGGTTTGGTGATTACCGGAGTCGTTGCTGGAGGTGGCCGGAGGGTCTTGGGCGCCTTGTGCGAAAGGTGATCACCGCAGGGGAGCTGTTGGTTCGCATTGCACCCGTATTACGCAGCGTTACGAATGTGAAAGGTGTTCGGCGCTCCGGTTTTTTTCGTGCACGGGGCACCGAAACTGGAATGGCGAATGCCTCGGTCAGCCCCATGGACCCCCGGTCGGCTCGCCCGCGCGGTACCGCTCCGCGCACAACTTTCGTGCCCTGCGGTCGATCAGACGGTCCGCCGACCGCTCGTCCGCGCGCTCCCGCTCGGCCCGCGCGCCGTCCACGACCTTGCGCAGGATCTCGTACTGGCCGTCGGACAGGCCCATCGACTGGTAGTCGCCATAGGTGTCGCCCGTCAGCGACCGGCGGGCCCAGTATCCGATGAGGTTCGCGCACAGCTGCGCGGGCGGAGTCGCCGACGGGGAGGGGGAGTTGGTGCCCGCCCGGGGCTCGGGAGCGTCGCTCCCGGCGCCGGGGTCGCCGCAGCCGGCCACCGATACGGCGGCCAGCAGCGCCAGTGCGAGCGCGGCCCGCTTGCGGCGGGGCCCTCCCGTCGTCATGCCCCCGACGTTATGCCGTCGGGCGCCGGCGTTTCAACGGTCCGCGGGCGCAAGGGGGTTGTGGTCACGCCGTCGTCTTCAGGGTGTCGGCGTCAGTTCGCCGGGCGGAGGTGCTCCCCGTCGCCCGGGTTCACGTCCCGCAGCAGGCAGGTGAGCCGCGCGGTGCACACCCGCCGCCCCTGCTCGTCACTGATCACGATCTCGTACGTCGCCGTCGAGCGGCCCTGGTGCAGCGGCGTGGCCACGCCCGTCACGAGGCCGGAGCGCGCACCGCGGTGATGGGTGCAGTTGAGGTCGACACCCACCGCGATCTTGGAGCTGCCGGCGTGCAGCATCGACCCCACCGACCCCAGTGTCTCGGCGAGCACCGCCGAGGCACCGCCGTGCAGCAGCCCGTACGGCTGGGTGTTCCCCTCCACCGGCATGGTCCCCACGACCCGCTCCGCGGACGCCTCCACGATCTCCACGCCCATGCGCGTACCGAGGTGCCCGGCGGAGAACAGGGCCGGCAGGTCGACGCCGAGCGCGGCGTACTCGTCGATGACCTCTTGCGGGAACTTCACGTGCTGCTGCTCGCCCATGGGGTCGGCTCCGTTCGTGGTGCTCAGTCGCGTCAGGACGACTGAGCAAACGCTCAGTCGGTCGCCGATTGTTCCAGACGGACGACGACGGACTTGCTGGCCGGGGTGTTACTGGTGTCCGCGGTGGCGTCCAGCGGGACCAGGACATTGGTCTCGGGGTAGTACGCGGCCGCGCAGCCGCGGGCCGTCGGATAGTGCACGACCCGGAAGCCGGGCGCCCGCCGCTCGACGCCGTCCTTCCACTCGCCGACCAGATCGACGTACGAGCCGTCGGCGATCTTCAGGCGCTGTGCGTCCTCGGGGTTGATCATGACGACCCGGCGGCCGTTCCGGATGCCCCGGTAACGGTCGTCGAGGCCGTAGATCGTGGTGTTGTACTGGTCGTGCGACCGCAGGGTCTGGAGCAGCAGCCGCCCCTCGGGGAGCTCCGGGTACTCGACCGGGGCCGCCGTGAAGTTGGCCTTGCCGGTCGCCGTCGGGAAGCGGCGCTCGTCGCGCGGGGCGTGCGGGAGCGTGAAGCCGCCGGGGCGGGCCACGCGCGCGTTGAAGTCCTCGAAGCCGGGGATGACGCGTGCGATGCGGTCGCGGATCGTCGCGTAGTCCTTCTCGAACTCCTCCCACGGCGTGAGGCTGCTCTCGCCCAGTACCCGCCGCGCCAGACGGCATACGATCGCCGGCTCCGACAGCAGATGCCCGCTCGCCGGCTCCAGCCGGCCGCGGGAGGCGTGCACCATGCCCATCGAGTCCTCGACGGTCACGAGCTGCTCGCCGCTGCCCTGGAGATCGCGCTCGGTGCGGCCGAGCGTCGGCAGGATCAGCGCGCGGGCGCCCGTGACGGCATGGCTGCGGTTGAGCTTCGTCGACACGTGCACGGTCAGCCGGGCGCGCCGCACGGCCGCCTCGGTGACGTCGGTGTCGGGAGTGGCGGCCACGAAGTTGCCGCCCATCGCGAAGAAGACCTTCGCCTCGCCGTCGCGCATCGCCCGGATGGCCCGCACGACGTCGAAGCCGTGCTCGCGCGGCGGCGCGAAGCCGAACTCCTTCTCCAGGGCGTCCAGGAAGGCCGGGGCCGGCCGCTCGAAGATGCCCATCGTGCGGTCGCCCTGCACGTTGGAGTGGCCGCGTACCGGGCACACGCCCGAGCCCGGGCGGCCGATGTCGCCGCGCAGCAGAAGGAAGTTGACGACCTCGCGGATCGTCGGCACCGAGTGCTTGTGCTGGGTCAGGCCCATCGCCCAGCACACGATGGTGCGCCGCGAGGCCAGGATCATCTCCATGGCCCTGTCGATGTCCTCGCGCGTGAGCCCGGTCGCCGTCAGGGTCTCGTCCCAGTCGGCGGCGCGCGCGGCCCCGGCGAACTCCTCGTAGCCGTGGGTGTGTTCGCGCACGAACTCCTCGTCGACCGCGCCCTCGGTCTGAAGGATCAGCTTGTTGAGGAGACGGAACAGGGCCTGGTCGCCGCCGATCCGGATCTGGAGGAACAGGTCCGTGAGCGCGGCGCCCTTGAGCATGCCCTGCGGGGTCTGCGGGTTCTTGAAGCGCTCCAGGCCCGCCTCGGGCAGCGGGTTGACGGTGATGATCCTCGCGCCGTTCGCCTTGGCCTTCTCCAGGGCGGACAGCATGCGCGGGTGGTTGGTCCCGGGGTTCTGCCCGGCGACGATGATCAGCTCGGCCTTGTACAGGTCGTCGAGCAGGACGCTGCCCTTGCCGATGCCGATGGTCTCGGAGAGCGCGGAGCCGGACGACTCGTGGCACATGTTGGAGCAGTCCGGCAGGTTGTTCGTGCCGAGCTCGCGCGCGAAGAGCTGATAGAGGAACGCGGCCTCGTTGCTGGTGCGGCCGGAGGTGTAGAAGACGGCCTCGTCGGGGGAGTCGAGGGCGGCGATGTCCTCGGCGACGATGTCGAAGGCCCGCTCCCAGGTGACCGGCTCGTAGTGCGTGCCGCCCTCCGGGAGGTACATCGGGTGCGTCAGCCGGCCCTGCTGCCCCAGCCAGTACCCGCTGCGGGTCGCGAGGTCGGCGACGGAGTGCGCGGCGAAGAACTCCGGGGTGACCCGGCGCAGGGTCGCCTCCTCGGCGACAGCCTTCGCGCCGTTCTCGCAGAACTCCGCCTTGTGCCGGTGGTCCGGCTCCGGCCAGGCGCAGCCCGGGCAGTCGAAGCCGTTCTTCTGATTGACGCTGAGGAGCGTCAGCATGGTCCGCTTCACGCCCATCTGCTGCTGCGCGATGCGCAGGGTGTGCCCGATGGCGGGCAGCCCCGCCGCCGCATGCTGCGGTGGGGCGACCTGCGGCGCGTCCTGAACCGGATCACCCTTGGGCGGCTTGGTGGCCATCGCGCACTCCTCTTCACGTACACGTGTGAGCTACATCTCCGATCCTCGCACGTGGGTCCGACAACTCGGTGAGGTGTCCCGGTACCTGGAACCCCCGCCCCCACGGGCCCGCACATCCCCTCCACAGGGCCGCACCCCCGATGGGCACCGGGTGTCAGTGGGGCGTGGCAGGATCGGGGGCGTGGCAGAGACAGCATCGAAGAAGACCGACAGCAACCCCGGGGGCAGCCGGCCCCGCCTGATGCTCATGGACGGGCACTCGCTGGCCTACCGCGCGTTCTTCGCGCTCCCCGCGGAGAACTTCACGACCGCGACGGGCCAGCCGACGAACGCGATCTACGGCTTCGCGTCGATGCTGGCCAACACCCTGCGCGACGAGGCGCCCACGCACTTCGCCGTGGCCTTCGACGTGTCCCGCAAGACCTGGCGCTCCGCGGAGTTCACGGAGTACAAGGCGAACCGCTCCAAGACCCCCGACGAGTTCAAGGGGCAGGTCGAGCTGATCGGCGAGCTCCTCGACGCGATGCATGTCTCGCGCTTCGCCGTCGACGGCTTCGAGGCCGACGACGTGATCGCCACCCTCGCCACCCAGGCCGAGGCCGACGGCTTCGAGGTGCTGATCGTCACCGGCGACCGCGACTCCTTCCAGCTGGTCAGCGACCACACCACGGTCCTGTACCCGACGAAGGGCGTCTCCGAGCTGACCCGCTTCACCCCGGAGAAGGTCTTCGAGAAGTACGGCCTGACACCCGCCCAGTACCCCGACTTCGCTGCCCTGCGTGGCGACCCGTCGGACAACCTGCCGGGCATCCCGGGCGTCGGCGAGAAGACCGCCGCGAAGTGGATCAACCAGTTCGGCTCGTTCACGGAGCTGGTCGAGCGCGTGCAGGAGGTCAAGGGCAAGGCCGGCCAGAACCTCCGCGACCACCTGGACGCGGTCAAGCTCAACCGTCGCCTCACCGAGCTGGAGCGCCAGGTCGAGCTGCCCAAGACGGTCACCGACCTGGCGCGTGAGCCGTACGACCGCAAGGCCGTCTCCCTGGTGCTGGACACCCTGGAGATCAGGAACCCGTCCCTGCGTGAGCGGCTCTTCGGCGTCGACCCCGGCGCCGAGGAGGCCGAGGCCACCCCGATCGACACCGACGGCGTGGAGATCGACGGCGCGGTGCTCGGCACCGGCGAGGTGGCGCCCTGGCTGGCGGAGCACGCGGGCGACGTCCTCGGCGTCGCCACCGTCGACACCTGGGCGCTGGGCACCGGCTCGGTCGCCGAGGTGGCGCTCGCGGCGGGCGACGGCGCGGCCGGCTGGTTCGACCCCGCGCAGCTGGACGAGGCCGACGAGCAGGCGTTCGCGGCCTGGCTGGCCGACGCCGCCAGGCCGAAGGTCTTCCACAACGCCAAGGGCGCGATGCGCGTCTTCGCCGAGCACGGCTGGAGCATCGAGGGCGTCCGCATGGACACCGCGCTCGCCGCCTACCTCGTGAAACCGGGCCGGCGCTCCTTCGACCTGGACGCGCTGTCCCTGGAGTACCTCCACCGCGAGCTCGCCCCGGCCGCCGCGGCCGACGGCCAGCTCGCCTTCGGCACGGACGACGGCGCCGAGGCCGAGGCACTGATGGTCCAGGCCCGCGCGGTCCTCGACCTGGGGGAGGCCTTCGACGCCCGCCTGGAGCAGGTCGGCGCGGCCGACCTGCTGCGCGACATGGAACTGCCCACCTCCGCCCTGCTGGCGCGCATGGAGCGGCACGGCATCGCGGCCGACCGGGCGCACCTGGAGGCCATGGAGCAGATGTTCGCGGGCGCCGTGCAGCAGGCCGTGAAGGAGGCGCACGCGGCGGCCGGGCACGAGTTCAACCTGGGCTCGCCCAAGCAGCTCCAGGAGGTCCTCTTCGGCGAACTGGCCCTGCCCAGGACGAAGAAGACGAAGACCGGCTACACCACGGACGCCGACGCCCTGGCCTGGCTGGCCGGCCAGACCGACAATGAACTGCCGGTCATCATGCTGCGCCACCGCGAGCAGGCGAAGCTGCGGGTCACCGTCGAGGGCCTGATCAAGACGATCGCCGCCGACGGCCGTATCCACACCACCTTCAACCAGACGGTCGCGGCGACGGGCCGGCTGTCCTCCACGGACCCGAACCTCCAGAACATCCCGGTCCGCACGGACGAGGGCCGGGCGATCCGCCGGGGCTTCGTGGTCGGCGAGGGATTCGAGTCCCTGATGACCGCCGACTACAGCCAGATCGAGCTGCGCGTGATGGCCCACCTGTCCGAGGACGAGGGTCTGATCGAGGCGTTCACCTCGGGCGAGGACCTGCACACCACGGCCGCCTCACAGGTGTTCGCCGTGGAGCCGGGCGCGGTGGACGCGGAGATGCGCCGCAAGATCAAGGCCATGTCCTACGGCCTGGCGTACGGCCTGTCGGCCTTCGGCCTCTCGCAGCAGCTGAACATCGACGCGGGCGAGGCCCGTGCCCTGATGGACGCCTACTTCGAGCGCTTCGGCGGCGTACGCGACTACCTCCGCCGCGCGGTCGACGAGGCACGCGCGACCGGCTACACGGCGACGCTCTTCGGCCGCCGCCGCTACCTCCCCGACCTCAACAGCGACAACCGCCAGCGCCGTGAGGCGGCCGAGCGCATGGCCCTCAACGCCCCCATCCAGGGCACGGCGGCGGACATCGTCAAGATCGCCATGCTGAACGTGGACCGGGCCCTGCGCGAGGAGAACCTCACCTCCCGCATGCTCCTCCAGGTCCACGACGAAATCGTCCTGGAGATCGCCCCCGGCGAACGCGAGGCGGCCGAGACCCTGGTCCGCCGCGAGATGTCCGACGCCGTCCACCTCAACGTCCCCCTGGGAGTCTCGGTCGGCGACGGCCCGAACTGGGAATCGGCAGCCCACTAGCGCCTCCGGCGTTCAGCCGGGACGAGTGCCGGGCCGGCCATCGGCCGCCCCGGCACTCATCGCCCCAAAGGGGCGTGGGGAACTGCGCGACCAGCCACAACGGGCCCGCAGTTTTCAGAGGCGCGGGGAACTGTGCGACCGGCCCCACACACCCGCCGTCTTCAGAGGCGCGGGGAACTGCGCGACCGGCCCCACACACCCGCCGTCTTCAGGGGCGCGGGTTACTGCGCGACCGGGCCCCGCACGCGCAGTTTTGAGGGGCGCGGGGAACTGTGCGACCGGTCCCCGCACACCCGCCGTCTTCAGGGGCGCGGGTTACTGCGCGACCGGCCCCCGCACGCGCAGTTTTGAGGGGCGCGGGGAACTGTGCGACCGGTCCCCGCACACCCGCCGTCTTCAGGGGCGCGGGGAACTGCGCGATCAGCCCCCACAGACCCGCAGCCCCACACGAACCGCGACCCGGCAGACGCGGCGGCACCGCCCACGGCATGCCAGGGCCTCCAGGGGCGTGGGGAACTGTGCGACCGGCCCCACACACCTGCCGTCTTCAGGGGCGCGGGTTACTGCGCGACCGGCCCCCGCACGCGCAGTTTTGAGGGCGCGGGGAACTGTGCGACCGGCCCCCACACACCCGCCGTCTTCAGGGGCGCGGGGAACTGCGCGATCAGCCCCCACAGACCCGCAGCCCCACACGAACCGCGACCCGGCAGACGCACAGGCCCCGGCCCAACCCCGGAGGGCCCGTCACCCACGTGGCCCCCGCAAACACGCTTCCGCCACCCCCCGCCCGTAAGGATGCGGGCATGGGTATACGCACGCTCCACCGCCGGACGGCCCCGGCACCGGCGAACGTGGACAGCCAGGAAGCCCCCTCCGCGAAGCCGCCCAAGGTCCCGCTCTTCGCGGCCGACGCGAGCACCGCCCGCATCCCGGCCGACCTGATCGCCCCCCTGCGGCGGACGGCGGCGACCCTCCGAGCCCGGCTCGCCGCCCTCACCCGCACCGCACTCCCGCGCCGGCGCCCCCTGCGCACCGTCAAGCTGTTCGTCGCGACGGCCCGCGCTCTCAGCGAGCAGCCGGACGGCTCGGCTCCCGCCCCGCCCCACCGGCCCCCGCACTGCCCGGGCGCGGAACCGGACGCCACACTCTGACCCCGAGGGCGTACAGCACCAGCCCGAGCACGAGCCCCGCGCCCGCCCCGAAGCACAGCGTGGGAATCAGCTCCCAGTACTTGGCGGTCGACCCCCAGTACGCCCACCACCGCGACGCCCGCTGCACCGCGGCCACCGTGGCCAGGCCGCCGATCACGGCACCGGCCCACCACCGGTCCCGTACCGAAAGCGCCGCGACCCCGACGGGCGCGGCCGGGGGAGTCCGCCGCAGCGCCACGACCACGAACGCGGCGATGACGACCGCGGCCACCGCCGAACCGCCGTACTGGAGGTACCAGTACAGCGGTGAACCCGCGATCTCCTCGCCCAGCACGGGGAACAGCCGCATCCCCCAGCGGTCGAGATGCGTGAAGGCGTCCCACACGACATGCGTCAGCGAGCCGAGCACGGCCGAGGCGTACCAGCGCGCCGCCACCGACGGCAGTACACGCGCGCGTGGCGCCCCGCAGCGCAGCAGCGTGGCCACCCGCGCCTGACGTCGCGCGGGCAGCAGCGCCACGAGCGGTTCGCGCAGCAGGAGCCACAGGCCCACCAGCGCCAGGGCGACCACCACGTCGACCGTGAAGACGCCCGCGAACGAGTGCGTGACGTCGCCGAATTCCATCGCCTCGGGCAGGACACTCGCCGCGTAATAGGTCATGTCGGGAGAGAAGGAACCCGCCACCAGCATGGCCGGTACGAGCGTGCCGCGGCCGGTTCCGTCGGTGCGGACGGCCGGCAGTACGGCCGCCGCGTGGCTGAGCGTGAACGGCAACGGGACTCCTTGCGCGGGGTGTTGCGGGACCGGTCCATCCAGGTCGTCGGAGTAGCCAGTATGCGGGGCGTACGACGAACATCTCTCACCCGGCCAAGGGGTAAAAATCGGACGCCAACGGGTGACCGTGCAAAGGAAGTTGTCGTAGGGTCGCCTGGGTCGCCGCGGCACGGGAATGCGGTCGAACAGATGAACAGCGACGAAGGTGTGCCGCGAGGGCAACTGTCGCGGCCGGTCGATCGTCACTACAAGGGCGGGCAGGGCTGCTCGGCAGGCAGAGATGGGCGCTCGGGCGTCCGCGGGAGGGGTCCATTTCATGGCGGCGCAATTCGGCAGGCTCCGCAAGGGCGCGGTGAACACCACGGTCGCCGCGGTCGTGGTCGCGGCGCTGGCCGCGTCCCAGGCTCCGGGAGTGACGACCGACGACGCCGGCAGAAAGGTCACCACCGGCACCCAGCCCGCACCGGACACGCCCGCCGGGGACAGCGCGACCGGCAACTCCCCGTACTACACGGACCTGCCGCCGCTCAACAGCCCCAACCCCTCGCCCACCACCAGTACCCCGGTCACCCAGGGCACGAGTGAGTCGGGCATACCCGCGACCGTTCTCGACGCCTACAAGAAGGCCGCGACCGCGCTCCAGCAGTCCAAGCCCGGCTGCAACCTCCCCTGGCAGCTGCTCGCCGCCATCGGCAAGGTCGAGTCGGGCCAGGCCCGCGGCGGCCGGGTCGACGCGAACGGCAACACCCTCTCCAGGATTCTCGGCCCGCAGCTGAACGGCAACGGCTTCGCGAGCATCAGCGACACCGACGGCGGCGCCTACGACGGCGACAGCTCCTACGACCGTGCCGTCGGCCCCATGCAGTTCATCCCGTCCACCTGGGAGTGGGCCGGCCGCGACGGCAACGGCGACGGCAAGAAGGACCCGAACAACGTCTACGACGCCGCGCTCGCCGCCGGCCACTACCTGTGCCGCTTCGGCTGGGACCTGTCCACCAAGGGCGACCTCGACAGCGCGATCCTCAGCTACAACAACTCGCGGGACTATCTGAACCTCGTCCTGAGGTGGCTGGATTACTACCGCAAGGGCACGCACGAGATCCCGGACGGCACGGGCACCCTCCCCTCCGACCGCAGCGACGACACGGCGGGCGCGAGCCCCACGCCGACGACGCCCGGCACCCCGACCACCCCGACCACTCCGTCATCGCCGAGCACTCCCAGGCCCGGCGGCAGCGACGGCGGCTCCGCGAGCCCGAAGCCCACCCCGCCGCCGAGCACGACGCCGCCCGCCACACCGACGCCCACCCCTACCCCCACCCCCACCGACACCGTCCACCACCTGGAGGACGCGGGGACCGCCAAGCTCAGTGCGATGGCGGGCGACGTGTTCACCGAGAAGATCACCGCCCGCGCCGAGACCAAGGCCGGCAAGGCGGTCCCGAGGGTCCGCATCCGCTTCGCGATCGTCGGCGCCACCGACGCCGCGTTCAGCACCGGCGAGAAGTACGCCACGGTCCTCACCGGCAGCATCGGTGAAGCGGTGGCGCCCGCGCTCAAGGCGGGCGAGGACACCGGCGAGTTCGTCGTACGCGCCACGGTCGTCGGCCGCACCGTCAGCGGCCTCGACTACACCGCCACCGTCACCGAGCGCGCCGCCGACACCCTCGTCCGTACCGGCGAGGACGCCCTGACCTGCACCCCGGGCGGCGAGTTCGCCGGCCAGGTCGAGGTGAAGGCGACCTACCAGGGCGCCGTCGCGGACAAGGTCGCGGCCACCGCCACGCTCATCAAGTCGGCGGACGACGCGACCGAGAACGACAAGGGCCCCTACTTCAAGGACGCCGACGACAAGGCGGTGCGCACCCTCACCGATCTGACGACGGACGAGAACGGCCTGCTCAAGCTTCCCGAGCTGTACGCCGACGACACCACCGGCACGTTCCTGCTCCGCATCAACACCGCGGGCGGCGCGACCCTGACGGTCGAGCTCAAGGTCGCGGCGGCCGACACGTCGCCCAGCCCGACCCCCTCGGAGCCGGCGTCCGGCACGGACTCGCCGAGCCCGAGCCCGAGCCCGAGCGCGTAGCACCACCGGCACCCGTACGAAGGGCGCTCTTCCGCTTCGGCGGACAGGGCGCCCTTCGTCTGTGTGTGCAACGTGTTCTCATCTCGCCCGAGCATTGCTACGGTGCCGGACCTGACGAAGTATCAGATGAAGTCGATGAAGCCGATGAAGCCGCGGGAGCAGATGAACCAGCTCCGGGGTTCCGGGAGGCCCGTTATGCGCGCCCTGATCGCCGCCGCGACCGGTCTCGCCGTCGCGCTCGCCCTGGTCCTCGCGCTCACCGCGATGGGCTCACCGGCGGGCGAGACCTCCCCGAAGCCACTGCTGACGACGGTGCCCGCACACCCGTAACCGCCCGTCCGGGAGGGAGGCCGAGATGCGCCGCAAGGCCAGTCTGATCCTGCTCGCCCTCGCCGTGTTCTTCGCGGCCCTGTCCCCGCTGCTGCGCTGGTACGCCTTCCCGCGCCTGGCGAAGATCCCGGCGAACCAGTACCAGGACATGGTCCTGGAGGCGAAGGACGCGACCCTCCTCGACTACGGCACGATGAAGGCCCGCAAGGTCCCCGAGGTCACCATCGTGCAGACGCTGAAGGGCAACGTCGAGGAGTCGGAGAAGATCGAGAGGACCGCCGGCAAGGACGTCGTCGTCTGGGACGGCCTGTCCTACGTCGTGGGCCCCGACGGCAAGATGGTCTCCAAGATCCCCGAGCGCTACATCTTCGACGCCCACAGCCAGGAGCCCGTCCACGCCACCGGCGAGATGGTCGACGGCGATCCGGTCGAACGGCAGGGCATCGAGTTCAAGTGGCCCTTCCTCACGGAGAAGCGGGACTACGAGTACTTCGACGCCCAGGCACGGATCACCGCCCCCATCCACTACAAGGGCACCCAGGACTTCCGTGGCGTCGAGGTCTACTACTTCGAGCAGACGATCCCGTGGACCAAGGTGACGTTCCCGAAGACGATGCCGGTCCAGGGCATCACACCGGAGTCCGTCGCCGAGACCGGCACCACCCGCTGGTACACCACCGTCCGCAAGTTCTGGGTCGAACCCCTCACCGGGGCACCCGTGTACGGCGAGGAGATCCACAAGGAGGAACTGCGCGGCGGCACCCTGCTCGGCGGCCGTGACAAGGTGACGGCGTTCGCGGGCCACGTGAAGATGCGCGAGGACTACATCGACCACACCGTCGACCTCGTCAAGTCCAACCGCACCCTGGTCCTGCTGCTGACGTCGTACCTGCCATGGGGCTTCCTCACCCTGGGAGTCCTGCTCCTCGCGCTCTCCCTCTACCTGGAGGCACGCGGCCGCCGCCCCGGCGACCCGGAACCGGCGAGGGACACCGAGCCGGAGCCGGTCACCGCCTGAGCCGGGCGTTGGTGTGCCGGGTCGGCTCGGCGCCGGCCGGGTCCTCGGGCCACGGGTGCTTCGGGTAGCGGCCGCGCAGCTCCGCCCGTACGCCCTTGTAGCCGTCCTTCCAGAAGGAGGCGAGGTCGGCGGTGACGGCCGCGGGCCGCCCGGCGGGGGAGAGGAGATGGACCAGCAGCGGCACCCCGGCCACGGCCGGCGACTCGTGCAGGCCGAACATCTCCTGCAACTTCACGGCGAGGACGGGCCGCTCCGGATCGCCGTAGTCGATCCGGATCCTGGACCCACTGGGTACGGTGATCCGCTCGGGCGCCAGCTCGTCGAGCCGCCCGGCGTCCCCCGAGGCCCACGGCAGCAGCCGCGCGAGCGCCTCCCCGGCGTCGATCCGCGCCAGGTCGCCACGGCGCCGCGCCCGCCCCAGCTCGGGTTCCAGCCACTCGTCCACGCGTGCGTGCAGCGCGTCATCGGAGACATCGGGCCACGGCTCCCCGAGATGCAGCCGCAGAAAGGCGAGTCGCTGCCGCAGCACACCGGCATCGGCGGACCACCGCAACAGACCGAACCCTTCCTGCCGCAGCCCTTCGATCAGCGCCTCGCGTACGAGAACGGGGTCGGCGTCCCGCAGAGGCCGCACCGCAAGCTCGATCGCCCCGAGCCGCTCGACCCGGCGGGCGACCACGTCACCGTCGGCCCAGTGCACCTCCTGGCCCGAGTGATACAGCGAGGCCGCCGCCGAGCGAGCCGTGTCCTCGTCCACCGCGGCAGCGAGCTGCACCCGGGCATGCCCCTTGCCCACGGGCCGGTCCGCCACAGCCACGGCGATCCAAGGAGCACCCCGCAACGGACTCCCGTCCCGCAACTCGGCCCGCGTCCCGGAAGCCATGAGATAGGAACCGCCGTCGGCCTTGGCGACCCGCTCGGGGAACGCGAGGGCGGCGACGATCCCGGCGGTCCGCTCGTCTCCGTCGTGCGCCGGGGTGCGGTCGCTGTTGCCGGGGGCGGGGGTGTGGTCGTTCCTGTTGTGTGCCGGGGGCCGTGCGCTTCTGCGGGGTGCCGTGGTGCTGTCGTCCCCGCCGCGCGCCGCCGCGTGGGTGATCCCGCCCCGCGCCACCGTGCCGTCGCCGGTGCCCCGCGCCACCGTGCCGTCGCCGGTGCCCCGCGCCTGCGCGCCCCCGCCGTTCGCCCGCAGCCGACGTACCTCCGCGCGCCAGCGCCCCGCATAGGCGTCGCCGCCCTGCCGGGCCGCCCGTAGCGCCGCGGCCAGGTCGTCGCCGTAGTCCCTGGGGGGCTCCTCGCTCAGGAGCGCGACCACCTCGGCGCCCTCGCCGGACGTGTCCAGGAGTGCCCGCCCCAGACGGGGATGCAGCCCAAGGCGGGCCAGCGCGGTGCCGCGCGGCGTGGCGCGGCCGTCGGTGTCCACGGCACCGATGGCCCTCAGGACGTTTCTCGCCGCCGCCATCGCGCCGCCCGGCGGCGGATCCAGCAGGGCCAGCCCCGTCGCCTCCGGGTCGCCCCAGCACGCCGCCTGCAAGGCGAAGGCCGTCAGATCGGCCACCTTGATCTCCGGGGACGGGAAGCGGGGGAGCCGGGTGTCCTCGGCCTCCGCCCAGCAGCGGTACACCGCGCCCGGCGCCTCACGCCCGGCCCGCCCCGCCCGCTGCCGCCCGGCCGCCTGCGAGGCCCGCACCGTCGTCAGCGCGCTCAGCCCCCGCGCGTGGTCCACGCGCGGCTCCCGCGCCAGCCCTGAGTCGACGACCACCCGCACCCCGGGAACCGTCAGCGACGACTCCGCCACGGACGTCGCCAGTACCACCCGCCGCCGCTCCCCGCCGGCCAGCACCGCGTCCTGCACGGCCGTCGGCGCCCGCCCGTGCACCTGGAGCACCTCGACGTCCCCGAGATCCCCCAGCTGCCCGGCCACCCGCGCGATCTCACCCGTGCCCGGCAGGAAACACAGCACGTCCCCGGCCCGCTCGGCCAGCGCCCGCCGTACCACCGACGCCACATGCGTCAGCAGTGCCGGGTCGACCCGCATCCCGTGCGGCGGCCGTACGGGACGCGTCGGCGGCGCCCAGAGCACGTCCACGGGGTGCGAGGTGCCCTCGGCCTCGACGACCGGCGCGTCGCCCAGCAGCCGCGCCCACCCCTGCGCGTCCGTCGTGGCCGACGCGGCCACGAGCCGCAGCTCCGGCCGCAGTGCCTGCCGTACGTCCCACAGGAACGCAGCCACCGTGTCCGCGTCCAGGTGCCGCTCGTGGCACTCGTCGAGGACTACGACGTCCACGCCCGCGAGCTCCTGGTCGCGCTGCAACCGCTGCAGCAGCACACCGGTCGTGACGACCTCCACGCGCGCGTGCCGCCCGACGACCCGCTCCCCGCGCACGGTGTAGCCGACGCTCTCGCCGGCCTTCTCGCCCAGCAGCCACGCCATCCGCCGGGCGGCGGCCCGTGCGGCGATCCGCCGCGGCTCGGCGACGACGACCCGTCGGGCGGGTCCCTCGCCGAGGAGCCCGGCCAGCACCAGCGGTACCAGGGTCGTCTTGCCGGTTCCGGGCGGCGCCACGAGCACCGCCGTGCCGTGCCCGTCCAGGGCGTCGGTCAGACCGGGCAGGGCGGCGCGTACGGGCAGCGCGTCCAGGGCGTCGTAACGGATCACACGCTCAGTCTCTCCCCCGGCCTCCGGCCGGGGGCGCCCCCGTCTCGCTTCGCTCGCACACGAAGATCGCCGTCCCCGGGATCAGGTTCCCGCGCAGCGGCGACCAGCCGCCCCACTCGGAGGTGTTCCAGGCCGGCCACTCCGGCTCGACCAGGTCCACCAGCCGGAACCCGCCGGCCACGACGTCCCGCACCCGGTCGCCGATGGTGCGGTGGTGCTCGACGTAGACCGCGCGGCCCTTGTCGTCCTGCTCCACATACGGGGTGCGGTCGAAGTAGGAGGCGGCGACGGACAGGCCCTCCGGGCCGGGCTCGTCGGGGAAGGCCCAGCGGATCGGGTGGGTGACCGAGAAGACGAAGCGGCCGCCCGGCCGCAGCACCCGGCGCACCTCGCGCAGCACCCGCACCGGGTCCGCGACGAACGGCAGCGCGCCGTACGCCGAGCACGCCAGGTCGAAGGAGCCGTCGGCGAAGGGAAGAGCGCCCGCGTCGGCGCACACCAGAGGGAACGCGCCCCCGATGCGCATCGAGTGCTGGAGCTGGCGGTGCGAGATGTCCAGGGCGACCGGGCGGGCCCCCTGCGCGGCCAGCCAGCGCGAGCACTGCGCGGCGCCGGCGCCGATCTCCAGGACGTCCTTGCCCTTGAGGTCCTCCGGCGGGCCGAGCAGCTCGGCCTCCACCTCGTCCAGGCCCTCGGGACCCCAGACGAAGCGGTCGTCGCCGAGGAAGGTGCCGTGCTCGATCTGGTACTCGTCCGCGTTGCGGTCCCACCAGCCCCGGTTGGCGCGGGAACTCTCGGCGACGTCGGCCTGACGCCGCGTGGCCTCCGGCTCGGCGGACTCGATCTCGGGCGATACGGGCTCTTGGATGATCGGCTCCCTCGTCGTACTCTTCCGTCACCTGAATGGCGCGGCCCCTCCCGGCGGTGTCACGAAAGGGACTGCCCAAGGCCCGCGTGGCCTCAAGAGACAGGTTTTGTGCCGGGTATGGGGCGATCCGCCCCGGGTGTGCGGCTTCGCGCATTGACCCTGTCCGGCTGCCCCCGTATGCTACAAGTTGCGCTGCGGGCCTGCGCACCTCAGACGTAGCAGGCTGCGCTCGCATCTGTTGTATGTCCCCTCGGTTCTCGAGGCGCCCCACGATTTTGTGTGGTGCTTCCTTGGCTGTCCGGCTTCTTCAGAGCGATACGGGCTCCCGGCGTAGCAGTACCTACGACTTCAATGTCCGTACCGGAGCCCTTTCCCACATGACGAGCAGCACCGAGACCACCGCCACCACCCCGCAGGTTGCGGTCAACGACATCGGTAACGAGGAAGCCTTCCTCGCCGCGATCGACGAGACGATCAAGTACTTCAACGACGGCGACATCGTCGACGGCGTCATCGTGAAGGTCGACCGGGACGAGGTCCTGCTCGACATCGGTTACAAGACCGAAGGTGTCATCCCGAGCCGCGAGCTCTCGATCAAGCACGACGTCGACCCCAACGAGGTCGTCGCCGTCGGTGACGAGATCGAGGCCCTTGTTCTCCAGAAGGAGGACAAGGAAGGCCGCCTGATCCTCTCGAAGAAGCGTGCCCAGTACGAGCGTGCCTGGGGCACCATCGAGAAGATCAAGGAAGAGGACGGCATCGTCACCGGTACCGTCATCGAGGTCGTCAAGGGTGGTCTCATCCTCGACATCGGCCTCCGCGGCTTCCTCCCGGCCTCCCTGGTCGAGATGCGCCGTGTCCGCGACCTCCAGCCGTACGTCGGCAAGGAGCTCGAGGCCAAGATCATCGAGCTGGACAAGAACCGCAACAACGTGGTCCTGTCCCGCCGTGCCTGGCTGGAGCAGACCCAGTCCGAGGTCCGCCAGACGTTCCTCACGACCCTCCAGAAGGGTCAGGTCCGTTCCGGCGTCGTCTCCTCGATCGTCAACTTCGGTGCCTTCGTGGACCTGGGTGGCGTCGACGGTCTGGTCCACGTCTCCGAGCTGTCCTGGAAGCACATCGACCACCCGTCCGAGGTTGTCGAGGTCGGCCAGGAAGTCACCGTCGAGGTCCTCGACGTCGACATGGACCGCGAGCGTGTCTCCCTGTCGCTGAAGGCGACGCAGGAAGACCCGTGGCAGCAGTTCGCCCGCACCCACCAGATCGGCCAGGTCGTGCCCGGCAAGGTCACGAAGCTGGTTCCGTTCGGTGCGTTCGTCCGCGTGGACGAGGGCATCGAGGGTCTGGTCCACATCTCCGAGCTGGCCGAGCGCCACGTGGAGATCCCGGAGCAGGTCGTCCAGGTCAACGACGAGATCTTCGTCAAGGTCATCGACATCGACCTCGAGCGTCGTCGCATCAGCCTCTCGCTGAAGCAGGCCAACGAGGCCTTCGGTGCCGACCCGGCGACGGTCGAGTTCGACCCGACCCTGTACGGCATGGCCGCGTCGTACGACGACCAGGGCAACTACATCTACCCCGAGGGCTTCGACCCCGAGACCAACGACTGGCTCGAGGGCTTCGAGTCGCAGCGCGAGGTCTGGGAGAACCAGTACGCCGAGGCGCAGCAGCGCTTCGAGCAGCACCAGCAGCAGGTCATCAAGAGCCGCGAGGCCGACGCCGCTGCCGCTGCCGAGGGTGGCGACAACGCGGGTGCGGCCCCGGCCGCGTCCGGTGGCTCGTACTCCTCCGAGGGTGCCGACAACAGCGGCGCGCTTGCCTCGGACGAGGCGCTGGCCGCGCTGCGGGAGAAGCTGGCGGGTGGGCAGAGCTGAACGCCCACTGAGCAGTAGCTCTTAGTACAGGGGCCGTACCTTTCGGGGTGCGGCCCCTGTGACGTTCGTCTGCCGCGCCGTCGCGGCTGGTCGCGCCCACGCGGCGGAGCCGCATATCGGCACAGCCCCGCGCCCCTCAGGGGGTTGTCCATCCCGGCAAGATCAGGAACCCCTCCCGGCGGGAATGCCCGCGCCCGTAAGGGTGTTGTCACGTAAGGACACGAGGAGGAGCGGTCACAGTGCTTGATCCGCAGGGTTTGTACGCATGGGAGCCGAAGGGCCTCGCCGTGGTGGACATGGCGCTCGCCCAGGAGTCGGCCGGTCTTGTCATGCTCTACCACTTCGACGGATACATCGACGCCGGTGAGACCGGCGACCAGATCGTCGACGGGCTCCTGGACTCACTGCCCCACCAGGTCGTCGCCCGCTTCGACCACGACCGGCTGGTGGACTACCGCGCCCGCCGGCCGCTGCTGACGTTCAAGCGCGACCGCTGGGCGGGCTACGAGGTGCCCTCCATCGAGGTACGACTCGTCCAGGACGCCACCGGAGCCCCCTTCCTGCTGCTGTCCGGGCCCGAGCCGGACGTGGAGTGGGAGCGCTTCGCCGCCGCCGTCAAGGAGATCGTGGAGCGGCTCGGGGTACGTCTGTCGGTGAACTTCCACGGCATCCCCATGGGCGTCCCGCACACCCGCCCGGTCGGCCTCACCCCGCACGGCAACCGCACCGATCTCGTCCCGGGCCACAGCAGCCCCTTCGACGAGGCGCAGGTGCCCGGCAGTGCCGAGTCCCTCATCGAGTACCGGCTCATGGAAGCCGGGCACGACGTGCTGGGCGTGGCCGCGCACGTCCCGCACTACATCGCCCGCTCCCCGTACCCGGACGCCGCCCTGACCGTCCTGGAGGCCGTCACCGCGGCCACCGGACTGGTGCTGCCCGGCATCGCGCACTCCCTGCGCACCGACGCCCACCGCACACAGAACGAGATCGACCGCCAGATCCGTGAGGGCGACGAGGAGCTCACCAACCTCGTCGAGGGCCTTGAGCACCAGTACGACGCCGTCGCCGGCGCCGAGAGCCGCGGCAACATGCTCGCCGAGCCGGCGGACATCCCGTCGGCGGACGAGATCGGCCGGGAGTTCGAGCGGTTCCTGGCCGAGCGCGAGGGCGACGGCTGAGCGGACGGCCGGCAGTGAGGGCCCGTCCTGCCCGGTGCGCGGTCAGTGGCAGGACCTAAGCTGTCGGTCATGCTGAAGGTGGGCCTGACCGGCGGTATCGGCGCCGGTAAGAGCGAGGTGTCACGGCTGCTCGTGGAACACGGGGCCGTGCTGATCGACGCGGACCGGATCGCGCGGGAGGTCGTCGCGCCCGGCACCCCCGGTCTCGCCGCCGTCGTGGAGGCGTTCGGCGAGGACGTGCTCGCCGCTGACGGCAGCCTGGACCGGCCGAAGCTCGGCTCGATCGTCTTCGCGGACGCCGACCGGCTCGGTGTCCTCAACTCGATCGTGCATCCTTTGGTCGGCGCCCGCTCCCGTGAGCTGGAGGAGGCCGCCGCCGAGGACGCGGTCGTCGTCCACGACGTCCCGCTCCTCACGGAGAACGGCCTGGCGGCGCTGTACGACCTGGTGGTCGTCGTGGACACCGCCCCGGACACCCAGCTCGACCGTCTGGTCCGGCTGCGCGGCATGGCCGAGGAGGACGCACGCGCGCGCATGGCCGCGCAGGCGACGCGTGGACAGCGCCTGGAGATCGCGGACATCGTCATCGACAACGACGTACCACTGGAGGAGCTTCAGCGGCGCGTGACGGACGTGTGGGACGAGCTCGTGCGGCGGGCGCACGGGGCCCAGGAGGACCCGGCGTCCCGTGCGGCACAGGAATAGCCCTGCTGCGTTCGCGCGTTGAACCCTCGCAGTGAGGGAAGGACTCTGCCGTGCCCGAGACCAGCGGTTCGACCGGACGTACTCCGGAGACGCATGTCATCGACTTCCGCGCCGCCGAGCAGTTGCTCGCCGCGCGGGACCCGCGGGGTGCGGTGAAGCTGCTCGACGAGGTCATCGCCGTGCACCCGGAGAACACCGCCGCCCGGCTGCTGCGGGCCCGCGCCTTCTTCGCCGCCGCGCAACTGCGGCCCGCCGAGCTGGAGTTCACGATCGTCCTGGAGCGCGAGCCGGACAACGCGTTCGCGCACTTCGCGCTCGCCCGCACCTACGAGCGCCAGGGCCGGGCCGGCCAGGCCAAGCGCCACTTCCGGCTGGCGGCCGCGCTCGACCCGAACCCGCAGTACCTGAAGGCGGCGCGGTTCGACGCGTGAGCGACGGCTCGCGGCGCGGGCAGGGACGGAGCCCTCTCCGGCGGGCCTAGGGCGGCGGGCGGTCAGGGTACTTCTGCGTCGGTGGTGCCGGAGGCGTCCCCGGCGGTGAACGGTGGGGGCGATCCTCGGGCGGGAGATACGGCGGCACGTCGCGGCCCGGCTGGTAGTGGGGACCCTGGCGGATGTGCCGCAGGATCATGGTCATGTCGATCGTGATCACCAGCCACAGCACGCCACAGGCCGCGGCCCAGCCGGGGCGTCCGGCCAGCGCGAACGCGGCGGTGCCGAAGATCGCCCAGAGCACACCCCACACGCACAGCCAGAAACGGACCCGCAGTGCACTGCGTGCCGTCGTAGGCTCACTGCCTGTACGCATCGGATCACCACTCCTTCTTGAAACGTACTCCTCGTTCTTCCCGCAGGGGGCTCAGTGCTGCCGGACACCGATGAACTCGCCGAGGTGCTGCTCGACCTGTCCGTACCCCATGAGGACGTCAACGACCTCGTACGGATGGGTCGCCGGGTGACGGACGACCCGGAGCTGCGGGCGTTCCTGGAGCGGTCCGTCGACGAGCTCGTCCGGGGGATGGGCGAGGTCGGCGGCCCGGTCGACCTGCCCGACCTCGACTGGGCCTCGGGCCCGCTGCAGCGCTGCTTCTCCGTGTACGTGTTCGTCGCCGCGCTGCCGTACACCCGCGCCTACCACCGCGAGCGCGGTATACCGGCGGACGTCTCCCGGCACACTCTCGCGGACCTCGGGCGGAACATGGCCGTGCACCGCAGGCGGTACGGCCGGGCGGGCGTGCAGGCGCCCTGGTGGCTCATCCATCACTTCCGGGGCGAGCTGTACCAGCTGGGCCGGCTGCAGTTCGAGCGGGCACGGCTCGGGCAGCGCGCCGGGACGCGGCTCGCGGCGGCGGGGTTCGACGTGGGTCCGGACTCGCTCTGTCTCCATGTGCACATACCCGACTTCCGCGGGCCGATGTCCCCGGCCGCGGTGGACCGTTCGCTGGCGCTGGCCCGGGAGTTCTTCGCGCTGCACTTCCCGCTGGAGCGGTACCGGGTGGCGACCTGTCACTCCTGGCTGCTGGACGAGCAGCTCAGGAAGTACCTTCCCGGCGACTCCAACATCGTCCGCTTCCAGGAGCGGTTCCGCATCGCCCGCGAGGACCGGGAGCCGGCCGACACCGAGCCCGTCCAGTTCGTCTTCGGCGACCCGGAGCTGCCGATCGAGAGCCTGCCGCGCGGCACGGCCGTGGAGCGGGCCGTCGGGGACCATCTGCGGGCGGGCGGACACTGGTACATCGGGCACGGGTGGCTGCCGTTCGAGAAGAACGGCTGAAATTCCGTTCGTACGCCGATGAGTTCGGGAGCGCGTGCCGGTCCACCTCTGCGACCGCACCACGGACCGCTGAACACAGGAGAACCTGATGTCCGAGACCACCGGCTCCGTCGCCACCGGCGACTCCCGCACCGTCATCGCCGAGTCCGCGACCCCGCGCGGCCGCCGCGCCCGGATCGCCCTGCGCGGCCTTCAGATCCTGCTCGCCCTCTTCTACGCGATCGCCAGCGCGCTGCCCAAGCTGATCGCGCACCCCTCGGCCGCCGAGGGCTTCGACGAGCTCGGCTGGGGCAGCGCCGGGATGTACACCATCGGCGCGCTCGAACTGGCCGGTGCCATCGCGCTGTTGATCCCGGTGCTCCAGTCGGTGGCGGCGATGGCGCTCAGCGCTCTGATGGTCGGCGCGTTCGTCGTCACGATCACCGCCTTCGGCGGCGAGAACGCGGCGACGCCGCTCATTCTCATCGTGCCGCTCGCCCTGATCGCCTGGGCCCGGCGCAGTTCGAACGAGGATCTGCTGCGGCTGGTGCGACGACGCGCGTGAGCCGTTCGCGCAGTTCCCCGCGCCCCTCGGCCGGCCTGGCAACCGCCGGCCCGGGGACGCGGGGAACTGCGCGATCGGCCGCCTGCGGCCCGTACCCGCCGCCGAAACCCGGAGTCCCGGGCTCGCGGGCGACGCCGTCGACGCGTGTCAGCGCTCGCGCGGCCGTCCCGCGCCGCCGCCCGTCATGCCGCGCAGGCGTTCCATGTCACGGCGGTCCCGCTTGGTGGGGCGGCCGGTGCCGCGGTCGCGGATGCCGGCCGGGGCGACCGCCTCGCGCGGCGGGGGAGGGGGCGAGTTGTCGACGTAGCACTGGGCCGCGACCGGGGCGCCGACGCGCTTGCGGATGAGGCGCTTGACGACGACGATCCGCTCCCGGTTCTCGTGGCGTACCCGTACCTCGTCGCCGATGTGCAGGGTGTGCGACGGCTTCACGTTCTGGCCGTTCACGCGCACATGCCCGCCTTTGCAGGCGGTGGCGCCCATGGAACGGGTCTTCACCAGGCGTACGGCCCAGATCCAGCTGTCGACGCGCACGGACTCGCCGCGCTGCACCCCGGCTGCCTCGGCGGCGGCCACGGCGTCGGCGATCTTCGGGTCGACGGGCTGCTCGGCGCTCGCCGCGTCCGGGTGTTGCTCCTCGGCCGCGTTGTCGCCCTGCTGCTCGTCATCCTCGGCTGCCATGCCTCGACCTTAGTCGCCGCGGGGGGCCGGCAAGACCGTACGGTGGAGCTGTGGACGCCCTCGACGATCTCGACCTGCGGGTCTCGGGCTGCCGGGCCTGTCCCCGGCTGGTCGACTGGCGGGAGGAGGTGGCCCGCACCAAGCGCGCCGCCTTCGCCGATCAGACGTACTGGGGCCGCCCGGTGCCCGGCTTCGGCCCGCCGGACGCGCGGCTGCTGATCATCGGGCTCGCACCGGCGGCGCACGGCGGCAACCGCACCGGCCGGATGTTCACCGGCGACCGCTCCGGCGACGTGCTGTACCAGGCCCTGTACGACGTGGGGCTCGCCTCGCAGCCCACGTCGGTCGCCGTCGACGACGGCCTGGAGCTGTACGGCGTCCGCGTCACGGCCCCCGTGCACTGCGCCCCGCCCGACAACAAGCCCACCCCCGGCGAGCGGGAGACCTGCCGGCCCTGGCTGGTGCAGGAGCTGAGGCTGCTGCGGCCCACGGTCCGGGCGGTCGTCGTACTGGGCGCCTTCGGCTGGCAGGCGACACTGCCGGCGCTGGCGGAGGCGGGGTGGAGGGTGCCGCGGCCGCGGCCGGCGTTCGGGCACGGGGTTCGGGCCGGGATCGACGGGGGCGGCGGGCCGGCCGGGCTGGATCTCTTCGGGTGCTTCCACGTCAGCCAGCGCAACACCTTCACCGGGAAGCTCACGCCCATGATGCTGCGGGAGGTGCTGAGCACGGCGGCGCAGGCGGCGGGGCTCGGAAACTGAGAGGACGCCCTCGCCGTACGGACGATACGTTGCCCGGATGAGCCTGTATCCGCAGATCGAACCGTACGACCACGGCCTGCTCGACGTCGGTGACGGCAACCGCATCTACTGGGAGACCTGCGGAAACCCCCGGGGCAAGCCCGCGGTCGTGCTGCACGGTGGTCCCGGGTCCGGCTGCGGCCCGCTCTCACGGCGCCACTTCGACCCGGACGCGTACCGGATCGTGCTGCTCGACCAGCGCGGCTGCGGGCGGTCCACGCCGCACGCGGGCGCCTACGACACCGACATGAGCGTCAACACGACTGCCCATCTCATCGCCGATCTGGAGCGGTTGCGAGCGCACCTGGGGATCGAGCGATGGCTGGTACGGGGCGCATCGTGGGGTTCGGTGCTCGGGCTGCGGTATGCGCAGACGCATCCCCACGCGGTGTCCGAGTTGGTCCTCACCTTGGTCGCGACCGGATCGGACGCCGAAGTCAGGCTCGTGACAAGAGGGTTGGGGCGGATCTTCCCGGAGGCGTTCGAGCGGTTCCTGGGAGTGCTGCCGGCCGCCGAGCGGGGCGGAGACCTCGCCGCCGCGTACAACCGGCTCATCGAGTCGCCCGACCCCGAGGTGCGGGCACGGGCGGCGCGGGCCTGGACGGACTGGGAGACGGCGATCGTCCCCGCGCCGCCGCGCTCGGTGGAGCAGTTCGAGGATCCGCGGTTCCGGATGGGGTTCGCCCGGACCGTGACGCACTACTGGGGCAGCGGTCACTTCCTGGGCGCAGACAACGAAGAAGGGGTCGTCCTGCGGGACGCACATCTGCTGAAGGGCATTCCGGGCACGTTGGTGCAGGGCAGCCTCGACTTCGGGAACCTGCTGGGCATCGTCTGGCGGCTCCATCACGCCTGGCCCGGGAGCGAGTTGGTGGTGGTCGACGAGGCGGGGCACGACGCCGGGGCGCCTGGCGTGGCGGACGCGCTGGTGGCGGCGACGGACAAGTACGCGCGGCCCTAGCGGGCCTTGCCGTCCCCGCCGTGTCCGAGGGGATCGTCCCCGAAGAGGTGGCGGACCGTCGAGCGGTAGTTGGCCTGCACGTGGGTGAGGGTGTGGCTGCGGGCGCGGTCGGGGTCGCCGGAGGCGATGGCCTCGTACAGGTCCTGGTGCTCGGTGAGGAGTTGGGGCCACTCCTCGTTCTGCCGGGTGAGCCAGCGCAGGCGGCCGTCGACCGGTTCCATCACCGAGGTCAGCAGGCTGTTGCCGGCCATGGCCAGGATCCTGTCGTGGAACCGGGTGTTGACGTCGGTGATCTTCTCCGCGTCCCCGGCCTCGGTCGCCCTCGCCGCGGCGCGCAGCAGCTCCCGCAGATCCGCCAGGTCCTCCGGTGTCGCCCGTGACGCCGCGAGGCCGGCCGCGTACACCTCCAGCGCCTCGCGCAGCTCGAAGAGCTCCTTGACGTCGGCGGGGCTCAGCCGCCGTACGACGGTCCGGCGGGGCGTCTCGAAGTGGACGAACCCCTCGGCGACCAGCGCGCGGATCGCCTCGCGGACCGGTACCCGGGAGACCCCGAAGCGGTCGGCCAGCTCGCGCTCGACCAGGCGATCGCCCGGAAGCAGGCGGCCCGCGATGATGTCCTGCCGCAGCGTGGCCAGGACGCGCTCGCGGACCGCCCCGAGGGGTTCGATCTTCGTCATGGGCCCATCTTCGCCGACTCCGGGTCTGTTTTACGGAGCGTTAACAGCAGCGATATCTGCCCGAACGGTTGACGGGAGGACTATGAGCGCAGTTTGGTATACCAAACGCGTTGCAAGTGACCGGAAAATGGCCAAGCGACCGGAAAGCAGCCCTCCTCCGTCCCCTCCCTCCTGGAGGCCCCGTGTCCCTCGCCGACCGTGCCGAAGTCACCGGCACCTCAGCGTTCGTCCCCGATCCACGGCTCACCAACGAAGACCTCGCGCCCGCGGGCAAGCGCAACTGGAAGGTCTTCGACCTCTTCGCCCTGTGGATGTCCGACGTCCACAACCTCGGCAACTACACGTTCGCGGCCGGCCTGCTCGTCCTCGGCATGAACGTGTGGCAGGTCTTCACCTCCCTGCTCGTCGGCTTCGTGCTGATCTACATCGGCATGAACTGGATGGGGAAGATCGGCCAGCGCCACGGCGTCCCGTTCCCCGTCGTCAGCCGCATCAGCTTCGGCGTCTGGGGCGCCAACATCCCGGCGCTGATCAGGGCCGTGATCGCCATCATGTGGTACGGCATCCAGACCTACCTGGCCTCGGTCGCCGTCAACGTGATGCTGCTGGCCGCCTGGCCGGGCCTGGAGTCCTGGACCCACAGCTCCTTCCTCGGCCTGCACGCGCTCGGCTGGGTCTCCTTCCTCTCCCTCTGGCTCATCCAGGCGCTGATCATCAGCCAGGGCATGGAGTCGGTGCGCAAGTTCCAGGACTTCTGCGGCCCGGCGATCTGGGTCGTGATGATCGCGCTGGCGGTCTGGGTCCTCGCCAAGGCCGGCTGGACGATCTCGCTCACGTCCACCCCGCACCCCGTGTCCGTAGGTGAGCAGTGGCGCCAGTGGTTCGGCGCGATCGGCCTGATCCTCGCCACGTACGGCACGCTGATGCTCAACTTCTGCGACTTCTCCCGCTTCGCGCCCGACTACCGCACGGTCCGCAAGGGCAACTTCTGGGGCCTGCCGATCAACTCGACGGCGTTCGTGGTCGTCTCGGTGATCGTCACGGCAGGTTCGCTGGAGGTCTTCGGCGAGGCCATCACGGACCCGGCGGAGCTGGTGGCGAAGGTCGGCAACACCTGGGTGCTGGTGCTGGCCGCGCTGACGTTCGCCATCGCCACCATGGGCGTCAACATCGTCGCCAACTTCGTCTCACCGGCGTACGACCTGGCCAACGTCTGGCCGCAGAAGATCACCTTCAAGGTCGGCGGCATGATCAGCACGGTCGCGGCGCTGGTGGTGACGCCGTGGAACCTCTTCTCGAACCCGACGGTCGTCAACTACTTCCTGGGGGGCCTCGGTGCCTTCCTGGGCCCACTGTTCGGCGTGATCATGGTCGACTACTACCTGGTCAAGCACGGCAGGGTGGACGTGAACGAGCTGTTCTCGGCGGAGCCCGGCTCGCGCTACTACTACCGCAAGGGCTTCAACCCCAAGGCGCTGTGGGCGTTCCTGCCGGCGGCCGGTCTCGCGGCGGTGCTGGCGCTGGTGACGACGTTCAGCGACGTGGCGCCGTACTCGTGGTTCATCGGGACGGCGACGGCGGCGGCGCTGTACCTGGTGCTGTGCCGCGACGAGCGGGCCGCCGGTGCCGACGGGCCGGCCGTCGGGCCCGATACGCCGGTTGCCGGGGTCGTGGAGCGAGAGGTCTGAAGGACGTGCGGATCGTCGTCACCAACTGCAACACCACGCAGGAGATGACCGAGGAGATCGTACGAGGTGCCCGGGCCGCAGCAGGCCCGGGCACCACCGTGACCGGCCTGACCCCGGGGTGGGGGCCGGAATCGGCTGAGGGCTGGCTGGACAGCCATCTGTCGGCGGCCGCCGTGCTGGACGCGCTGCGGACGTACGACGGCGCCCCGTACGACGCGGTCGTCATGGCCGGCTTCGGCGAGCACGGGCGGGAGGGCGTACGGGAACTGGTGGACGTACCCGTCGTCGACATCACGGAGGCCGCCGCGCACCTGGCCTGCCTCCTCGGTCGGCGCTACGGCGTGGTGACCACGCTGGAGCGCTCGTGCGGACAGATCGAGGACAGTCTGGAGCTGGCCGGGGTCGGGCGCAACTGTGCCGCCGTGATCGGCACCGGGCTCGGGGTGCTGGAACTGGAGGACGCCGAGCGCACGGAGGCCGCCTTCCTGACGGCCGCCGAACGGGCCCGGGACGCCGGCGCCGAGGTCCTCGTGCTCGGGTGCGCCGGGATGACGGGCTTGCAGCAGGCCGTGTCGGAGAAGCTGGGGGTTCCGGTGGTCGACGGGGTCGGCGCGGCCGTCAAACTCGCCGAGTCGCTCGTGGGGCTGGGGCTGCGGACGAGTCGGGTCGGAGGGTACGCGAGGCCGTTGCCGAAGCGGCGGGCCTGGGGCCGCGGCACTCAGCCCGACTGAGCGGGCCCCGGCTGCCAGACGTACCGCACGTCCGGCTCCCGCTCCTCGTTGCCGGTGCCGTCCGTGTGCTCGACGGCGACGAAGCCGTGTCGCTCGTAGAAGCGGTGGGCGGGCTTGTTGACCTGGAAGGTCCACAGGCTCAGCCCGCCCGGCCGGCGCCGCTTGGCGAGGTCGACGAACCGGTCACCGATACCGCGCCCGCGCCAGTCGGGGTCGAGACAGAGCTGGGAGAGCAGTTCGCCGTCCAGCACCATGACCCCGACGACCCGGCCGGCGGCCTCGGCCACCCAGGTCTCCCGCAGCAGTACCACGACCTCCCGGAAGTACGTCCGCACCTCGTCGTCGGAGCGCGGCCGGACGACCGTCGGCAGCGCGGCGGCGAAGGACCGCAGCCAGACGTCGGCGGCGGCACCGGCGTCGGTGGCCAGGGCCCGGCGCAGGGCGACGGCGGTCATGTCCGGGCCCCCTCCGGGCTCTCGCCGGGCACGGCCGCGGTGGCCGTGATCTCCACCAACTGCCCCGTGTATCCGAGGCAGGCGACCCCGAGCAGCGTCGACGAGTGCGGCCCGACGCTGAGCCCGGAGGCCTCGACGACCTCCCAGACGGCGGACAGTACGGCGGTGTCGCTGCTCACGACGTACACATCGGTCGACAGCACATGCGCCAAGTCGCTGCCGACGGCGCGGAGTTGCTCACCGAGGTTGGCGATCACCCGCTCGGCCTGGCGTACGGGATCTCCCTCGCCGACGATGTTCCCCTCACCGTCGAGCGGCACGGAGCCGGCGAGAAAGGCGATCCTCGTGCCGGCCTCCACGACGGAGGCGTGGGAGTAGGCCGGGGGAGGAAAGAGGGCGGGGGAGGTGACGCGGCGGATCATGCGGGCTCCTGCGGGCCAGGGCGGGGCGTTCGGCGGTCAATCCGCCGATCATGCGTGCCCGACCCGGTCGACGCATCCGAATTTCGCGCCCTCGGCTGGGAGGGCGAGGTGTCGGAGGTCGGCGGCTGGGGTGGCGGGGTGTTCAACGGGGGAGTGGGTGACGAACGAGAAGCGGTTGCCGGAGCGGGCCGGGCTGCGCGGAGTGGACGAGATCCTCGGGGCTCTGCGGCCGCGGCCGACGGTCTTGCTGCGGGCGATCACCGACGCGGAGACGCTGTCCGACGAAGCCGCGGCGCGTAGTTGCGTTCATGAGGGCGGCGCGTAGTTGCGTTCATAGAGAACGTGCCGTTTCCCGGCATCGTCACATCTCCGAAACCCGAACGCCCCATCCCCACCAAGACCCGCCCTTACCGTGGACACCACGGGCCGCTTCCGATACCGCGGCCTCGTCGCCCGGCCACCGTCGCCCGAAGGCGTGCATCCTCGCCCTCGTCCCGACAGGAGCCCTGTGTCCCGCCCCGTGCGTCGTGTCGTGCTGCGTCGGCCGCAGCTTCCGCCCTGGCTCGCGCATGCTCTGCGTGCGCAGCGCGGGCCCGTTCCCTGGAGTGCGGTCGCGCGTGGGGCGTTGGCTGCCGGGCCGTTGCTTCTCGGTGCGGTGGTTGCCGGTCGTACCTCCCTCGGGGTCGTCGCGGCCATCGCCGCCATGCTCGCCGGGATCAATGACCGGCCCGGTAGTCGCCGGAGCTCTGTGCGGCGGCTCGGGGTGCCCGCGGCGGTGGGGGCCGTCGGGCTGCTCGTCGGGACGTATGCGGGGGATCGGCTCGGGGCCGTGGCGCTCACGGTGGTGTTCGCGGGGCTCGGGCTCTTCGCCGGAGGCATCAGCGCCGTCGGGCCCGTCGCCTCCGCCTCCGGCACTCAGTTGCTGGTCGCCGCTGCCATCGGGGCCGGGATGCCGTTGCCCGAGAGCGGGTGGGAGCGGGCCGTCGCCTATCTCGGCGGTGCCTCGTGGCTGGTGCTGCTCCGGCTCGTGCTGCCCACGCCCGGGTCTCTCGTCGGGGACTTCCGGTTCGACGGGGAGCGGGACGCGGTGGCCGGCGTGTACGACGCCGTCGCCGAGTTGCTCGACGCCGTGGGGACCGACCGCGCCACCGCCCGCCGTGCCGCCCTCACCGCAGCCCTCGACCACGCGCAGGACGCCCTCACCGGGCCCCGGCTGCGGCGGTACGCCTCCTCGTCCGCCGAGCGGCGGCTGCACGCGCAGTACGCCGCCGCCCTGCCGCTCGGCGAGGCCGCCACCGCGCTCGCCTGGGCCGGCGAACCCGTGCCGGCCCGCGCCTCCGAGGGGCCCCGGCGCCTCGCCGCCGCCGTGCGCGGCAACGCCCACACGGGGCCGCTGCCCGCGCCCGCGCGTTCCGCCCCGGCGCTGCGCGCCCTCGACGACGCCTTGCTGCACGCCGCCGAAGCCTTCGACCGGGGCCGGGAGAACCGGGACCTGCACATCCGGCGCCGTACGGCCGGGGATCTCGTGCGGTCCGTGTTCGGGGCCGGCGGCCGGGAGTACGGGCTGCGTGTCGCCCTCTGTTTCGGGGCCGGCGCCGCCGTCGCGCAAGGGCTGTACCGCGCCCAGTGGTACGGGCAGCACGAGCACTGGTACTGGCTCCCGGCCACCGCCGTCTTCCTCGTCAAGCCCGACCTCGGGCCGCTCGTGTCCCGGGTGCTGTGCCGGGCCGCCGGCACCGTGCTGGGAGCCCTGCTGTTCGCCGGGTTCGCGGCCGTGCTGCCCCGGCCGGAAGGGCTCATCGCGCTGGTTGCCGTCAGCGGTGCCCTCATTCCCGTGGCCACCCGGCACTTCGCCGCACAGACCGCCGTCGTGACCGTCCTCGTGCTGGCCCTGGTGATGGTGGGCGGCGAGCCGCAGGCATCCGTGAGCCGGATCGGGGAGACGTTGCTGGCGTGCGCGATCGTGCTCGTCGTGGGGCATCTGCCGATGCCGGGGCAGGGGGGTGGGGGTGTACGGGCGCGGCTCGGCGCGGCCGGGCGTGCCGCGTACGGCTACCTCGATCATGTTCTTCGCCAGTCCGGCGGAGTCGCGCAGGGCGGGACCGACGCCCGTGCCCTGCGCTGGACCCTCCGCCGCGAGGCCTACCGTGCGCTCGCCGAGGCCCGTACCGCCATCGCCCTCGCCGCCGCCGAACTGCCCGCGCTCGCCCGGCACACCGAGGGCGCGGACGACGTCGTCGCCACCCTCGAACGGCTCGTCGACACGACGACCGCGTGCGCCGTCCATCTGGACGACTCGGGGCGGCTCACGCCCTGGCACCTCGCTCAGCTCAACGAACTGCTCGACGAACTCGCCGAGGAACGTGACCGGGTCGGACTGCGGATACCCGACGCCCCCGAGGTGCCCCTCGCCGGGTGAAGCCGAGCCGTGGCCGCACGGGAGGATCCAGTCCCCCGACCCGTACCCGGACCGGCGCGGTCCGAGCGCCGGTGGGAGCTGACGGGCCCGTGCGACAGACCCCTGACCAGATGCGCGGTTCACCTCACCCGACCCGACGACCGCGTCGTACGTTGGCGTGATGACGCCTTCTCCCGCAGAAGCTCCCGCCGACCTCGTCATCACCGGATGCACCGTCCTCGTGCACGACGACCAGGAGCGGATCGGGTTCGAGGAGGACGCCGCCATCGTCGTACGTGACGGAGTCGTCGATTCCGTCACGAGCGCCGACGCCGTGCGCGGGCGGGACGCCGTCGAGCGTGTCGAGGCCGCCGGGCAGGTCGCGCTTCCCGGCCTCGTCAACTGCCACACCCACGCCCCGATGGTCGCCCTGCGCGGCGTCGCCGAGGACCTGCCCACCGAGGAGTGGTTCAACGATGTCGTATGGCCGATCGAGTCCAACCTCACCGAGAGGGACGTGGAGTCGGGGGCGCGGCTGGCGTGCGCCGAGATGATCCGGGCGGGCGTCACCTGCTTCGCCGACCACTACTTCTCGATGGACGCCGTCGCCGCCGTGGTCGAGGAGTGCGGCATCAGGGCGCACCTCGGCGAGGCGTACTTCTCCTCCCAGGGACCCCAAGGGCGGGAGAGGTCTCTGGAGTTCGCGCTGCGGCACCGCGGTGGCGCCGGCGGCCGTATCACCACCGCCCTCGCCCCGCACGCCCCGTACACCGTCGACGACGCCGACCTCGCCGCCACCGCCGCACTCGCCCGCGACCACGGTCTGCCCGTCCACCTCCACGCCGCCGAGAACCGCGACCAGGCCGAGACCAGCCTCGCGCGGCACGGCGTCACCCCCGTCGAGGTGCTCAGGCGCACCGGCATCCTCGACACCGACGTCCTCATCGCCCACGGCACCGGGATCCTCGACAGCGACCTGCCGCTCCTCGAAGCAGCCGACGGCAGTACGGCCGTGGCCACCGCCCCGCGCGGCTACCTGAAGTTCGCCTGGCCCACCACCACACCCGTACGCGCCCTGCACGACATCGGCATCCCCGTCGGCCTCGCCACGGACGGAGCCGCGTCCAACAACTCCCTGGACGTATGGGAGTCGATGGCGCTCACCGCCCTCGTCCAGAAGTCGGCCACCGGCGACCCACGCTGGCTGACGGCACGTCAAGCCCTGCACCACGCCACGTTCCAGAGCGCCCGCGCGGTCGGACTCGGCGACCGCCTCGGCACCCTCGCGCCCGGAAGGCGAGCCGACATCGTCCTGGTCGACCTGAGCGGCCCGCACACCCAGCCGGTGCACGACCTCGCCGCGACCCTCGTGCACAGCGCCCGCTCCTCCGACGTGCGCACGACCGTCGTCGACGGGCGGATCCTGATGCGCGACCGGGAGCTGCTGACGATCGACGTGCCGTCAGTGGTGAGGGAGTTGGGGGAGCGCATGCCCGCTCTGCTCGACCGCCGTCACGGCAGGCGCATCCAGGACTACGACACCTGAGGGCGCCTTCCGGGTTCGAGGTGACCCTGGAGCTCGACGGCGAACCGGTGGAGCGGCCCGGCGTCAGCTGGCTTCCTGCGGGACCGGAGTGGGAGAAACCCAAGGGGCGCGCGTCGGCTCTCGGGGCGCCCGCGGGCAGCGAACGCCTCCGGTATCACGACGAGTACGACGACCGACACGGGACGTAGCGGATGATCATCGTGCGTGAGTGAGTGCTCACACATAGCGGTGGACGAGTGTCAACTACGTCTCAGTCCCGTCACCGACCGAGGCGATTCACCTCCGGCAGGCGTTAACTCCTACAAGTACGACGCTTATCGGAGGTCAGGATGGTGCACGGGCGAACAGTGCTCGAACGCTTTCCCGCCGGCGGGCCGCGAGGATCGTGGCCGGCGGAGGAGTTCGCGCACGCGCGGCGCATGGAGGGGCTGCCCGCCGAGGTGGTCATGGACCTCGCGACGGACGCGTTCCTGGTGATCGTCCGCGGTGAGGGCGCGGTGGACGCCGCCGCGTGATCGCCGCGCGAAGGCGTGCCGGTCAGCCGGCCTTCGGTGCGGGCACCCGGGTCGTGAACTGCTCCGCCTGGAGCGAGTACAGCTCCGCGTAGACACCGCCGGTGGCCAGCAGTTCGTCCGGAGTGCCGGACTCCACGAGCCGGCCCTGGTCGAGGACGTGCACCAGATCGGCATGGCGGACGGACGCCAGCCGGTGCGTGATGAGGACGACCGTCTGGCCGGTGGAGGCCAGGGCGCGGATCTTCTCGAACACCTCCAGCTCGGCCCGTGCGTCCAGGGCCGCCGTCGGCTCGTCCACGATCAGGATGCGGCCCCGCCGGTAGGCCGCCCGCGCGATCCCGAGCCGCTGCCACTGCCCGCCGGACAGCTCGTGCCCGCCGTTGAACTGCCGGGCCAGCAGGGTGTCCAGGCCGCGCGGCAGATCCGCCACCACCTCCTCGGCCCCCGCCTCGGCGACCGACGTGGCCAGGCGCTCCTCGGTGAGGGGCGCGGAGGACCGGCCCACGGCCACATTGACCCGGGCGGTGAACGGCCAGCGCTTGAAGTCCTGGGCCACCATCGCGATGCGCTCGGCGAGTTGGTGCCGATCGGCGCCGGTCGCGTCGACGTCGTCCCACAGGATGCGGCCCCGGTCCGGGGTGTAGAGCCCGGCGAGCAGCTTGACCAGAGTGGTCTTGCCGGAGCCGTTCTCGCCGACCAGCGCGACGATCCGGCCGAGGGGGAGGGTGAGCGTGACGTCGTCGAGGGCGGGGCGGGCGGACTCGCCCGGATAGGAGAAGCTGACGTTCTCGAAGCGGACCTCCCGGGGGTCCTCGGGCAGGGCGGCGCCGCCGACCGGGATCGCCCGTTCGGCCGCCTCGACGTAGAGCCGTTGCAGATCGCCCACGAAGAGCGCCTCCTCGTGGAGCGCGTTGACCTCCAGGACGAGGCTGTCCAGGCTCGACGACCCGGTGCGGATGGCGATCACGGCCGTACCCGCCACGGACAGCGCCATGGCGCCGGCCAGCAGCAGCCCGCCCAGCGTGGCGTACGTCGCGACGGTCGCGAGCCCCGTCCACGCCGCCGCGATGAGCCCGGTGCGCGCGGCGAGCCGGGCCAGCCGGGCCTGCTCCGCCTCCGCCGTCTCCGACATCGCCCGGTAGTGGCGCAGCAGGAAGGGCCCGACGCCGTGCACCCGGATCTCGGGCGCGGCGGCAGGCTCGGTCAGCAGCCCGCTGATCAGGTGGCCGGCGCGGGCGTGCTGCACCCAGGTGTGGAAGGACTCGTAGCGGCGCCGGGCGTTGGTCAGGGCGCTCCAGGCGCTCGGCAGCGTCATGGTGGCGAGGAGGGGCAGCAGGGCGGGGTGCAGCACGGCGAGCACACCGGCCGCGGCGATCAGTGAGATGGCCGCGTTCACGACGCGGGCGCTGTAGGAGATCATGCGACGGGCGGACGAGGCGCCGTACTGTGCGGTGTCCAGCAGCTTGTGGAAGGCGTGGTCCTCGATCGCGGCCAGCTCCACGGCGGCCGCCCGCTCCAGGTACAGCTCGGTCGCCACGCGCTCCACCTTGGGCTCCAGACGCCCCGTGGCGTACGTCGACGCGGCCCGCAGCAGCGTCGAGACGACCATCACGGCGGCCATGGCGACCAGTGCGGGAACGGCACCGCGCAACCGGGCCGCCAGTTCCCCGGGCTCGATCAGCCGCCCCAGCACGCTGTTGACGGCGAGCAGCCCGACCGCCTGCGCCAGGCCGCGGCCCACCTCGGCCACCAGCACGGTCCGCGCGGCCCGCCGGTCGGCCTGCCAGGCGAGCCGGAAGCTCGACCCCAGCAGGGCCGGCAGCCGGGTCACCATGGCCCGCATGCTCAGCTCCAGGAACGCGTCCCGGTGCTGGTTCCACCCCATGTCGTAGCGCAGCGGCCCCCCGAAGAGCAGTCGCTCCGACTCCGACACCCGGGCCTCACCGGCGCCCTGTTTCTTCCCCACCGCACAGCCTCCCCCGACCGCCTTCGACGACGGAGGGCCACTATGGCGGGGCAGGGGCGTCCGAGGGAGGGCGTGGGCCGCGGTGCGGGGTGCACGCGGGCGTGCGCCGTCACCTGCCCGTGCTCGACGAAGGACAGCCGAGTCGGCCGGGTCTCACGCGGTGATCTGCTTGGACCAGGTCGGTGTGGTCCCCATGACCCTGCACAGCGCCAGATACAGCGGGATCGGCGGGGTGTAGGGCACGGTCCCTTCGGCGCGGTGGATCAGTCGCGGGGTGTCCATGACGACCGCCCCCGTGCTGTACCGCACCCCCGCAGGCCACTCCAGTGCGTAGTCGGAGTCGGACGGGACGATCCACCACCAGTGGACGTCGTCGGCGTACACGCACCCCACGCGCGGCAGCCGGGGCAGGATCAGTGGACCGAAGCGGGCGGGAACCGCCACCGCGTCGCAGCCCAGGGGAGCCGTCATCCCCTCCGGAACGGGCAGGCGGCGCGGGGCGGCCGATGTGCGCATGCCGCGGCGGAGGCGGACCAGCGAATCCAGGCTCAGCACCTGACCGCCGCCGGACACACCGCTCACAGCCATGCGGATCCCGTTCCCCCGTCGTGTCGTGCCTCGGCCTCGTCGCCCGGTACTCCGGGCGGACCCGGTTTGGGCCGGGCCCCCCAGCCGAGGTCGTTGCAGGGCTCGTGGTCGGTGCGCGGCACATCGCCGAAGGCGGTCCCGCGCGGCAGATCGGCCCAGACCACCAGTCCGGACCCGTGTTCCTGCGCCCCCCAGGCGTGGCAGAGGGCGTCTATGAGGAGCAGTCCCCTCCCGTGCTCCTCCTCGGGACGCGCGGGTGACGGGTGGGGCTCATCCGGGGCGCATCCCTCGTCGCGCACGGCTATGCGCACCAGGTCGATGCCGTCGTGCAGCTCGCACACTATGTGCTCGCTGGCGGTGTGCACGATCGCGTTGGTGACCAGCTCGGACACGACGAGTGCCGCCGTGTCGCAGGTGTCCTCGCACACCGACCAGCCGTTCAGCCGCGCCCTGGTCAGGCGTCTGGCCTGCGCGGGAGAGCCCGGATGTGCGGCCAGTTCGAACCGGAACCGGCGCTCGGCGTCGACGCTCCGCCGGGGGCCGACTCCCGTGGGGGCACCGAGGCCGTGGGGGACCACGGTGGCGTTTGTTCCTAAGGGCGGGGACGGAATCACGCTTGCCACTATCGCCCCGCCGTGAACACTTGGCAAGTGTCACTCTGAAATATGCAGAGTGCTGTGTGACTCTCTGGAAGGCCGTGGCACACTGCTCGCAACAGCATGTCGAACGGCGCCAGTTGGGATCACCGGGGATCCGCCGCGATCTTCGAATAGGTCTTCGAATGGCGCCGTCGGCCTGTCGGCGTTCGGTTGACCTGCCGGGATTCGGTCCGTCTGTCTATATTCAGTCGGTCCGACTCGGTCGGTCTGTAGGGATGCGTACGGATTCATTCGTGGAGGTGGAGCGTGAGCGAGCCGCGGTCCGCGCCGACGGTCGGCCAGGTCGTCCTGGGTCGGCGCCTGCTGGACCTGCGGGAACGCGCAGGGCTCAAGCGTGAGGAGGCCGCCCGCGTCCTCCGCGTCGCCCCCGCGACGGTCCGGCGCATGGAGATGGCCGAGGTCGGCCTGAAGATCCCGTACCTTCAGCTGCTCCTGAAGGCTTACGGCATCTCCGAGGAGGAGGCCGAGGCGTTCGTGCTGCTGGCCGAGGAGGCCAACAAGCCCGGCTGGTGGCAGCGGTTCCACGACATCCTGCCCGGCTGGTTCTCCATGTACGTCAGCCTGGAGGGCGCCGCCGCCCTCATCCGGTCCTACGAACCCCACTTCGTGCCCGGTCTGCTCCAGACCGAGGGCTACGCGCGCGGAGTGCTGAAGTCGGGCGCCATCGGCCAGACCAGCCCCGACGACATCGAGCGGCATGTCGCCCTGCGCATGCAACGCCAGCGCCTGCTCACCCGTGAGGACGCGCCCCGGCTGTGGGTCGTGATGGACGAGACCGTGCTGCGCCGCCAGGTGGGCGGTCCGGAGGTGATGCGGGACCAGATCGACAGACTGCTCGAGGCAACGAAGCTGCCCAACGTGACGTTGCAGGTGGCCCCGTTCGCGAACGGGCCGCACCCCGGCACGTACGGGCCCTTCGTGCTGTTCCGATTTGCCATGTCAGAACTGCCGGACATGGTCTACAGCGAGTACCTGACCGGCGCCGTCTATCTCGACGCGCGCGCGGAGGTGGCAACCCATCTCGAGGTCATGGACCGCATGGCGGCGCAGGCCGCTACGGCACATCGCACGAAGGAGATCCTGCGGGATCTCCGCAAGGAGCTGTGAATGGATCGCATCAAGCCGCGCATACGCGTCTACAACGGCATGCCCGCGCGGGACTTGGGCAGCGAGGGCTGGCACAAGCCGTGGAGCGGGGGCAACGGCGGCAACTGTCTGGAGGCGATGAAGCTCGCCGACGGCCGTATCGCCGTGCGCCAGTCGACCGACCCGGACGGGCCGGCGCTGATCTACACCACGGACGAGATGACCGCCTTCATCGAGGGCGCCAAGGCGGGGGAGGCCGACTTCCTGCTGTCCTGAACAGCTTGCCTGTCTCTGCTGTCTGTTGCCTCTTTTCTCGTGCAACTTCTTTGATTTGGTGCTTAGTTGATAATCCATTGCGTGTTACGGAGTGCTCTATGACCGAGATCGACACCAGCAAGCCGCATCCGGCGCGGATGTACGACTGGTATCTCGGCGGGAAGGACAACTACCCCGTCGACGAGGCCATGGGGCAGCAGATGCTCGCCCTCGACCCGCGCGTCCCCGTGATGGCGCGGGTCAACCGGGCGTTCATGCACCGCTCCACCCGCTGGCTCGCCCGGCAGGGCGTACGGCAGTTCCTGGACATCGGCACGGGTATCCCGACCGAGCCGAACCTCCACCAGATCGCCCAGCGGATCGCCCCCGACGCCCGGGTCGTGTACTGCGACAACGACCCCATCGTGCTGGCCCACGCGGCGGCCCTGCTGCGCGGCACGGAGGAGGGCGTCACCGAGTACCTGCAAGCCGATGTCCGTGACCCGGACGCCATCGTCGAAGGCGCCCGGAAGATCCTGGACTTCAGCGCCCCGGTCGCCCTGTCCCTCGTCGCGCTGCTGCACTTCGTCTCCGACGAGGACGGCGCGCACGAACTGGTCGGCCGGCTGCTGTCCGAACTGCCCTCGGGCAGTTACCTGGTGATGACCCACGCGACCGCCGACTTCACTCCCGAGGAGTCGGCGGCGGCGACCGAGAAGCTCAAGGCGGCGGGCGTCACGCTGGCCCTTCGCTCCCGCGACGAGTTCACCCGCTTCTTCGACGGCCTCGAACTGGTCCCGCCGGGTGTGGAGGTGCCGCACCGGTGGCACCCCGATCTGGGAGAACCGGTGGCGGGGCAGGACGACGGGGTCATTCCCGGGTACGGAGCGGTGGGCCGCAAGCCGTAGCGCGACCGTTGCGGAAAGACCCTGTAGCGCGACTGAGGCCGCACTGCAGGGTCTACGGGTCCACCGGAACTACAGGTACGACATGATGCGCCGCGGCGCGTCCACCAGGCGGCTGACGATCGTCACCGGCAGCGGCGGCTGCTCCGCCTCGGCCGGGCTCAGGTTCAGCCCGTACCAGATCTGCTCGATCGACGGCGGTCCGACCGCGAGGTTGCGCCGGACCGCTGCCGACGGCGACTCCTCGCCGGTGTGCACCAGGTACGCGGCGGCCATCGCGCCGGTACGGCCGACACCCGCACCGCAGTGCACGAACACCGGGCCGGCGGTCGACGAGACGACGTCGAGGAAGCGCTGCACCTGCTTGGGCGACGGCGTCTGACCGTCCCGGATCGGCAGGCGTACGACATTCAGCCCGGCGTCGCCCGGCTCGGCCAGCTCGGCCGCGCTCATGTGCTCGGCGCGCAGGTCGACGACGGTGGTGACGCCCATGCCCTCCAGGGCCCGGTAACCGGCCGGGGAGGGGGCGGAGCCGCGCCACAGACGGCCTTCGGAGTCCACCGGCTGGAAGTGGTTGACGCCCTGGACGGTGCGTGTTCCGGCGGGTGCGGGGGTCTCCGTACGGGCCAGGTAGGACAGGCCCAGGATGCTGCCGGCGCCGACTGCCCACAGAACGAGGTAACCGATCAGGATGCCGAGGAGGATCCGCACGACGCGCCGGTGCAGCGGGCGCTTGCGGAGGGCAGGGTGCGGCAGGGTGGCGGAGAGGACAGCCATGAGCGACCCGGGGGACTAGGGGACGGTGGGCGCTTTGGAAGAGTACCCCGGGTCTTGTGATCAATGGGTGATACGTCCGTTTTTTGTGTAATACGTCTCACTTGTCATGTCCGGTTGGCCATCAGGTCCATACGGTCACCGTGAGTCGTCGCCGGACTCCACGTCATTGACGCCCACGACCGTGAGGTGGGCGCGCTCCAGGGTCGCGTCCTCCAGGCAGCCGCGCAGCCGCATGAGGTCGTGGTCGGTGAGCGCGGGCCGTACGACTCCGGCGAACATGCCGTTCCCGAGCTCGCCGAGGGGCGCGTGCCGCAGCGGCGTGGAGGTGGAGTCCCGGCAGCGCTCCCAGATCTGCTGCGCGGCCAGTGCCCGCCGGCCGTTCGACAGGTCCGTGCCCCGCAGATCGACCTGGACCAGCACCGAGGTCGCCTCGTGTTCGTTGGTCTCCTCCCCGCGGGTCTGCGTGAAGTCGGCGAGGGCGACGATCAGCGCGGCGAGCAGGGCGACGGAGAGGGCGCCCACAGCGGCCGTGCGTGCGGTACGGCGCCCGGAACCCGGCGCCGGAAGGTCCTCCAGATCGCCGGATGCCGCCGGATCGGGCGCGGAGAGGACGGCCAGCCGCCCGGCCAGTCGGCGTTCGGCGGGCCCGGCCGTGGTCGACGCGAGTTTCTGCACCACCCAGGCCAGCCCGGACAGCACCACACCGGCGACCATCAGGACCGGCACGAAGACGTACGACCGGTCTGCCGGATCCTCCAGCCAGCGGAACCGCGTCTCCTCCCGTGCCGTGGCCGGCTCGCGCAGCCGGGTCAGCACGTCCTCCTGGCGGGCGTCCAGCTCGCGCTGCCGCCGGTCGGTGTCGCGCAGCCGCTCCTCGATCCGGTTCAGCCGCCCCAGCGTCACCAGGCCGAACAGCATGACCTCGATGACCAAAAGCAGCACCCCGCAGATCAACGCGCGCTGCCACTGCCACCGGTACAGATAGACGATCAGGTAGGTGCCCGCGCCGGTCGCGGCGAGCGCTGCGAGGACATAGGCGATCTTCCTCATGGCGCGTCCTCCTGCCGTACGTCAGGTCGCACGTCCTCCGGCGGGGTGTGCGGTCGTACATCCTCCAGTGGGGCGTGGGGCCGTGCCTCCCTCAGCGGGGCGTCCGGCCGTACGTCGCCGGCGGTCCCGTCGACCGTGAGTCGCGACCCGGGCGGGAAGCGGCGCACGGCGTCCGCCGCGCCGACGACCGCGGGGAGCCCGAACTCCCGCGCCAGCACGGCCAGATGCGACAACGGGCTGCCGGTCTGCGCCACCAGGCCGGTCAGACCGGGCAGCAGCGGGGCGAGCGCGGGGTCCAGCGTGCGCACGACCAGCACGGCGTCCGCCGGCCGTGGCCCCGACCCGTCCCATACGATCCCGACGGCACGCCCCGCGGAGACGCCCCGTACCCCGCCGGTCCGGCGGCTGTCGCGCTCGGCGGCGACGACCTGACCGTCCGCGAGCCGGAACTCGTCCGGCAGCGGGGGCGAGGCGGGTTGCTCCGCGCGCGCGTGGAGGTCGGCGGGCAGGGGGCCGCCGTCCAGCACATCGGCCAGTTCCGCCCACCGCAGCAGGCCGACGCGCTCGGCCTCGACACCCAGTCGCAGGGCCACCTCGCGCACGAGCCGGACCTGGAGCTCCTGCACCCAGCGGACGCGCAGACGGAGGGCTTCCCGGGGTGGGAGGGCGGTGCTCGACGCCTTCGTGGCGGTCGTCGCGGTCGTGGTGCCTGTCCCCGGCCGGGCGGCTCGTGCGAAGGGGGTGGCATGGATGGCGAGGGCCGCGCTGCCCGGGGTGTCGGCGGGGGCCGACGCCGAGCGCTGTGGCTGCGGGAGCCGTGTGTGATGCCCGTGTCCCGTTTCTCCGGCGCCGGCTGTCCGTCCGGAACCGGGCGTCGACGGGGCGGGCGGCAACGCGGCGTCCGGCAGCCACTCCCGGCCGCGCAGGCTCGGTGCGGTGAGGGCCAGGACGACCGGGTCCGCGGCGGTGACCTGATCGTCGGGGACGCCCCGGGCGCGGGCCTCGGTCAGGGCGGCGAGAGCCGTACCGGCTGCCGTGCGGCTCCTGGGCGGTTCGGGCAGGAGGGCACCCGCGAGGGCCTCCTGGGCGTGCAGCGGGACCAGGACCCGGCGGGTCCAGCGGAGTTCGGCGGCAAGCGCGGTGGCGGAGAGGGTCGTGGGGGACGGGATCTCGGCGAGGCGGCGGTCGACGTCGGCGACGAGGTCGGTCGCCAGACCGGGCAGGGAGGCGGCGAGGCGGCCCACCCGCCAGGCGGCGCCGAGCCGGCGCGCTCCGGGTGCCGGGTTGAGCAGCGCGAGCCAGCGGTGGCGCGGCGGCACCGTACCGAGGAGGCGCAGGTCGGCGGCCGCGCGCCCGCCGACCGTCCTGACCACCGGCACCGACCTGAGCAGCCTGCGCGGCGCGGTGCCCGCGATGTCGAGCGCGGCGGCGAGGCCGCGGGCCATCGGCGCGACCCACAGGTCCTCCTCCAGCGGTGCCAGCTGCTCGGGCAGCGTCTCCGCCACCGGGCCGGGCCCGAGCAGCCGTGCCCCGCGCGGCGGCCGGGCGGCCATCGCGGTGATCGGCCTGCTCTGGAACAGCCACAGCCGCCCGTCGGCGTCGAACCCGAACTCGACGTCCTGCGGCCCTCCGAAGACCTTCCGCACCCGCCGCGCGAGCCGCGCCAGCCGGAACAGTTCGGCACGCGTGAGCAGCGGGCCGGTCGACGCCGATGCGGGTCGGGCGCCCGCCGGGGACTCCGGCCACGCCTCGTCCGCGGCCCCGGCCACCTCGGTCCGCAGCAGCCGTCCGTGTGGGCCGAGCCAGTGGTCGGTGCCGGTCCGCGCCCCGCTGACCAGGCTGTCCGGCCCGCCGCGCACCGCGCTGACCAGTATCCGGTCGGCCCGCCCCGCCACCGGATCGGCCCCGAACATCACCCCGCCGACCCGGGCGGCCAGCATGGGCTGCACCAGCACCGCCATCGGCGCCGTGGACCCGTCGGGCCGCTCGGCCGAGTCGAGCACCTTCTGTACGGCCGCGAGGAAGCCCCGCCAGCCGCGCACGTCCAGCACCGAGTCGAACCGGCCCGCCAGCGACGACTCCTCGGTGTCCTCCTGTGGCGAGGAGGACCGTACGACGAGGGAGCGGGTCCCGCCGTCGGAGAGCTCGTGCCAAGCGCGCCGCAGGGCGACCAGGTCGATCATGTCGCCGCTGGTGCGGTACGGGATCACGAATCCGGGGAGCACCGGCAGTCCGGCGCCGGCCGCGCGGGCGAGGTTCGCGGCCTTGGAGCCCATGATCCGGGGAAGCTCGGTGCCGGGCCGGTCCAGCGGGACCACGGCCGACGGCACCGGCGCCGGGCCGTACGCCTCGACCCGGCCGAGGGCGATCTCGCCCCTGTGCCCGTCCCCGTCGCGGGCACCTTCTCCATGCCGTTCATCGAGCGTCGTCATCGAACACCCTCCAGGACCGACCGCCAACAGGGGGGACGCGCGGGGTGGCCCTGCGCCTGACGGCGGAACGAAGGATGGGGCGAGCGGCTACCGGCCCGGTCGGGGTGCGACTGCAGCACGCCTCCTGCTCCGATGATCCCACTCCTGTTTGGCTGTATGTAGCCCGGAAGCCACTTTTCGGACAGATAGGAGAACAAATCCGAACGCGGCAGTATGCCGGGCCGGGCTGACTCGTCCGGCGGCAGCAGACCGCAGCTCCTTCGTGGGCAGGAGGGGCGGCGGGCGGCTCGTCCCCGGGCAGGAGACGAGCCGGTTCAGGAGGCCGGCTGGTTCAGGAGGCTGGCCGGTTCAGGAGATCGGCTGGTTCAGGAGGCGAGCCGGGTCAGGAGGCCGGCTTGCTCAGGAGGCCGGCCGGTACCCTCATCCGTCCGGTGCCGGCTCCTCGGCAGGGGGCAGTACCCCGCACAGCGCCTCCAGCGCCGCTCCGTAGGCATGCTCCGAGGGCGTGGCACAGCCGACGACGATGCCGTCGCGGGCCGGCGTCTCCTCCTCGGCCGCGTCCGGGTGCCGGAACCCGGTGAGGCCGTCCAGGGCGACGCCCTGCCAGGTGGCCGCCTTCACCGTGGACCGCTCGGTGCCGGGCGGCAGCCGCAGCACGGCATGGAGCCCGGCGGCGACACCCGTCACCTCCACGTGCGGCGCATGCTCGGCGAGGGCGGCCACGAGGCGGTCGCGACGGCTCCGGTAGCGCTGCCGCATACGCCGTACGTGACGGTCGTACGCCCCGGAGGCGATGAAGTCGGCGAGGCTCAGCTGATCGAGGACGCTCACCCACGCCTCGCGCTCCCCCTTGGCCGCGAGCACGTCGCCGACGTACCGCTCCGGCAGCACCATCCAGCCCAGGCGCAGCGCCGGCGACAGGCTCTTGCTGACCGAGCCGATGAAGATCACCCGCTCCGGATCAAGGCCCTGGACGGCTCCGACGGGCTTGCGGTCGTAGCGGAACTCGCCGTCGTAGTCGTCCTCCAGGACCATGCCCCCACGCGCGCGTGCCCAGTCGATCACGGCGGCACGGCGCTCGGGGTGCAGCGGGCCGCCGGTCGGGAACTGGTGCGCGGGCGTGAGCAGCACCGCGCGCTCCCGCGCCAGCCGGTCAACGCGCGCGCCGTCCTCGTCGAGGGGGAGCGGTACGGTCCGCACTCCCGCGCCGGCGAGCAGTTCCCGGTGGAAGCCCAGCCCGTACGCCTCCACGGCCAGCGGCCCGCGCAGCACGCCGCCGCCTCCGGCCCGGTCCTGGCCGAACAGCAGCCGCAGGGCGTGCGCGAAGCCGGAGCAGATCACGATCCGGTCCGGCTCGGTGCGCACGCCACGCGCGCGGGCCAGGTACTCGGTGAGCGCCTCGCGCAATTCGACGCGCCCGGCGGGATCGCCCGGCCCGAAGGCCTCGTTCGGCGCCTGCTGGAGAGCCCGCCGGCAGGAGGCCAGCCAGGCCGCCCGGGGGAACGCCGACGCGTCCGGCGTGCCCTGCCGCAGGTCGTGCCTAGGGCCACGCGCGCGTGGCGGCGCCTTGCGCGGCACCCGCTCGCCCTGCCGCAGGGGCTCGGCACTCCCCCGCTGCCTGAAAGGCGCGGGAGACACCCCCATGGCCACCCTCGTCCCCGAGCCCTGCCGGGCCGTGAGCCAGCCCTCGGCGACCAGTTCCGCGTACGCGTCGGCCACGGTGTTGCGGGCGATCCCGAGGTCGGCGGCGAGGGAACGGTACGGCGGCAGCCGGGTGCCCGGCGCGAGCCGCCCACTGCGCACGGCGTCGCGCAGCGCACGGGTCAATGCGGCCCGCCGACCGCCGGGACCGGACGACGCGGGAAGGTCCAGATGCAGGTCGGCACCGATCCGCCGCGCCGAGTCCACCCAGGAATTGACCCATGAATCTTCCATGGAATTGCACCCTACAGCGGGTCTTTTCGGTCCGTAGGTTGGTCCACATGACGACGAACACGATCGAGAACAGCACCGGTATCGACATCGCCGGAGCCATCACCGACGCCGAGGCCGCCCGCACCCGACTGGACTTCGCGAAGTCCGCCCCGAAGGTCTTCCGCGCGATCGTCGGCTTCGACGCCGCCGCCCGCGAGGGCCTCGACCCGGCCCTCGTCGAACTGATCCAGATCCGCGCCTCGCTCCTCAACCAGTGCGCCTACTGCCTCCACATGCACACCAACGACGCCCGCAAGGCCGGCGAGAGCGAGGACCGGCTGCACCTGGTCGCCGTCTGGCGCGAGGCCCGCCACTTCTTCACCGAGCGCGAGCAGGCGGCCCTGGCCCTCACGGAGGCCGTGACTCTGGTCGCCGACGGAGGCGTCCCGGACGAGGCCTACGCGCAGGCGGCCGCCCACTTCGACGACACGGAACTGGCCCATGTGCTGGCCATGATCATGACGATCAACACCTGGAACAGGGTGGCGCTGGCCACGGGCAAGGTGGCGGGGACGGACGAGCGGCGCTGACGACCGGCCCGGTGCGTCAACGCTGAGTCAAACGGTCATGGGCCGGTCGTACGGCGAGATCGGTGCCGGCAGCCTCGAACTCCCCGTCAGGTGATGATCGACGGCCGCCGCCACCGCCCGCCCCTCGGCGATCGCCCACACGATCAGCGACTGTCCCCGGGCGGCGTCCCCGGCGGCGAACACGCCCGGCACGTTCGTCGCGAACCCGGCGTCCCGGGTGATCGTGCCGCGCGGCTCCATCTCCAGCCCCAACTGCTCGATCAGCCCGTCCGTCCGGTCCGGTCCGGAGAAGCCGAGGGCGAGCAGCACCAGGTCGGCCGGCAGCGTCCGCCCGGTGTCCGGCAGTTGGCGGCGCCCCGCGTCCACCTCGACCAGGTGCAGTGACCGTACGTGCCCGTCGGCGTCGCCGGTGAAGCGGAGCGTGGACGCCGCGAACAAGCGCGCGTCCGCGTCCGCCGCCGGCGCGGTCTCCAGGTCGCGCGCCTCCTCGTGCGCGGCCGAGAGCCGGTAGATCTTCGGGTACGTCGGCCAGGGCTCGACGTCCTCGTCCCGCTCGGCGCCCGGCTGGGCGTAGATGTCCAGTTGCGTCACGGACGCGGCGCCCTCGCGCACGGCCGTGCCCAGACAGTCGGCGCCCGTGTCCCCGCCGCCGACGATGACGACGTGCTTCCCGGCGGCGGACATGGGGGACGACTCCAGATCCCCCGCGCACACCCGGTTGGCCAGCGGCAGATATTCCATCGCCTGCTCGATGCCGCTCAACTCCCGCCCGGGGACCGGCAGTTCGCGCCAGGCGGTGGCCCCGGTCGCGATCACCACCGCGTCGTAGCGCGACCGCAGCTCGGCCGCCCCGAGGTCCCGCCCGACCGCCGTCGACGTACGGAACTTCGTCCCCTCGGCCCGCATCTGCTCGATCCGCCGTTCAAGATGGTGCTTCTCCATCTTGAACTCGGGGATGCCGTACCGCATCAGGCCGCCGATCCGGTCGTCCTTCTCGTACACGGCGACCGTGTGGCCCGCCCGGGTCAGCTGCTGTGCCGCCGCGAGCCCTGTGGGCCCCGACCCGATGACAGCGACCGTGCGGCCCGACAGCCGGTCCGGCGGCCGGGGCGGGGCGAACCCCTCCTCCCACGCCCGGTCGCCGATGGCGCACTCGACGTTCTTGATGGTGACGGCGGGCTGATTGATCGCCAGCACACACCCCGCCTCGCACGGCGCCGGACACAACCGCCCGGTGAACTCGGGGAAGTTGTTCGTCGCGTGCAGCCGGTCCGCCGCCGCCCGCCAGTCCTCCCGCGAGACCAGGTCGTTCCACTCGGGGATCAGATTCCCCAGCGGACAGGCCTCGTGACAGAACGGGACGCCGCAGTCCATGCAACGATCGGCCTGCTTGCTGATGATCGGCAGCAGCGCCCCGGGGACGTACACCTCGTCCCAGTCCCCGACCCGCTCCTCGACGGGCCGGCGCGGCCAGTCCTGGCGGGGGGTGGTCATGAAACCCTTGGGATCGGCCATGGCCGTCTTCCTCGCGTGCGCGTGCGCGCGTGACGTGGGTGGAGCCGTGCGTCATCGGGCGGCACTCTTCCCGCAACGATACGTCTCACCGGTCACGTGCGCAGAGTGGAGGGACAGCGCTTTCGCGGGGGTGTTTCCGTCAGCTGACGGCCAGCACGAACGACACCGTCGCGGCGGCCGAGGCGACCGTCCGGACGTGGTTCCACACCGTCCACTCCCGCACGTACGTCGTCCAGTAGGCGGCCGCCTCCCGCGTGCCCGCGTCCAGCTTCATCAGCGCGTCGTTGCGAGGCACGTTCGCCACCATGGTCACCCCGAAGGAACCGAACAGATACAGTGCGCTGCCCAGCAGCAGCTCCACCGTCCCCTCGTCCGGCCAGAGCACGAACGTCACCACGGCGATCACCGCGCACAGCACCGCCGTCCCGATGAACACCACCATGAACGCCGGCATCAGCGCGGTCACATTGATCGCCTTCATCGCGGCGACGCCCTGCGCGGGCGGGAGCGCGGCGAGCCCTCGCATCACGAAGGTCGAGAAGGCGCAGAAGACCCCGGCCACGAGGCCGGTGCCGACCACACCGATCACGATCAGTACGAAGTACGGCCCATCGATCATGTCAGCTTCAACTCCCGCATCCCGCCGAGATCCTGCCCGGCCCCGTCCGTCACCTCAAGTGAAATCCTGTACGAGATCAGTGACCATGGCCGAACGGTGCGACCGCATACGTGAACGTCCAGGGAGTGAGTGTCGGGGGCGTGCGGACGCGAACTCCTTCGGCGGCGAGGGGCGTCAGTCCGTAGCGGTGAGGGAGTGTGCGTTTCGCGGGCGGTGACGAGAGCGCGGGCGGGCGACGAGAGCTCAAGCGTGCCGGGGACGCGAGTTCCCGCGTGCTGAGAAACCGTGGTGTTGGGGCGCTCCGCCGCTCAGTCGGCCTTGGACGCTGGTGCGCGCCTCGCTTCCGATGTCGTCTCCGCCGCTCAGTCGGCCTTGGACGCTGGTGCGCGCCTCGCTCCGGATGTCGTCTCCGCCGCTCAGCCGGCCTTGGACGCTGCTGCGCGCCTCGCTCCCGATGCCGTCTCCGCCGCTCAGCCGGCCTCGGACACCCCCGCCCGCCACGCTCCCAACGTCGTCTCCACCATGGCCATGATCCGGCGCCGCGCCTCGTGCCGCGGCACCCCGCTCATCAGCAACTGGTCGTACGGCGTGTCCGTGTGCCGCACCGCCGCCACGACCGCCGACGTCACCGCCACCTCGGTCAACGCCCGCCCCGCCGCACTCCGCCCCACCCGCCCGCTGCCCCGCACCGACGCATGCCCGGCGATGTCCCGCGCCCGGTCCGCCGGACAGCCCGGGAACAGTCGCCGTATCTCCGCCCCGAACGCCTCCGCGAACCGCACGTCCTCCTGAGCCCGGCGCCGCGCGTCCCGCATCCGGCGCCGCCGCCGAGCCTCCGCGTCCGCCAGGCACCGCTCCTCGGCCCGGGCCAGCCCCGCCTCCTCGACGACAACCCCCTGCCGCTCATGACGACCCTTGCGCCGGTTGAACCGCACGACCACCGCCGACAGCGCACTCTCCTCCCGCGACCGACGCGTCAACGCCGTGTCGCCGCGTGGCAGGAACACCAGATGCCCGAGGTCGGCACAGTCGAGACACCGCGGTGCCCCGTCCTCCAGCACGAGCATCTGCAACGGCCCCGCCTGACACTCCCCGCAATGCCGCCGCTTGAGAGGCTGAATCACGAGAAGACCGGTGCGGTGCGGGGGAGTTGCGAGAGGCGCCATACCGGGTTCATCCCCTCGGCTCGGGTCCGAGGAACTCACCGACGGGCTCGTCGGACCGGGCCGGGAAGCCGCGGACGCGTCTCTCGGGCCGCCCGCGAGAGGTCTCACCGGCCGGGCTCTTCCACCCGGCCGGCTCCGCCCCCAAGCGCACTGGATCCGTACCCGTACCTGCCTCCTCCCCTCCCGACACACACGGACCCCCTCGCCCCGGAACCGCAACGCACCCGGCCCATCGCCTGCCGCATCATTGGCTCTGTGCGACTGGAAGCGATCACCTGGGACCGGCTCGGCGGGCACCTGGCGGAGCGGCTGCTCGATCTGGAGCCGGCCGACGGCAGCCCTTGGCCGCGCGTCGCCTTCGACGGTGCCCCCGCGGCCCGTCCCGGCGACCTCGCCGAGCGGGTCGGCGATGCGCTGCGCATACGTGGCCGCCCCTCGCTCACCGTCGGCACGGAGGGCTTCCTGCGCCCCGCCTCGGTCCGCCTGGAGTACGGCCACCGTGACGTCGAGGCCTACTACTACGGCTGGGTCGACACCGGCGCCCTGTGGCGCGAGGTCTTCGGTCCCCTCGAATCCGGCGGCGACGGCCGCGTCCTGCCCGACCTGTGGGACCCCGCCATCGACCGAGCCACTCGCAGCCCCCACGTCCAACTTCCGCCCGGCGGAATCCTGTTGATGCACGGCCCCCTCCTGCTGCGCCACTGGTTCCCCTTCGACCTGAGCGTCCACGTCCTCCTCTCGCCGGCCGCCCTGCGCCGTCGCACCCCCGAGGCCGAGCAATGGATGCTCCCCGCATTCGAGCGCTACGACCGCGAGACCGACCCGGCAGGCACCGCCGACGTCCTCGTGCGCGCCGACGACCCGCGTCGCCCGGCGTGGAGCGGCTGACACGGGATTCGGAAACACCCTTCTGTATGCATGTGCATTTAAATAGGCTGTCGGCATGACGACCTCCGCGAGTGATTCGGCCTCCTTCGACGACTCCGTCCGCGCCTTGCTGGACGGCAAGAACTTCGCCAGCGTGGCCACCCTCGGTCCCGACGGCGCTCCCCAGAACTCGGTGGTCTGGATCAAGCGTGAGGGCGACACGGTCCTCTTCTCCTCGGTCGAGACCCGCCAGAAGGTGCGCAACCTCCGCCGCGACCCCCGCATCAGCGTTTCCGTCTACGACCTCGCCAACCCCTACTCCTCCGTCGAGATCCGCGGCATCGCCGAGATCGTCCCGGACCAGGCCAAGCGGCTCCCGTTCGAGCTCTCGCACAAGTATCTCGGCATCGACCCGCCCGCCGAGAAGGACGACGAGGCCCGCGTGATCATTCGCGTCGTCCCGCGGAAACTCGTGCGCTTCTCGGCCTGATCGCCGCCCGCGGCCGATGGCCGCTACCGCTCGGTTCCGGGTGCATCGGCCGGACGTCCCGGCGAGAATGAAGGGCGCCGGGACTAGCGGTGCGTCCCGCGCCGCGCCGGCCGTCCGGCATCGGGAGGTAGTCCATGACCACTGCCGGAGACATCATGCACCGAGGCGCCCAGTGGATCCCGACCCACGAGACCCTGGACCGCGCCGCCCAGCTGATGCGTGAGCTGGGTGTCGGAGCCCTGCCCATCAGCGATCAGAACGAACGGCTCTGCGGCATCCTCACCGACCGCGACATCGTCATCGGCTGCGTGGCCAGGGGCCACGACCCGAGCAAGGTCACCGCCGGTGAGATGGCACAGGGCACCCCGCGCTGGATCGACGCGAGCGCCGACATCAGCGACGTGCTCCGGGAGATGAAGGATCATCAGATCCGACGGCTCCCCGTCATCGAGAACAAGCGCCTCGTCGGCATGATCAGCGAGGCCGATCTGGCCAGGAGCCTGCCGGAGGACGAGATCGGCCCATGGGCCGAGAGTGTCTATGCCACGAGCGCGGCGCCCAGGACGCGTTGACCCACGATGCCCTGAGAACGTGACTCGTCGATGCGGCGAACGCCCTTCCCCGCAGGGGTCGTCCTCCACGGGCCGTCCCTGCGCGGGTCGTCTCTCCACGGGTCGTCTCTCCACGGGCCATCCCTCCACGGGTCGTCCTCGTCCGGCCGGCCGTGCCGGACGAGGACGCGTCGGAGTTCGAGGGCGCTGCCGGTCAGTGACCGGCGTTCGCCGTGTCAGAGCCACCCGTTGCGCCGGAACCCGCGGTACAGCACCACGCAGGCGACGGATATCACGCCGATGACCAGCGGATAACCGAACGTCCAGCGCAGTTCTGGCATGTAGTCGAAGTTCATGCCGTAGACCCCGCACACCATCGTCGGGATGGCGATGATCGCGGCCCAGGCGGTGATCTTCCGCATGTCCTCGTTCTGCGCCACGGTGACCTGTGCCAGGTGTGCCTGGAGGATCGAGTTCAGCAACTCGTCGAAGGCGAATATCTGTTCCTTGGCCCGCAGCAGATGGTCGGAGACGTCACGGAAGTAGGCCTGTATCTCCGGCGCGACCACCCGTATGTGACCCGTGGCCAGTTCCTCCAGCGGTCGGCTCAGCGGAACCACGGCCCGCTTCAGCTCCAGCAGCTCTCGCTTGAGCTGGTAGATCCGCCCCGGGTCGACCCGCGCACCGTTCTCCGCGAACACGTCCGTCTCGACCTCGTCGATGTCCTCCTGCACCGAGTCCGTGACGCTCAGATAGTCGTCGACCACGTGGTCCGCGATGGCATGCAGCACCGCCGCCGGACCCTTGGCGAGCTGCTCGGGATCGGACTCCAGTTCCTCGCGCAACGGCCCGAGCGAGCCGTGCCGGCCGTGGCGCACCGTGATCACGAAGTCCCGGCCGACGAACACCATGATCTCGCCGGTGTTCACGACCTCGCTCGTCGATGTGAGCTGCTCGTGCTCGACGTAGCAGACGGTCTTGAACACCGCGAACAGCGTCTCGTCGTAGCGCTCGAGCTTCGGCCGCTGATGCGCCTCGACCGCGTCCTCGACCGCGAGCGGGTGCAGGTCGAAGAGTTCGGCGATGCCGGCGAACTCCCGGTCCGTCGGCTCGTGCAGACCGAGCCAGACGAATCCGCCGCCGCGCTTGCGCACTCTCTGCACCACATCGACCAGATCGCCGGTCTCCGGGACCCGGGCGCCGTCCCGGTAGGCCACGCAATTCACCACGGAGGAGCCCAGCGGGGACCTGGCGGGGTGGCTGAGGTCGACGCGGGGGCGTCGTCGAGCCAGCCGTGCCACCTTGCGCAGGCCGCCGACCCTGTCTAGGCCCGTGACCTTCCGCAGATTCCCTGCCATGGACATCTGGATCTCCTTGCATGGATCCCTCGCGCCGCATCTCTGCGCCTTGGCGTGCCAGTTTGCCAGTCGGTGGTGAGTGCCGGGTGAGCCTGTGGGAATCACCAATTCCGCTTTGTTCCCGCCTGTGGACAACCAGCCCACCCAGGTAGGACGCAGCCTTTGCCGGGCTGGATGCACCGTTGCGCCGCCGGTCCGGGTGTGCCGTTCCTGCGGGAACCTGGACCCCTGCCCACCGATTCCCCCGTCCTGCCGCCCCGCATGCCGTCGGCTCCGAATCCCGCCGTCGCCGGGACCCGACGTCCGCCATCTCGTCGTAGGCGCCGCGTCGCCCCCTCGAGACAAGCGGGGCAACTGGAATGATCGCGGCATGATGCGAAACGACGGGTATCTCCTCGACAACCGGCAGACCGAGGCAGGCGAACGTTTCGACGCTTTCGCCACCCTCTTCGACCCCACGACCTTCCGGCACATCGAAGGATTCGGCATCGGAGCCGGCTGGCGCTGCTGGGAGGTCGGCGCAGGCGGCACGTCGGTGGTGTCCTGGATGGCCAAGAAGGTCGGCCCGACCGGCAAGATCGTCGCAACCGACATCGACACCTCACAACTCGCCTCCGACGCCCGGCCGCCCGTGGAGGTGCGCGTCCACGACGTGAGCGCCGGCGAACCGCCGGGGGAGGGGTTCGACCTGGTGCACGCCCGGCTCGTCCTCGTCCATGTGCCGGACCGGGAACGGGCGTTGCACTCGATGATCGAGTCCCTGCGCCCCGGCGGGTGGCTCCTGATCGAGGACGCCGACCCCGCTCTGCAGCCTCTCATCTGCCCCGACGAGTACGGCCCCGAGCAGCAGCTGGCCAACCGGTTGCGCCAGGGCTTTCGCAAGCTCCTCGCCGACCGCGGCGCCGACCTCTCCTACGGCCGCAGGCTCCCGCGTCTGCTCCGCGAGGCGGGACTGCGCCGGGTGACGGCCGACGCGTACTTCCCGATCACCTCGCCCGCCTGCGCCGCCCTGGAGTCCGCCACGGTCCGTCAGATCCGCGAGCAGCTGGTCACGGGCGGCGTCGCCACGGACGAGGACATCGACCGCCACCTCGCGAACGTAGCCTCCGGCACGATGGACCTGGCCACGGCCCCACTGATCTCGGCGTGGGGACGCAAGCCGTAGCTACGGGCCGGGCCGCGGGCCGGAGCAGGGCCGGGAGCCACCGGCCGTGGCTTCAAGCCGGAGTCACCGGCCGTGGCCTCAAGCCGGAGTCACCGGCCGTGGCCTCAAGCCGGAGTCGACGGTGTCGTGGCCTCAAGCCGGAGTCGACGGTGTCGTGGCTTCAAGCCGGAGTCGACGGTGTCGTGGCTTCAAGCCGTAGTGGACCATGGCGTGGCTTCAAGCCGTTAGGCGACGACTCGCGATCCCCCCGGCCCGTCGGTTCCGTCACCCGACCCCCGGCGGCCTCCCGCCCACCCGTTCCACCGCCAGCGCTCCCGCCCGGCACCCCTCCGCGGCCGCCTCTTCCGGAGCCGCACCGGTGAGCATGGCGGCGAGGAACGCACCGGTGAAGGCGTCGCCCGCTCCGGTGGTGTCCCTCGGCGCAGCCGGCACGGCGGGGACGTGGGCGGTGATCGTGCCCGACCGGGCCACCAGCGCGCCGTCCGCGCCCTGCTTGGCGACGACCAGCGGCACATGGCGGCTCAACTTGGCAGCCGCATCCGCAGCGTCCGGCAACCCCGTGAGCAGGCACGCCTCGTCACGGCTCGGCAGCAGGACGTCCACGCCCTCCGCCAACGCCAGGAACCGGTCGACGCCCAGCTCCACGAGGAACCCGGTCGACGCCGGATCCAGGCTCACCGGCACGCCCCGTGCGCGTGCGGACGCGACGGCCGCCGTCACCAGCGCGCGGCTGGGCGCGGCGAACAGCAGATAACCCGACAGGTGCAGCCACGCGACACCGTCGAGGAGCGCGTCCGACCAGTCGCGCGGCTCCAGCCGCATCGACGCACCGCTGTCGGTCAGGAACGTCCGCTCGGCCGCGGCACCCGTGTCGACCAGGCAGATCACCGTCCCGGTCGGCGCCTGCGGATCGACGACGAGACAGGGCCGCACGCCGCTCGCCGTCAGCTCCCGCTCGTGCCAGTCGGCGGCGTCCGCGCCCACCCGCCCCAGCAGCCGTACCTCGCGACCGCCCCGATGCGCCGCCCAGCAGGCCACATTGGCGCCCGCGCCGCCGGGCACGGTCCGGATGGCCGCGCCGGTGTCCGTGCCGGAGGCGAGCGGCCCCCGGTGGCGGGCGATGACGTCCGTCACCACGTCGCCGACGACCAGCAGAGCGCCGTCGCGGGCACTCGAGGCGCCCGGACCTACGGACGGCGTCCCGTTCATGCTCCGGCCCGGGCCGCTGGCAGGTGTCCCGTTCACGCCCCGGCCCAGGCCGCCGCGATCCGCCCCGCCAGGCGTACGTTGCCGCGCACCGCCGCCAGGTTCGCGCTCAACGAGGCACCGTCCGTGTGCCGTACCAGGTAGTCCAACAGGAACGGCGTGACCGCCTGACCGGTGACGCCCTGCTCCTCGCACGCGTGCAGCGCGTCCGCGAGCACACGCGCGTGCAGCTCTGGATCCAACTGCTCCGCTTCCGGTACCGGGTTGGCGACGATCAACGCCGACTCGGGCCCGTCGAGCGCGTCCTGAGCACGCATCACCTCGGCGGCCTCCTCGGGCGAGCCGAGCGTCCAGTCCACGGGGTGACCCGAGTCGGCGAGGTAGAAGCCGGGGAAGTGGTCCGTGCGATAGCCGGCCACAGCGACGCCGAGGGTCTCCAGCCGTTGCAGGGTCGCGGGGACGTCCAGGATCGACTTCACCCCGGCGCACACCACCGTGATCCGGGTACGCGCGAGCAGCCCCAGGTCGGCCGACTCGTCCTGCGTCACCGTCCACTCCCGGTGCACACCGCCGAGTCCGCCCGTCGCGAACACCCGCACGCCCGCGAGGGCCGCCAGCAGCGCCGTCGCCGACACCGTGGTCGCCCCGCTCGCCCCGGCGGCCACCGCGAGCGGCAGATCCCGGTGCCCCAGCTTGCGGATCCCGTCCTCGTTCGCGACCCGCTCCAGCTGGTCCTTGCCGAGGCCGACATGAGGGCGCCCGTCCAGCACGGCGATCGTCGCCGGAACAGCGCCCTCCTGCCGTACGACGTCCTCCAGCTCCAGGGCCACCTGGAGATTGCGCGGGCGCGGCAACCCGTGCGCGATGATCGTGGACTCCAGGGCCACCACGGGTCGACGCGCGTCGATCGCTTCCCGTACTTCTTCCGACACCACCAGCACCACGCGCCTGCCTCCTGTCTGTCGGTACTCCCTCATCTCTGGCGGGCGCCGTGCCCGATCAAACCCCTTGCGGCCTGTGGCGGACGACACCAGCCTTGACTGCATGAAGGACCACACTGCACGTCTCGACCATGTCGTCCTCTGGGTGCGCGACCCGGAGGCGTCGGCCGACTTCTTCGAGAAGGCGGTCGGCATGGAGCCGGTCAGGCTCTCGGAGTTCTCCGCGGGGGCGGTTCCGTTCCCCTCCGTACGTCTCAACGAGGAGACCATCCTCGACCTCATGCCGCTCACCATGGCGGAGCGCATGAAGATGCTGCCGGACTCCGTCGAGAGCTCCGGGCACCCGGTCAACCACGTCTGCCTGGCGCTGCCCGGCGACGGATTCGACACCCTGCGCGCCCGCCTGGAGGAGCGCGGCGCCCCGGTGTCGGACATCTCCCGCGACTCCTTCGGCGCCCGCGGAAAGGCCAAACGCAGCTTCTACTTCCGTGACCCCGACGGCAACGTCTTCGAGGCCCGGCACTACGACTGACGGGCTGCGAAAGGGGGCCACGCGTGCGTGGCCCCCCTCGCAGGCACGTGCACGCGTCGGTGACGTCAGACCGGCTGGAGCCCGTCCAGCGCACCGTGCGGATTCAGCACGTACTTGCGGCTCGCGCCCTGGTCGAACTCGGCATAGCCACGTGGCGCGTCCTCGATACCGATCACGGTCGCGTTGACCGCCTTGGCGATGTGCACGCGCTCGTGCAGGATCGCCATCATCAGGCCCCGGTTGTACTGCATCACCGGGCATTGCCCGGTCGTGAACCGGTGGCTCTTGGCCCAGCCGAGGCCGAGCCGAACCTTCAGCGTCCCGGACTTCGCGTCCTCGTCGATCCCTCCGGGGTCGGCCGTGACATACAGGCCGGGAATGCCGAGGGCACCGCCCGCGCGCGTGATGCCCATCAGCGAGTTCAGGACCGTCGCGGGCGCCTCCTCGGCGTCCGGGCCGTGGCCCCGCGCCTCGAAGCCGACCGCGTCGACCGCGGCGTCCACCTCGGGCTCCCCGAGGATCTGGGCGATCTGCTCGCCCACGTCGCCCTGAGAGACGTCGACGGTCTCGCAGCCGAAGCTGCGCGCCTGGGCGAGGCGCTCGGCGTTCAGATCGCCGACGATGACGACCGCGGCCCCCAGCAGGTGCGCCGAGGCGGCCGCCGCGAGCCCGACCGGGCCCGCCCCGGCGACGTACACCGTCGAACCGACACCCGCACCCGAGGTGACCACACCGTGGAAGCCGGTCGGGAAGATGTCCGACAGCATCGTCAGATCGAGCAGCTTCGCGCGCGCCTGGTCCCGGTCGGGGAACTTCAGCAGATTGAAGTCCGCGTACGGGATCATGGCGAACTCGGCCTGCCCGCCGACCCAGCCGCCCATGTCGACATAGCCGTACGCCGCTCCCGGCCGGGCCGGGTTGACGTTCAGGCAGATGCCGGTCTTGCGTTCCTTGCAGTTACGACACCGCCCGCAGGCGATGTTGAACGGTACGGAGACGATGTCGCCCACGTCGACGGTCTCGACGTCCGGCCCCCGTTCGACGACCTCTCCGGTGATCTCGTGTCCGAGGACCAGCCCTTCCGGCGCGGTCGTACGCCCGCGCACCATGTGCTGGTCACTGCCACAGATGTTGGTCGCGAGGACCTTGAGGATCACCCCGTGCCGGCACTTGCGGCCGATGTTGTCGCGGGCGACTCCCGGTCCGTCCTGAAGCTCGAGCGTCGGATAGTCGATGGTCCTGACCTCGACCGTGCCCGGCTTGAGATACGCCACTGCCCTGTTTCCGCTCATGCGTGATCGCCGTCCCTTCGGCTCCGTGTCTTCCGGATGCCAGTCGGATGCCAGCGGCTGTGCGCACGGCGGAGTCTGCTACCGGCGCCCCGGTCCGGCCACCCTTCGCGTGGCAACCGGAGCCCACGGCCTCCGGCTTCCCCGGCGAAGCGGGATATAACGTCAGTCGGCCGCCGGAACGTCCGTCGCCCGTCTGCCCCGCGTGAACAGCGCCAACGCAGCCAGCGGGAGCAGCAGGCACGCGGCCGTGAGATTCAGCCAGCCATAGCTCGCCTTGGCGACCACGAGCCCTGCGACCGCTCCACCGACGCCGGCGGACGCGTTCATGACGAGGTCGGACAGGCCTTGCGCGGCCGCCCGCGCGGGCTGCGGCACCGAGTCCGTGAGCAGCGCGGAACCGGAGACGAGCCCCGCCGACCAGCCGAGCCCCAGTACGAACAGACCGACGGCCGTCTGCCCGTGACTGCCGCCCGCCGTGCCGGCGAGGAAGACCGCACACGCCAGCAGCCCCACGGAGAGCCCGATCCCGGACAACCGCCCCAGCCGGTCCGACAACCGCCCCATGAGCGGCGCGAACGCATACATGCCCGCGATGTGCCCGCTGATGACCAGACCGATCAGATCGATCCCGGCGCCGTGACGAGCCAGGTCGACCGGGGTCATCGACATCACCGACACCATCGCCGTGTGCGCCACGGCGACCGTCACCACCGCGAGTCGCGCCCGCGGCGAGGCGGCCACGGCGGCCATCCCGGCACGCAGCGAACGAGCCGCGGGCGACCCTTCCTCGGCCGGCGCCAGCGCACGCGCCGTCAGCAACGGGTCCGGCCGCAGCAGTACGGCCACCACCAGCGCGGATACCAGGAAGATCCCGGCCGCCCACAGGAACGGACCCGCCGTCGCCGGTATCCCGAGGCCGGTGACACTGCGCCCGGCGGGCGCGGCTATGTTCGGCCCGAGGACCGCCCCGATGGTGGTCGCCCAGACGACGAGCGAGATCGCCCGCGCCCGCCGATCCGGCTCGGCGAGATCCGCCGCCGCGAACCGCGCCTGGAGGTTCGCCGACGACGCCGCGCCGAACGCGGCCATCCCGCACAGCAGCAGCGGAAAACTCCCGACGCGGGCCGCGACCACCGTGACGGCGGCGCCCACGGCGCCTATGAGATAAGCCAGGACGAGCCCGGGACGGCGGCCGCGCGCGGTCATCAGCGCAGCCAGCGGCATCGACAGCACCGCGGTGCCGGCAACGGTCGCGGTGGGCGCGAGCCCGGACAGCGACTCGGTGCCGCTGACCTCCTTGGCCAGGACGGCCGCGAGCGCGATGCCGGTGGCGACGCCCAGCCCGCCCAGGATCTGTGTCGTGATCAGCACGGCCGAGATACGGCGCCGCAGGGCCGGCAGCCGGTCGGCCGGCACCGACACGACGACCTGACGCTCGACGGCGGTCACGCCGCACACCCGGCGATACGACGCCTCCGAACGGCCGGCCGCCCGGAACAGCACACCGGACCGGCCGCGTACATGTGGGTGAAAGGTGTCGTCACAGGCGCAGTCTCCCCCCTCTTCTCCCGACTGCCCACCCCGCGAAAAGCGGGCAGCCCTCAGAACAGGGGCTCCGGCAGTACCCCCTCCAACGCCAGCAGCTTTCGCTTGGTCTCCAGACCGCCCCCGAACCCGCCGATGCCGCCGTCGCTCTCCACGACCCGGTGACAGGGCACGACGACCGGCAGCGGATTGGCGCCCATCGCCATCCCCACGGCCTGGGCCGCGCCCGGTTGCCCGACCCGCCCGGCCAGATCGCCGTACCCCACGACCGTGCCGAACGGGACACCCGTGGCCAGCTCGCGCAGCACCTGCCGGTTGAAACCGGAGATCAACGACCAGTCCAGCGGCAGCTCGAAGTCCCGTCGCCCACCCGCGAAGTACTGCTCCATCTGGCGTATCGCCTCGGCCAGCAGCGGGGAGTCGGGCGCCTCCACCGGCTCGACGCCCAGCCGGGACGCCAGCCGGTCGAGCATCGTGTCGCGCACCTTCGGCGTGGCGTGGAAGACGACGCTGACCAGGCCGTCGCGGGTCGCGGCCAGCATCAGCGGCCCGATGTCGGTACCGACGACGGCCCACACGACCTGCTGCTCGTACTGCCCATGGCTGTCCATGCGCCCACCGTACGGCCCACCACTGACAACGCTCCCGGGAGCGGGCGCCGTGCCGGCCTCAGCCCGTGGGCAGGGCGTCCCGCACCACGTCGGGAGTGTTCGTGATGACGCCGTCGACGCCGTACCCGGCGACCAGCCGTGCGGTGCCCGCGTCGTTCACGGTCCAGGTGAAGACCTCCAGCGGCCTGCCGTGCGCTCCCTCGACCGCGTGGACGGAGGCGACGTAGCCCGTGGAGATGGAGCCGTACGAGGGGTTGATCTGATCCGTGAAGGCCGCGTAACCGTCCAGGTCCGCCACGGCAGGCGTCCCCAGCAGACCCGTCTTCACGGCCGGCTTCAACTCGTGCACGGTCCGCACACTGTCGGCACTGAAACTCTGTACGATCAGCCGGCTCTCCAGGTGGGGCCCGTCGAGCCACCCCTCGTTGTCCAGCACCTTGAGGGTCTGCTGCTCGATGCCCGGATACAGCTCCGGATTCTTGATCTCCAGCAGCAGCTTCTGGTGGTGCAGCTCCACACGGTCCACGTACTGCTTCAGCGTCGGCACGCGCGCGTCCGCGTACGCGGGGCCGAACCAGCTGCCCGCGTCCAGCCGGGCGATCTCGGCGGCCGTGAAGTCCTTCACCTTCCAGGGCGCGCGGTCGGGGAAGACCTCCTCCGCGTCCGTCGTCCGCCTGAGGTTGTCGTCGTGGACGACGACCAGCTCGCCGTCCCTGGTGCGCTGGACGTCGTTCTCGACCCAGTCGATGCCCAGCTCGGCGGCCTTGTCGACGGCTTCCAGCGTGTTCTCGGGGGCATAGGCGGAGGCTCCCCGGTGGGCGATGATCGTGGGCTGGTCCGAACCGGCCCGGGCTTGCGGGGCGGGGACGAGCAGGGTGGCGGTTCCCAGGAGCGCGGTCGTCGTGGCGGCTACAGCGCGCGCGTGCATGCGTACTCCTCGCTTCGGACGATCACGGACAGCTCAACTGTGACAGCAGAGGGTCAACGGCGGAGGAGTACAGAATGGCCACAGAATGAATGGAGTTGCCTGCGCTCGCTCACCTGTGCGGCACAACTGGGGCAAGGCCGTGTTTCTTTGCCGGAGAATCGTTCGACCATTCCGGTGGGGGTTACCCTCTGCCTCAACCCTGACCGCTCGGGCGGTCCTGGGAGGGGGCGCATTTCACGGAGTTCCGGGACGTAAAAGGGCGGGAAGGGCAGCCGCGTATGCAGGGCACGATCGACGGATTCAGCTATGGACTCGTCACACCTCTGGTGGCTTACCTCATGGCCTGTCTCGGCGGTGCGCTCGGCCTTCGCTGCACCGCAAGATCGATGCTCGTCTCGCGTTCCTGGCGCCCCGGCTGGCTCGCCCTGGGCTCGGCAGCCATCGGCTCCGGCATATGGACGATGCACTTCGTCGCGATGATGGGCTTCACCGTCAAGGGAACGCCGATCCACTACGACAAGGTCATGACGTTCGCGAGCCTCGCAGTCGCCGTCGTCATGGTCGGTGTCGGGATTTTCATAGTCGGCTACAGAGGCGCCAGGGGCGCGGCCCTGTTCACCGGCGGCACCATCACCGGCCTCGGCATAGCGTCGATGCACTATCTGGGCATGGCCGGCATACGGCTCGACGGAAGGCTGGAGTACAACACGTTCACCGTGGCCGTCTCCGTCGTCATAGCCATGGGTGCCGCCACCGCCGCCCTGTGGGCCGCTGGGCAGGTCAGAGGGCTTCTGTGGAGTGTCGGCGCGAGCCTCGTCATGGGGCTCGCCGTCAGCGGCATGCACTACACCGGCATGGCAGCCCTCAACGTCCATCTCCATGGCACGGGAGCGCCCGTCGGTGGCGACTCGCCCGCCGCCCTGCTCGCCCCGATGCTGGTCGGCCCGCTCGCCTTTCTGCTCGTCGCGGGCGCCGTCGTACTCTTCGACCCGAAGATGATCATGGGGCGTCCCGCCGGGGTCCCCGTCGCGGACAAGCCGGGCGTCCCGGCCCACGCCACCGTCCCGCACCAGGTCCGCCGCGCCACCCTGCGCACCCGCCGCACCGCCGGAACCCGAGGCTCCAGGACCCCGCAGAACCACTGATCGGACCGCGTTGTCAGTGGGGGGTCGTACCGTGGATCCCATGCGGCCCGTTTCCAGCATCGAACGCACGGTGGCGCCCTTCGAGGTCGTCAGCCCCTACCAGCCCAGCGGCGACCAGCCGACGGCCATCGCCGAGCTCGCCCGGCGCATCGAAGCCGGTGAGAAGGACGTCGTCCTGCTCGGCGCGACCGGCACAGGCAAGTCCGCGACCACCGCGTGGATGATCGAGAAGCTCCAGCGGCCCACCCTGGTGATGGCACCGAACAAGACACTGGCCGCCCAGCTGGCGAACGAGTTCCGCGAGCTCCTGCCGAACAACGCCGTCGAGTACTTCGTCTCGTACTACGACTACTACCAGCCCGAGGCCTACGTCCCGCAGTCGGACACCTACATCGAGAAGGACTCCTCGATCAACGAGGAGGTCGAGCGCCTGCGCCACTCCGCGACGAACTCGCTGCTCACCCGTCGTGATGTCGTCGTGGTCGCTTCGGTGTCCTGCATCTACGGCCTCGGTACACCGCAGGAGTACGTGGACCGCATGGTTCCCCTCAGGGTCGGCGAGGAGATCGACCGGGACCAGCTGCTGCGCCGCTTCGTGGACATCCAGTACACGCGCAACGACCTCGCCTTCACCCGCGGCACCTTCCGCGTGCGCGGCGACACCATCGAGATCTTCCCGGTCTACGAGGAGCTCGCCGTCCGCATCGAGATGTTCGGCGACGAGATCGAGGCCCTGTCCACGCTGCACCCGCTGACCGGCGAGATCATCAGCGACGACGAGCAGCTGTACGTGTTCCCGGCCTCCCACTACGTCGCCGGCCCCGAGCGCATGGAGCGGGCCGTCAACGACATCGAGAAGGAGCTCGGCGAGCGCCTCGCCGAACTGGAGAAGCAGGGCAAGCTCCTGGAGGCCCAGCGACTGCGGATGCGGACGACCTACGACCTCGAGATGCTCCGCCAGATCGGCTCCTGCTCCGGCGTCGAGAACTACTCGATGCACTTCGACGGCCGCTCGCCCGGCTCCGCGCCGAACACCCTGCTCGACTACTTCCCCGAGGACTTCCTGCTCGTCATCGACGAGTCGCATGTGACGGTGCCGCAGATCGGGGCGATGTACGAGGGCGACGCCTCCCGCAAGCGCACCCTGGTCGACCACGGCTTCCGACTGCCGTCCGCCCTCGACAACCGCCCCCTGAAGTGGGAGGAGTTCCAGGGGCGCATCGGGCAGACCGTCTACCTGTCGGCGACCCCCGGCAACTACGAGCTCTCCCGCGGGGACGGCCAGGTCGAGCAGATCATCCGTCCCACCGGCCTCGTCGACCCGGAGGTCGTCGTCAAGCCGACCGAGGGCCAGATCGACGACCTGGTGCACGAGATCCGCACGCGCGTCGAGAAGGACGAGCGGGTCCTGGTCACCACCCTCACCAAGAAGATGGCCGAGGACCTCACGGACTACTTCCTGGAACTCGGCATCCACGTGCGCTACCTCCACAGCGACGTGGACACCCTGCGCCGTGTCGAGCTGCTGAGAGAGCTGCGTGCCGGAGAGTTCGACGTCCTCGTCGGCATCAACCTGCTGCGGGAGGGCCTCGACCTGCCCGAGGTGTCCCTGGTGGCGATCCTCGACGCCGACAAGGAGGGCTTCCTGCGCTCCGGGACCTCCCTCATCCAGACCATCGGCCGCGCGGCGCGCAACGTCTCCGGCCAGGTCCACATGTACGCCGACAAGATCACCCCGGCGATGGAGAAGGCCATCGACGAGACCAACCGCCGCCGGGAGAAGCAGGTCGCATACAACAAGGCCAACGGCATCGACCCCCAGCCGCTGCGCAAGAAGATCAACGACATCGTCGCGCAGATCGCCCGCGAGGATGTCGACACCGAGCAACTGCTCGGCACCGGCTACCGCGCCAAGAAGGACGGCCGGGGCACCAAGGCCCCCGTGCCCTCCCTCGGCGACAAGGCGGCCAAGGGCGCGAAGTCGGCCAAGTCCGCCAAGGGCAAAGCCAAGCAGACGGCGCCGACCGACCGGCCGGCGGCGGAACTCGCCGAACAGATCGAGGAGTTGACGGAGCGTATGCGCGCCGCCGCGGCGGACCTCCAGTTCGAGATCGCGGCACGGCTGCGCGACGAGGTGTCCGAGATGAAGAAGGAACTGCGGCAGATGAAGGAGGCGGGACTCGCCTGACGGGGCCCGAGGCGCCGGTCCGCACCACGGCACCGGCGCCGCCCGAACGGCCTTCCACCGGCTTTCCGTACTCGCTGTGTTGCAAGACCGACACAAAGTGGGGACCGGAGTACGTCACTGTCAGTGCCCCTGCGTAGGGTTCTCGTCATCCGCGGACTCCGCGGCCAACAGGGGACAGCTCGAGAGGGGAATCAGCACGTGACCGTCAACATGACCAAGGGTCAGGCAATCAGTCTGCAGAAGAACGACGGAGGCAGCCTGACCGCGGTGCGCATGGGTCTCGGCTGGCAGGCGGCTCCCCGGCGCGGCCTGTTCGGCTCGCGTACGCGGGAGGTCGACCTCGACGCCTCGGCCGTCCTGTTCGCGGACAAGCAGCCGGTCGACGTCGTCTTCTTCCGCCACCTGGTGAGCGACGACGGCTCGGTGCGCCACACCGGCGACAACCTCGTCGGCGGTGTCGGCCAGGGCGGCGACGACGAGGCGATCCTCGTCGACCTCGCCCGCATCCCGGTCCACATCGACCAGATCGTCTTCACCGTGAACTCCTTCACGGGCCAGACCTTCCAGGAGGTGCAGAACGCCTTCTGCCGCCTGGTCGACGAGACCAACGGCCAGGAGCTCGCCCGCTACACGCTCGCGGGCGGCGGCGCCTACACGGCCCAGATCATGGCGAAGGTGCACCGCTCGGGTCCGGGCTGGACGATGACGGCCCTCGGAACCCCGGCCAACGGCCGCACCTTCCAGGACCTGATGCCGGCGATCCTGCCGCACCTGTAAGACACGCAAGGCGGCCCGGCGGGCGGCACACGACAACTGACACAGGGGGACGAAGGCATGACGGCCGAGCTGGTGCGGGGGCAGAACCACCCGCTCTCCCAGGCCCGTCTGGAGATCCGGGTCTCGGCCGGCACGCCGATCGTGGCCGCCGCCGCGCTCGGCGACGAGCAGGGCAGGATCCACGGCGTCGAATCGGTGGCCCACCCGGGCGCCCCGACCCTGCCCGGCCTGGAGGTCTCCCGGCAGGCGGCCGCCGACCATCGCCTCGCGGTGGACCTGGACGCCATGCCCGAGGCCGTCCACCGTGTCAGTGTGCTGCTCGCCCTGCCGACCGGGGTCGGGGGTCCGACCCGCTTCGGCTCCGTCCCCGCCCCGTTCGTCGCGGTCACCGGCCTCGACGGCGCCGAGGTCGCCAGCTACACCATCGCCGGCCTGGAGTCCGAGTCGGCCGTCGTCGCCCTGGAGCTCTACCGCCGCCAGGGCGCCTGGAAGGTGCGCGCCATCGGCCAGGGGTACGCCGGTGGCCTCGCCGACCTCTTCGACGACCAGGGCCTGGACCGGGCCCACCAGCTCGCCGGCGGCATCAACGACGCGGTGGCCCAGGGCGTCGCCCGCTCGATCCCGGCGCCCCCGCCGCGCCCGGACGGCGACCGTTCCCGGCAGGCCGCCGCACCCGCCCTCGGGCCGGACCAGTCCGGCCAGGCGCAGCAGGGCACCTCAGGTGCCGCGGCACCGCAGCCGACGTCGCCCTACGGCAACCAGACGCCCGGCCAGCCGACCCCGCCGCCCAATTCTCCGTACGGCACCAGCGACCCCACCCAGCCGTCCGCCCCCACGTCCGGCGGACCCATCGACTACAGCCACCCGCGCCGGCAGAACGCGGCTCCGCCGCCGCCTCCGCCGACCGTGCCCCCGGCGCAGCCCGGCCGGCCCGCGCAGCCCGTCGCGGGTGACGCCACCGGCTGGTCCATGGAGGAGCGGCTGTACAACCAGGTGTGGGGCATGTTCGAGGACCTCGCCCGCACCACCGCCGCCTACCGCAGCGCGGTCGACTTCGCCGAATCGCGCATGGAGAAGGAGCTCGACCAGGTCCTGTCGGACCCGCGCAGCCGGATCGGCGGACAGGGCGATGCCGCCCGCGAGGCGGCCCAGGCCAAGCACTCGCAGCTCGTCAACCAGGCCAGGGCGACGCTCGACCGGGACCTTGCCCAGCTCAGCGCGGAGTCCCAGGTCGTCGAGCCCGCGCTGCCGCCCGCCTACGCCCGCTGGGACAACCCGGTCTGGCACGGCTACCGCGTGCCGATGGAGATCCCCATGGCACTTCGCCTGGGTGAGCTCCACCTGCCCGAGAGCGCCGAGCTGCGCATCCCGATGCTGGTCCGGCTGCCGCTGGAGCGCGGCCTGTGGATCGACAGCGGACGCAGTGGTTCGCCCGAAGGCTCCTTCCACGACTCCCACGACCTGAGCCGCCTCGCGATGGAGACGGCGGTGGCGCACGCGGCCCGGCTGCTCGCCGTCTACCCGGCCGGCGAGTTCACCGTGCACGTCATCGACCCGGCCGGCTCGGGTGCCCAGGCACTCGCACCCCTGGTGCAGACCGGTGTACTCGCGGCCCCGCCCGCGGTGGGTGCGGCCGGAGTCGCGGATGTCCTCGCCCGGCTCACGCAGCGTGTCGACCTGGTGCAGATGGCACTGCGCGCCGGTGCGCCCGACTCCCTGCCGCCCGGCTTCGACACCTCCCAGCAGCTGCTGATCGTCAATGACTTCCCGCACGGCTTCGACGATCGTGCCGTGAACCAGCTGCGCTACCTCGCGGACGAGGGCCCCAGCGTCGGCGTCCACCTGATGATGGTCGCGGACCGCGAGGAGGCGGCCGGCTACGGCCCGCTGCTCGACCCGCTGTGGCGTGCGCTGCTGCGTCTGACGCCGGTGGCCGACGACCACCTCGCCGACCCGTGGGTGGGGCACGCCTGGACCTACGAGCCCTCGCTGGTGCCACCCGGCAGCCAGGTGCTCCAGCAGGTGCTCACGCAGGTCGCGGCAGCTCGGACCAAGCACTGGTAAAAGGCCCTGACCAGCTAACTTGGTACTTCTTTTGCCAATCACTTTACCTTCCCTTGGTGATTGGGGTACTGTTTGTGGCACGGAGGGGAGTACTCCCTGTCTGCTGCGACGTACCCGTCAATACGGATCCGGCCAGATCCCGGGGCGTCGGCCCATCGTGGGTGGAAGAGACCTCCGGCGCGCGACGACGCTGACATCTGCCGTTACGTACTGCCGGAGGCGCAGTGGAAGTTTCCACGACCCTGTGGGTCCTGACCATCGTGGGCCTTGCCGCCCTGATCGCGGTCGATTTCTTCATCGGCCGAAAGCCGCACGACGTATCCATCAAGGAAGCCGGAATCTGGACGGTCGTCTGGATCGCGCTCGCCGGCCTCTTCGGGCTCGGCCTGCTGATCTTCGGCGGCGGACAGGCCGGCGGCGAGTTCTTCGCCGGTTTCATCACCGAGAAGTCGCTGAGCGTCGACAACCTCTTCGTCTTCGTTCTGATCATGGCGAAGTTCGCCGTGCCGTCCCAGTACCAGCAGCGAGTGCTGCTGGTCGGTGTGCTCATCGCCCTGGTGCTGCGAGCGATATTCATCGCCGCCGGCGCCGCGATCCTCGCGAGCTTCGCCTGGGTGTTCTACATCTTCGGCGCCTTCTTGATCTGGACCGCCTGGAAGCTCATCAAGGAGGCCCGGGCCGGCGACGAGGAAGAGGAGTTCGAGGAGAACAAGCTGCTGAAGGCGGCCGAGCGCAGGTTCGGTGTCGCCGACCGCTACCACGGCACCAAGCTGTGGATCCAGGAGAACGGCAAGCGGGTCATGACCCCGATGCTGGTCGTGATGCTCGCGATCGGTACGACGGACGTGCTCTTCGCCCTGGACTCCATCCCGGCGATCTTCGGCCTGACGCAGGACCCGTACATCGTCTTCACGGCCAACGCATTCGCGCTGATGGGTCTGCGACAGCTGTACTTCCTCATCGGCGGCCTGCTGAAGAAGCTGGTCCACCTGAGCTACGGCCTGTCGATCATCCTTGGCTTCATCGGTGTCAAGCTGGTGCTGCACGCACTGCACGAGTCCGGGGTCCATGTCCCTGAGATCAGCATTCCGGTCTCGCTCGGCGTGATCTGCTCGGTCCTGATCGTCACCACGATCACCAGCCTGAGGGCCTCCAAGAAGCAGGCGGCGGCCGAGGCGGCGCAGGAGCGGAGCGATGGCGCTCCGAAGGACAGCATCGACGTCTGACCATGTCGGACGTAGGAAGAACCATCACCGGGAGTGGGGGGGGGGGGGGGGGGGGGGGGAGGAGAGGGGGGGGGG